>DASXRR010000141.1:0-54841 GCA_036506475.1 Chloroflexota bacterium
AAGCCGCTCAACATGGGCTACAACGGCAACGCGGAGTGTTGGGTCGCCTACCACCTCTCGTAATCTCCAACGCCCGAGCCCGTCTCTGCGACGGGCTCAGGCGTTGAGCGCGAGGCATACCGAAGCCGCATACACTCCACCCATGCCACGCACAGACGAGCGCCCCGGTGCCGCGTACGAACTTGGCGAGCAATTGACGGTTGTTGGCCGGCCGCTCGAGGTTGGCGAGCAGGCGCCCGAGTTTGTGCTTGAAATGCTCGACGCCACGAGTGGCGCCGTGCGCACTGTGCAGCTAACCGATACGGTGGGAAGCGTCCGCCTGCTCAACGTTGTGAACTCGCTCGATACGCCTGTGTGCGACGTGGAGACGCGCCGCTGGGATGCGCTGCGAGCGGACTTACCGGCCGACGTGAACCTCTATACAATTAGCATGGACCTGCCATTCGCTCAGGCACGCTGGTGCGGGGCAACGGGCGTTGGCCACCAGGCGCTGTCGGCGCACAAAGATGACGAGTTTGGGCGCGCTTACGGTGTCCTCATCAAAGAGTGGCGGCTGCTTCAACGGGCAGTTTTCGTCGTAAACCGCGCTGAGCGCCTGGTTCATGTCGAGTACATCGCCGACCAGATGACCGAGCCCGACTACACGGCGGCGCTCCAGGCAGCCAGGGACGCCGCGCAACTCTAACGCGACATTCCCCGCGCGCAGCCAGCCATTGAACGCGTGACATCGTCAGGCTGGCCGGGGATGTAGACTGCGCCTGACTTCGGCGGGGACGTCACATGTCCGAGAGTGCAGGCATTCGAGCGCTTTCTCCCAACGATCTCGGGATCGGTCGCCTGTTCGAGCACGTCCGCGACGCGGTCGTGGTCGCCGACGCCGCGAGCGGACAGATTGTGCTGTGGAACCCAGCCGCCGAAAAGATGTTTGGTTACTCGGTAGCCGAAGCGGCCGGGCTATCCGTCGAGGTGCTTGTTCCCGAACACCTCAAGTCCGGCCATCGAGCCGGCCTGGCGCGCTATCTCCTGACCGGGCACGGCGCCATCCTGGACGCCGGCACCGTCGTGGAAGTGCCTGCCCTTCGCAAATCGGGCGAGGAAATCACGGTCGAACTCTCACTGAACCCGATCCGCGACGCTGCCATCACTGGCCCGTTCGTCCTTGCCATTATCCGTGACGTGAGCGAGCGCGTCGAACTGCGAGCCGAAGCTGCCCGGCGCCTGAAGGAGCTGGAAGCCCTTTACGAGGCGGACGAGACGTTGCATCGTTCACTTCGACTGGACGACGTGCTGCAGGCGCTCGTCGATCTGGCGACGGATATTCTGGAAGCCGACAAGACCACCGTCCTGGTTTGGGACGAGCGGCGCACCCGCCTCGTCCCAGGCGCGACGCGCGGCTTTCGCTCCGACTCGGTGGCTCGAATGTCGCACGCCCTGGGCGAGGGGATCACTGGCCGGGTCGCGCTCACGGGACGACCAATCTCGGTGCAGGACGCGAGATCGGACCCTCGTGTCGTGCACGCAATCACGGATCCAGAGGGGATTTGCTCGCTCTTACATGTACCGATCCAGGTAGATGGAGAGATTTTCGGGGTTTTCGGCGTCAACTACTGCCACCCACGCACCTTCACCGGGGCGGAGGAACGTCTGTTGCTGGCGCTCGCACAACGCGCCGCGGTTGCGATCGCCAACGCCCGACAGTATCAGCAAGCCCAGTACACGGCGACCCTCGAGGAGCGCCAGCGCCTTGCTCGAGAGCTTCATGACGCCGTGACCCAGACTCTATTCGCGGCGGGACTGAACGCTCAGGCACTGCCCAGCATATGGGCCGCCGATCCGGCGGAGGGTCAACAGTGTTTGCAGGAGTTGCAGCGGCTCACCTGGGGAGCCCTGGCCGAAATGCGGACTGTCTTGGTAGAGCTCCGCCCGGCCGCTCTGACGGAGGTGGATCTTCGGGAGCTCCTGCAGCAGCTCGCGCAGGCCGCCACCGCGCGTGCACCGCAGCTCGAGGTAGTCGTGACCGTCGAGGGCGATCGCCGGATCACTCCGGAAGCGCAAGTGGTGCTCTACCGCGTCGCCCAGGAATCGCTGAGCAATATCGTCAAACATGCAGACGCGGAGCATGCGCGTGTTCACCTGGTCAGACGATCCGTGGGTGTGGAACTGTCGGTGTCCGACGATGGCCATGGCTTCGACCCAGCCTCCATTCCGGCAGGCCACCTGGGACTGCGCATCATGCGCGAACGAGTGGAAGCGATCGGTGGTCTGCTTTCGATTCGTGGCCGACCCGGCAGCGGGACTGACGTGCGAGTCGTCTGGAACGATGCGCCAAACGCGTAGGCGGATGCAGTGAACGAGCGCATTCGCGTCATGGTCGTTGACGACCACCTCATGGTCCGTCGTGGGCTTGCGACGTTCCTACGCGGCGCTCGAGACCTGGAGTTGGTGGGAGAAGCCGCCACGGGCGCCGAGGCGATCCGCCTGTGCGAGCAGACCCAGGCAGATGTTGTTTTGATGGATCTGAGGATGCCGGGCCTGGATGGCATCGCTGCCACACGTGCAATTCGGCAAGCGTATCCGCACATCCAGGTGATTGCGCTTACCAGTTCCCATGAAGACGAGCTGGTGGCGCAAGCGCTCCGCGCGGGTGCTATCGGTTATCTCCTCAAAGATGTGGGCGTGACCGGGCTGGGCGACGCCATCCGAGCCGCCAAGGCTGGTCGCCCGACACTTGCGCCGGAGGCGACGCAAGCCCTCGTCCGGCAAGCGGCAGCGCCAGCTTCACCTGGTGATGGGTTGACGCAGCGAGAACGCCAGGTATTGGCATTGATGGTCGAAGGCATCAGTAATGCTCAGATTGCGGAGCGCCTGGTGCTATCGCGTTCGACCGTGAACTTCCACGTCGGCAATGTGCTCGGCAAACTCGGCGCGGCCAGCCGCACCCAGGCGGTCACCGTCGCGCTGCAGCGTCGCCTCATCGGATAGTTCACGCGACCTGGATACCCGGCGAAGCTCAAACCTGGTAAGTCCACCAGGTCAACTCCCGTACGTATGGACCATGGCAGCGAGAATGTGCTGGTTCATACTGCGACCAACCGGATCACGCTCGTAGTCCGAGAACTGATGCAGAGGTACGTGCCAATGACCCCCGAACAGAAGACGCTGGTACAGGACAGTTTCGCTCTGATCGCGCCTGATGCCGATCGGGCCGGCCTGCTGTTTTATGATCGGCTGTTCCAGCTGGATCCGCGGCTCCGAACCCTGTTTCATGGTGACATGGGTGCCCAGAGCCGCAAGCTGATGCACATACTTGCGATCGCCATCAAGGGACTCGATGACCTGGAGGCGATCGTCCCAGCGGTGCGCTCGCTCGGGCGACGCCACACCGCGTACGGAGTGACCGAAAACGACTTCGAAACGGTTGGCGCAGCGCTTCTGTGGACCCTGGAGCATGGCCTCGGTGATGCATTCAACGCGCAGGTACGAGAGGCGTGGGTTACCGTCTACGGCGTGCTTGCCAAAACCATGCAGTCGGGCATGCAACAGGCACGCTCTGAGCTAGATCGGCCAGCAGCGGCCGCAGCATAGTAGTCCACACCGCTGCGGAGTTCTCACTGGAGGACGGTTCATCCTCGCGATGACGGTGATCGACCTCCTCGGCGGGGGGGCGCCGCGCGCGCGGAGTTCGACGGCGCCGCCACCTGGACCTACCTAACTAGTGACCCCCAGGGTCAGATACTTGCGCTGGTGGCCTACGACTGGCCGCGGTCAGCGGCCGCGGCCATGCCCGCTACCGCCTCCACCATTGCCATTTCCATTGCCGTGGTTGCCATTGCCATTCCCGTTCCCGCCCGCGTTGCCGCCGCGGTCATCGTTACCGTTACCGTGAGTATCGCCGCCGCGGCTTTCAGAGACGCGGTCATGGTCATCTCCGTTACCACGCGGCCCACGCTGATCGTCGGCACTGTTGGAGACATTGCCCTGATCGTCTTCGCCCTCGGACGTGTTGCCCACGTCCTCATCTTCGTCGTCCTGGTCGGCGCGATCTTTGCATGTCTTATCGGGATTGCCCGGCGGGCCGGTATGGATGTGGTTCCGGTCTCCGCAGCCGAGCCCGGGCCGTTCTTCGAGCTCCTCGGGTGTGGCGGTTGGCGCCGGCGTTGGCGTTAGTGTCGGCGTTTCGGTCGGCGCGAGGGTTGGCGTGCCAGTGGGCGTCGCTGTCGGGGTCGGCGTCAGCGTGCTCGTAGGCGTTGCGGTTGGTGTATTGGTTGCCGTCGGCGTGAGCGTCGCCGTCGGCGTCAGCGTGCCGGTGGGCGTCGCTGTCGGCGTCTCGGTCGGAGTCGGCGTCAGCGTGCTCGTGGGCGTCGCCGTCGGTGTGTTGGTCGCCGTCGCCGTGGCCGTGCTGGTCGGCGTGGCCGTGTTCGTCGGCGTGGCTGTGCTGGTCGGCGTGGCCGTCGCTGTGGGAGTCTGCGTCGGCGTAGGCGTGTCGGTTACCGTCTGCGCAAGGCTCGCTGCTGGCGCAGCCGTCGCTGCCAGCGCGAGCAGCCAGACCAGGAACACCGGCACAGCCGCCATCCCAACCAGGAAATACAGTCGCCTCATGTGACCCCTCGGCCAGGTTTCCTGCCTGGTGCAGCGGCAAGTCTTTTGTCCGTCTAACGCAGCGCGCGCGCAGACTGTTATGCAGCGCGATCCATTACTTGCCGGCCGGATTTGGCGGCTTAGCGCCACCTGCGCCCTGAGCAGGACTGGCGCTTGCGCCCGCCGGCTTGGCCGTTTCACCCGGAGCGCGTGGCGCGCCAGGGCCGGCTGACTGAGTGGCTGGGGCGGTCTGAGCGGCGGCTGGCTTCGTCTGAGGAGCGGTTGGCCCCGCTTGCGCGGCCGGGCCTCCGCCAGCCTTGGCCGATTGCCCCGCCGGCCCGGCAGGTGCCGCTGGCGATGGGGCCACGTGTGCTTCTGTCGCAGGCGAAGGCTTCTTCACGGCCGACGGGTTCGGCGACGGAGCCTCCGCCGATTGACCTATTGCCTGCCCAGGCGGATTCTGGCTGACCGTTTGCCCGGGCGGAGTCACGCCGTTACCCTGCGAGTTCGCATCCGGTGCATTGGTCTGGCCATGGCTCACTGGGCTGCCGGCCGGGGCGTTCTGGCTCATGCCACTGTTCCCAATGTCGTTTCCTCCGAGGTTGGCTTTGCCGTCGCCGTTCTCATTGACGCCCTTGTTGGGAGGCGCTCCGTCACCCGACTCGGCAGGCGGGTTTCCACCATCGGGGTGAACGCTGCGGTCGGGATGCGCTGACCTGTCTGGCTTTTCTTGATCCGGAGCGTCGGGCACGGCCGGGGCTGCCTGATCGTCAGTTGGATCCTCGCTCACTGGTGGTTGCGCCGATGGGCGTTCATCGGCCGGTGCAGGCGTCGAGATTACCCACACAGGCGACGCCGGTCTTGTGCGCTCCATTGGTGAGCGGCTACCAACCGGACCTGTTGTTCGCCCGGACACGCCACTCGTCTCACGCGCTATCGGAGTTGGAGAGACCTGGCCCTGCGCTGGCCTCACGTCCGGCGCGATCCGCAGTGGCTCCAGATGCGCCAGCTCGGCCACCGGCCGCGGCGGAACGCTCGGCGCGGACTCCGCTGCGGTCAAGTCGCGCGCGCCGACGACAGCTCCTTCGGCTACGGGCGGTGTCGTCGGCGGAGGCACGGTAACCGTTGTGCGCGCAACTGGCGGAGCTGCCGCCAGCGCTGCTTCCGCGGAGGCAAACCCGCTGGTTTCGCCCGAGCCCATCAGCAGCACCAGGACGCTACCAACCAGTGCTGCCGCTGTCCCAAATCCGACTTTCACCGCGCCAAGCGAAACGAGCATGCCGCCAGCAGAAGCACCGGAGAACCCGGCAACGATAACCGGCGCCACGCCGACGGCGGGCACCGCCATGAGGGCCGCCAGTTGCGCGCCCGCCGGCGCACCTGCGAGTGGCATGAGCCCGTACAGTCGCTTCGTCGCGCGCAGCTCGCGCGCCGCGAACTGACAGGTTGCGCAGCGCGGCAGATGTGCATCAATGCGCGCTTGCTCGCCAGCCCGCAACTTCTGGTCGACCGACGCCGACAGCCGCCCGACGATCCATGTACACGTTTGGTTCGCTGGCCACGGCTGCGCGCCGGCCCGATACGCCCGCCGAAATCCCTGGCGGGCGCGGAACAGAATTGACTCCACTTCCTGGACGCTGATCTCGAGCGTTTCGGCGATCTGCTTGTAACTCAGGTCCTGCCATTCGCGCAGCGCGAGCGCGAGGCGCTGTTGGTGCGGCAGGCTGAGCGCGGCCAGCCACACCGCTGCGCGCACCTCTCGACGCTCCGCGACTATGTCAGGCACAACGTTTGGGTCCGCATCAGGCAGTCCGTCCAGGTCGGGTTCGACGAGCTCCTGGGCTTGTTGTCGACGCCTGAGCTCATCCAGGCACAGGTTCCCGGCGATCCGGCACAACCACGGCCCGACTGCCTCCGGGTTCCGCAGGTCGGCTAGCCGGGGCAGAGCGCGCTCGAATGTTTGCTGGGCGATGTCCTCGGCGTCTTCGCGCCTGCCCATGGTGCGGTAGGCCAGGTTGTAGACGACGCCGTAGTGCCGCTCGATCAACTCCTTGGCACCACCGACTGCGACGTTGCCAGCCGGCGTGGGCGCCTTCGAGCGACTGAGTGAGAACATCGTGCGTGACGCACCAGCATAGGGCAGCCGCGTCTGCGCTCGCCGGTTCCGTCGCCGCAAACCAGTTGAGCTCCGGTTGCGAGCCCACTCGATCCGCCGCAACGCCGCTCGCACCCGCGGCTCAACCGTATCTCAACGGCAACCAGGCGGTCCGCTTCGTCCAGATCTGTAGGCATGCAAAGTTGCAGTGATTCCCCACTTTGCGTCCTGGAGCCTCGCGTAATGGAAAGGACGTCGAACGTATGAGATCGATCAAGCCACTTACCGTGCTCGCGGCGACCGTACTTCTTGCACTGGTCTCGGCTATGTCGGCCCAGGCTGCTCCGCCCCTTGCTGGCGCCACTAGCGCTACGACTGCGATAGCCCTGGCCGATGGCGACCATGACAAGATCGCCGTCCAGAAAGTCGCGCTGGAGAACAACCTCGGCGAGGGCAACGTCGCGAGCTTCAGGATCACCCTGACCACGCAGCCGTTTCCGATTGACGGCGTGGTGCTCACAGATGTCCTGCCGCCTGGCGGTCCATGGACGGTAAGTGGCCCAGACGCCGGCGCGTGCACGATCGGCGGGACGCCGTTGACGCTTACCTGCAATTACGGAACGCTTGGCGATTTCGGAGTGGTTGTGACGAAAACAGTCACGATCAGCGGCCCGACGAGCGATCCCAACTGCGGCGTGCTCTCCAACACCGCCCACGTCGACGTGGCTGCGTCTGAAGAGGAAACGTTGCTCGCGAACAACGATTCAACGGCCAGCATCAGCGTGCGCTGTGGGCGGCGGATGACTGGCGGCGGCAGCATTTTCACACCCATTGCTGGAGCGCAAACGCGTGTGACGCACGGCTTCGAGCTGCACTGCAACCGCAACGACGATCCCAACCGACTCGAGATCAACTGGTCGGCGAACGGCGTGGAGAACAACTTCCACCTGGGCGACCTCACTAGCGCCACCTGCAGCGACGACCCGGCGATCATCCCCAATCCACCCGGCGCGAACTTCGATACGTATGTCGGGACGGGCACGGGCACCTGTAATGGCCTCCCAGCATCGATCTCGTTCCGTCTCACCGACGCGGGGGAGCCAGGCACGAGCGATACCGCGCAATACACCATCAGTGGCAGTTGCAGCCTGAGCACTGCGATCCTGCCCTTGATCTTCGGCAATCACCAGGCCCACTAGGCACAGCGCATTCGGGGCGGGGGAGCTTGCAGCCCCCCGCCCCCGTTCGCTGCTCCGCTCGTTCCTCGCTGCGCGCGGCGAGCAACGTATGTGTGTGCAGCATCTACCTGTGGGCACGCAGCCCGAGGGTCGACTACCCGCGGCCTGCGCGTCGAGCTTGAACTACTTGGGCCGCGTAGAGTCGTAGTGGCCCGACTCGAATTGCTGGACCAAGCCGAACGTTTCCAAAGTGGCCGACGAGCCGGCATGCACTTCGGAGCGGAGCGGAATCAGGTCCAGCACGGCCAGCTTTGCCTCCTCGGCGGTGGCTACGAGTTGCGTGACAAAATCAATTGGCCTCCAGAGCGCGGGCGACAGTTTCGCTACTCCGGGAGCGCGCCGAGCTGTCGCATCTGCGACAAGACGTCGACGACACCCCAGGTCGCTGTGATTCGGCCGTTGAGGAAGCGGAGGATAAACATCTCGTTGTACGTGACGGATCTGCCGGTCGGTGGTATGCCCATGTATTCACCCTGATGGGTACCAGTTACCGAGTCCCGGACGACGACCTTGTCCCCCTCCGCGATCAAATCCTCGACCGTAATGTGAAGGTCGGGGTAGGCCCGATGGAGCGTCGCGAACACCACCTTTAGCGCTTGCGCCCCCGTGACGGCAATTGGCAATGGCGTGTGGATCAGCGCGTCTGGCGCGACGAGCTCGTCGATCGTCCTGGAGATGATCTCGATATCGTTCGTGTTCATGGCATCACAGAAGCGTCTGGATGTCGCTTTGTTCCGTTCAGTCTCAGCCGTTGGCATAGCCGGTCTCCTTCATGCAGTACGAGCTCTAGACGAGATGGCCTTCGCGGCTGTGACACCCCAGCCCAGACGGTCTGGCTGTCACAGCTGAGGCGGCTGTCTCGTCTGGTGTGGAGAAAACCATCTCCGATGAAGGAGTCCATGATGCGAGTGTTTGTTGCTGGAGCGACTGGGGCGATCGGCAGGCAGCTGGTGCCCCGACTGGTGGCCGCGGGTCACCAGGTGGTTGGGATGACGCACAGCGAGTCAAAATGCGCGCTCCTGCGCCAGCTCGGCGCGGAGCCGGTCGTGGCGGATGCCCTTGATCCCGATCAGGTCGCGGAGGCTGTTGCGCGCGCCAGGCCGGAGGTGATCGTCCATCAGTTGACTGCGATCGGGTCGCTTGACCCGCGTCACTTCGATCGCGATTTCGCGCTGACCAACCGTCTGCGGACCGAAGGCACGGACTATCTGCTCTCAGCGGGGCATGCGCTGCGGGTGCGGCGGTTCGTGGCGCAGAGCTATGGCGCGTGGTGGTATGTACGCTCGGGCGGACCGGTCAAGAGCGAGGAGGACCCGCTCGACCCGACTCCGGCTCCCGAGATGCGACAGAGCGCGGCCGCGATCCGTCATCTGGAGCAGGCGGTCCTGGGAGCGGAGTGGACGGACGGGATCGTGCTGCGCTACGGCTCGTTCTACGGGCCGGGAACCTCGATGGCACCGGGCGGAGCGTGGTTCGAGGTAGTCCGCCGGCACAAGTTCCCGCTGGTCGGGGACGGCGGTGGAGTATGGTCGTTCATCCACGTCGCGGACGCCGCCGAGGCGACGGTGGCCGCGATCGAGCGCGGGCAGCGTGGCGTCTACAATGTAGTCGACGATGACCCCGCACCGGTCGCCGAGTGGCTGCCGGCGCTGGCGCAGGCGCTGGGCGCCAAGAAGCCGATGCGCGTGCCACGGTTCATCGGTCGTCTGTTCGCCGGGGAGACCGGCGTGGTGATGATGACCGAGGCCCGCGGTGCCTCGAACGCCAAGGCCAAGCGCGAGCTTGCGTGGCGGCCCGCGCACCCCAGCTGGCGCGAGGGGTTCGTGGGGGGCTTGCGCGAAGGCAGTAACAGCATGGGCGTGCTCGCGCGCGCATGACCGCGCGCGAGCAGCTGCTTCAGGAGCTGCGGCCTGCTTCGTTCGCGATCGCGTACCGCATGCTCGGCAGTGTCTCCGAAGCCGAGGACGTAGTCCAGGAAGCGCTGCTGCGGCTGCATCAGGCATTGGACAATGGTGAGCGGATCGCATCGCCTCGAGCGTTCGTGGCAACGGTCACCACGCGCCTGGCAATCGACGAGCTGCGCTCGGCACGCGCTCGCCGCGAGCGGTATATGGGCGAGTGGCTGCCGGAGCCGATCCTCACCGACGAGCTCGAGGATCCGGCCCGGCAGGCGGAGATGGCCGACTCGCTTTCGGTCGCGATGCTGGTGCTCCTCGAAAGCCTCTCCCCCGAACAGCGCGCGGCGCTCCTGCTGCACGACGTGTTCGACTATGGCTACGAGGAGATCGCACGAATCGTCGGCAAGAAGGAAGACAACGTGCGACAGCTCGCGACGCGCGCCAGGCGCCACGTCGAGCAACGACGTCCCCGTTTCCAGACCTCACGCGAGCAACGCGACGAGCTCGCACGACGCTTCTTCGCCGCCGCCCAGTCCGGCGATCTTGCCGGCCTCGAGGCGCTGCTCGCGCGCGACGTCGTGCTCACCGGCGACGGTGGCGGCAAGGTCCCTGCGCTCGCGCGGTCGCTGCGCGGCCGCGCCCGCGTCGCGCGTACCGTGCTGGACTGGGTCAAGCGCGTCGCGCGGATGCCAGGCGGATCGATGCGGGCCGTCGAGGTCAACGCCGGCCCTGGGGCGCTGCTGCTCGACGCGCAGGACCGGCTCATCGGCGTGTGGGCACTCGACATCGCCGGCGGTGAGATCCACGGTGTCAGGTCGATCGTCAACCCAGACAAGCTCGCGCACCTCGGTCCCACAGGCGACTTCACCGCTCTGCTCGTGGGTCATACCCCCCACTAGCCTGGGCTGGAGCGGTCATCAGAGTTCGGCCGCGGGCTTACGCGGCGATACCGAGCGCGCTACACTGCGCCACGGACGGGGGTGGTCTGGGCCAGGCTCGCGACGGGCGGTAGGGGACTGATCCTGCGAGGAGTGACCAGGCAAGCCAAGCGTGCCCGCGAGCCGCACCGAGTGTGCGCAACATAGAGACACGCTCTCGATGGGCGAAAACTGGAGCGCACCAGCTTCTCTCAGCCCGCTGACGGGAGGGCACGAAATTTGAACGTGGAATTGCAGATCAACAACAGCGCTGATCCCAACGCGCATTTCGCGTCCTGGGCGCCTTCTCCGTGCCGGATTCGCGTCACCAACGCCTCCGGCGCCACGACGCCGACGGTGAACGTGCGCATCACCGGGCGATCAGTCGCCAATGGCGGCGCGATTGGCCTACGTTCCGGCCCGACGGGGACGTTTTCCAACAGTGTGACGTTGCCGGTCCCGATCAGCGGCGTGTCCGTTCCATTCTTCATCGCCGGCAGGTTCGGCAGGCCGAGCGCGACCAGGGGAGACGTGACCCTCGAAGCCCGTGCCGGGACAGCGTTGGTCGGCTCACTGCCCTTCATGGTGCGCGTGCGGAAGAACGCCAACACGCTGACGCCGGGAGAGCGCGACCGCTTCGTGGCCGCGTTTGCTCAGCTCAACAACCAGGGCCTCGGCCGATTCGCAGACTTCCGGGACATGCACACGGCGCTCAGCGACCCGCAGTCCCACAGGAACCCTGGCTTCCTGCCCTGGCACCGCGCCTACCTGCTCGACCTGGAGCGCGAACTGCAAGCGATCGACCCCAGTGTCTCCTTGCCCTACTGGCGCTTCGACCAGCCCGCGCCCAACCTGTTCAACGGTGATTTCATGGGAGTGTCCGATGCACTCGGCAACGTCCACTTCAGCGCCAGCAACCCGCTCCGCTTCTGGGTGACCGACGGCGTTCCGGGAATCACCCGGCGGCCGTTCTTCAGCACCGCCTCCGCACCGCCCGGCTTGCGCACCGAGGCGCAGACGCTGGCTCTCGGCAATCAGTACCGATCGTTCCGCACCATGGAAGGTAATCCCCACGGGTCGGCCCACTCCAGCTTCGGCGGCTCGATCTCGAGCATCCCGACAGCTGCCAGGGATCCCCTCTTCTTCCTGCTCCATTGCAATGTCGACCGCCTCTGGGCCAAGTGGCAGCAACAGAACGGCCGTTTCGATCCGGCGCAGGCGGCCTCATTTGACCGTAACCTCCCCGCGGGGAACCTGATCGGTCACAATCTGGCAGACACGATGTGGCCGTGGAATGGGATCACCGGAGGTCAGCGCCCCCCGACGGCGCCGGGCGGGGGGTTGGCGACGTCGCCGACGGCCACCGCCCCGGGCCCGCAACCGCGGGTGCGGGACTGTCTGGATTATCAGGGCTCGCTCAATTCGCTCGCCCGTTTGGGGTTCGACTACGACGACGTACGTTTCGCCTGACCCATTGCAGATGTGGAGGGGTCTGACATGACTGAAAGACGCAAAGCGACGACTGGCTCGGAGCCAACACGCAGGCGGCGGTCAACCCGAGACATGATGAGCGTAGCGACGAGCGAGCGGAGACCGGTCGAGGAACGGGTCGCAGCACTGGCTGAAGCGCCCCTGGCCGTCGGCGAGAGCGAGGAGAACCTGCAGGCGTTGTTGAGGGTCCTTCGGAATCCGAACGAGCCCTCCCCGGTGCGGCTCGCGACGTTGCAGACCTTTCAGGCGGCGGCCTTCAGCTCCGCCTACTTCCCGTCCTGGCGGGGCGACTACATCGCGGCCTTGCGCGATCTCGTGGACGACCCGGATCCGGAGCTGCGCCAGCGCGTGCTGGGTATCCTCGCGCGCGAGAAGGATGGCTTTGTGCAACAAAAGCTGCTTGAAGGATTGCGGGATCCATCGAAGGCGCTGGTCCCGCCGGAAAAGGCGCTTCAGCTCATGAGCTATGACGTCCACGCAGAGGCGTACGGAGTGGCGCGTCAGATAGTCGACCAGCCGCCGAACCCTCAGGCCCGGCAAGAAGCGCTACGCCTGCTCGCTGCAGACGCCAGTTCCGCACCTGTGTTCGAACGGATCTTGCGCGACAAAGCGGAGCCGACGGAACTCCGTCAGATGGCAGCCGCGGCGCTGCAAGCAACCAACCCGCGCCAGCTGCGGGAGTATGCCCGCGAGATCGTACTCGACGACTCAGAGGACGAAGAGCTTCAAGCAACGAGTCTGGCCGCGCTCACCCAGTTTGGCGAGAGCGCTACCGTGGCGGATGACCAGGCACTGCGGAAGCGCGTCGACGATCTGAGTAAGGGAGCACTGCCAGCCCTCAATCAGAGTGCCCAGCGGTTCCTCGATAAATATGGCCGGTGAAGGACACGGAGCGACGCACGGCGTCATAACGAGGGCCCTGGATACCGAGTCCCAGTTTGCGGCACTGGTTGACTCCCTCGCGGCCGATCCCGATGGCCCAGCACAGCTGATTGGCCTATTGCGCGAGGATCATCCGCTCTACGATGAGCGCGGTGCGGCAGCGACTGTTCGGATGCGCGGCTGGGTGCTGCTCGCGCTCGCACGCACTGGGGTATCGGATGCCGCGCTTCCCTTCGTGCTTGAAGAGCTCGATACGGGTGTTGACGCGTATCTTGTCGCCGCGGCCGCACGCGCGCTGCGGTCGTACCCTGGTCGCAACGTGGCATTCGCTCCGCGTGTGATGCGCGCGATAAGCAATGTCCGCTACCACGACGACCTCGTCTCCTTCGAGAATTACGGGGAATATGCGCTTACTTCGACGGGCACAAGCCCAGTTCGCGAGTTGCTCGCAACCCTAGCCTGGCTCGGTCCAAGTGCCCGAGGGGTTCTGCACGAAGTCGAGGCGCTGCGCGCACAGCGAGGGATGTCGAAGAAGCTCCTGAGCGATGTCGACCGGGCCGTCGAGGCAATCCGCGACGCCGATCCTGGCGATGAGCTCAGTACCCACGAATGCTGTACGCCGCCGCATACTCTGATGGGCACGACTTCAAGTCCGCCCGATTCGCGCGCTGGCTCCGAGTCGATCGAAGCGACGCTTTTCGAGGATCATGAGGGTGCATCGATCACGTTTGGAGAGTTCTTCCGGGGACATCCGTCCGTCGTCGTTTTTTTCTACACACGCTGCAACAATCCCCTCAAATGCTCGGTCACGATCACCAAGCTCGGACGGCTTCAGAAGTTGCTAGAGGGACGGGGGCTCGCCGACCAGATCCACACGGCTGCGATCACGTACGATCCTGGCTTCGATGTACCTGAGCGCATGCGCGCATACGGACTCAACCGCGGCCTGCGCTTGGACGAGCACCATCGGATGCTCAGAACAACCTGCGCTACCGGGTTAATTCGGAGCCATTTCAAGCTTGGCGTCAACTTCGTCGGCTCATTGGTGAACCGGCACCGTGTTGAGGCGTACATTCTGGACGCGGAGGCGCGTATTGCCGCCTCCTTCGAGCGGACTAATCTGGATGAACAGCAGCTCGTGGAAGGCGCAATCGCGGTGCTGAACGAGGACGTGCCAGTACAGCATCCCGGTGATGACAAACACTGCATATGAACAGCCCGTGCGCCCAGCGTGTCTTTGACTTAGGCCAAGATTGGATATGCTCCCCGGTGGTCAGCCGTTCGGCGCAGGCACCAGCGCATCTACCCGTACGGGTAGTCTTCGCGCAACCGGTTCCGACGACGTTTCGAGCTGACTCTCCATGGCGCGCTTGTCCGCTCTGGTCTCGTCCAGCTCGCGGCTCTTGAACAGCCAGTAGGCAGCAAACGACCACAAGCCAAGCCCCTCGGCTACGAACACGAAGTGATTACTCGCGCCAAGCAATTGCGTGATAACCCAGGCTACAAGCGGAAATACCACCATCGACACGGCGGTGAAAACGTAGATTTGCTGGTACCGGCGAGTCTTCACCGGCCCCAGGTCGCGTCGCAACGTCTGCTTTGCGCCGACAATCGCTACGAGTGCCAGGAACACGAAGGCCAATCCCGCGGATACGCCGTGGAGTGTTATCGCCGGGCAGTTCTCACACCCGGTTGGGAAGAGCGCCACGCCCAGGGCACTCACCCCGGCGAGGTTCAGCAGGACATCCTCTTTGTGGGTAAACCCCTTGTAGACGATCATCAGCGCACCCAGCACAAAGAGCAGACCGACGAACCAGCTGCGCATCGGCGTGCGCGGGTCAAACTGCTGCGTAACGAAGAGAACGTTGTTGACGGGCCCAATATTCATGTGCTTCAAGAGCGCTGGAACGGCCCCTTGATCGCCAGCCTCCGCGAAGTAGTAGGCGCTCATCGATTCTTGCCAGGGCACCCCATGCCAGTAATAGCCGACGAACCCCAGAATGAGCGGGAATGCAAAGCCCATCATGGCCAAGCCGATTCGCAGATTGCGATACGTACCGGCGACGTGGTCTTGTATCTGTTTGGCGGTCATGAAAGACGTCAGGAACTCCTTCCAATGAGCAACTTCGCCGCGGCCATCGAAACAATCAATCCTTGAAAACATGCAGTTTCTCGCCCTCGGTCCGGTTCCGCGCTCCGCCACGATGAAGCGCGAGTTTCCCAGACCAGCAGCGGCGCGTAGACCACGAAGCCATGCCCACCACTTCACGACGCGCACGTTTGGTGCGAGAGGATTAGCATGGTGCCTATGCTCGGCACGCTCGGCACGCTCGTGGCTCAATTCGCGCTCGTCAGCAGTCTCATGGTCCAACCTATGGATACAGGTCCGTATTCGGCGGAGTCCATCTGGGACTGGAGCCAGCACTTCACAGCGCTGCCCGAGCGGTGCCCAACTCCCGCATGGTTCGACATGAAGCCGGACGAGCGGGTGGCCGACGCGGGGTGCATAGCGGCCGCGATGCGCGAGTGGGGCGCGAGCGAATCGGCGATACGGTTCTTTGAGACGACCGGCCAGTTCCTGCAGAGCTTCGACGAGCACGGGCACATCGACTCTGGGCTGGCCTCTTCGCCATGGGTGAACGATGGCCGCGGCGAAGCGGTGCTCTTGAACGGCTCGCCGTCGGCGATGCTGATATCACGGGTGGTTGGCAACGCCACCGAGGGCTGGCAAGCGCAGCCCGGCTATGCCGATTTGAGCCGCAGCGCGCCGGGCGCTTCCGCCTGGATCGAATACGGCGCCCTGATCGACACCCGCAACTTGCCCAACGGCATCCAGGAGCTTGTGGCATGGTTCGACATGCGCGAGTGTCGCGACTGCCCAACCGTGGCCCACATGCCCTTCACCCTGCGCTTCGACCCCCGCGGCGTGCTTCTCGCCACAGAGCTCCTACCGCCGCAGCCCTGAGCTCAGGGCAATGACATCGTCAGAACCAATTGCCTGGACGCATGCCGCGCTTACGTATCAGCGTGCGACGGTCTGCGTGGGGCGGGCGGCGTAGCGGCTAGCGGGGCGTGGGACGCCGTAGTTTTCGCGGAGCGTTTTGCCTTCGTAGCCAGCGTGAAAGATGCCGCGGCGCTGGAGGATGGGGATGACCTCGTCGACGAACGTCTCGAGGTACTGGTGCAGTGGGGGCATGACATTGAAACCGTCGGCGGCGCCCTGCGTGAACCAGGTCTCGATCAGGTCCGCGACCTGCTCGGGCGTGCCCGCGAAGGTGAAGTGTCCGCGCCCGCCGACGACTTTGCGCAAGAGCTGGCGAATCGTGAGTTGCTCGCGCCGCGCCAGCGCGATCAACAGTCCCCAGCGACTGCGCGACCCCTGAAACTCGGACTCGCTCGGCAGCAGATGGAACGGCAGTGGCTCGTCGAGGGGAAATCCGGAGAGATCGACGCCGATGAACTGCAATGCGCCCAGATTCACCGGTCCGTCGGCGGGCACCGCCAGGTCGTCCAACTCGGACTGCACGCGTTTCGCTTCGCTTTCCGTGGAGCCGATGAAAAAACACAGTCCAGGCAGGATCTTGACAGTGGACGGATCGCGGCCAAACGACGCCGCGCGCGCCTTGACGTCGGCAGAGAAGCGCTTCGCCTCGTCCACGGTCTGCTGCACGGTGAAAATCGCCTCGGCGAAGCGCGCCGCGAAGTCCTTGCCGTCCTCGGACGATCCGGCCTGCACAAGCAGCGGCCAGCCCTGCGGCGTCCGCGGCGAATTCAGCGGGCCGCGCACGCGATACGCCACGCCTGCGTGGTCGATGGCGTGCACCTTGTCGAAGTCGACCTGCCGATTGGCGGCCTGATCGTAGACCTGGGCGTCGTCCTCCCAACTATCCCAGAGCGCCGTCACGACCTCGACGAATTCAGTCGCCCGTACGTAGCGCTCAGCGTGGCCCGACGGTTCGGTCGAGAAGTTGTATGCCGCCTCCAGGTTCGACGAGGTGACGATGTTCCACGCCGCGCGACCGGCACTCAGGTGGTCGAGCGACGCAAACTCGCGCGCCAGGGCGTACGGCTCGGAGAACGTGGTCGACGACGTGCCGATCAGACCGATGTGTTCGGTTCGCGCGGCCAGCGCGGCCAACAGCGTGAGCGGTTCGACGCCGCCGTTCCAACTGAGGATGTCCCGCCCGCCGCCGGGGCTGTCGGCGACGAAGAGCGAATGCATGGCGCCGCGCTCCGCGGTCTGGGCGAACTTGACGAAGGTAGCCAGATCGGTCCCATCCTGGGCTGTTGACGAAGGATGGCGCCACGCGGCGGCATGGTGGCCAGGCACTCGGACGAACGCATTGAGGATCAGCTGGCCGGCCACGACGGGGCTTTAGGTTACCGGAGCCGCGCGGGTGTTAGCGAAAGGCTCGACGCGACGGGAGAGGTGCAATGGCAGAGAATCGACTTCGGACCCTGCTGCGCGAGGGCAAGCCAACGTTTGGCACACGACTCCAGAGCTCGTGGCCGACGCTTACCGAGATCGTCGGCCGCAGCCAGAACTTCGACTACGTGGAGTTCCTGGCCGAATATGCGCCGTACGACCTGTATGCGCTCGACAACATCGCGCGCGCCATCGAGCTCTACCCGAACTTCACGGGCCTGATCAAGATGGAACGGTCGGCGCAGGCGCACCTCGCGGTGCGCGCGATGGCGGCCGGCATTCAGAACTTGCTATTCACCGACGTGCGCACTGCCGCGGATGCCGAGGAATGCGTGCGCATCGCCAAGCCCGAGGTGCCCGGCAGCCCGGGCACGCATGGCAATGACGCGGGCCGTGCCGCGATCGGCGGGCCGCTCGAGCTCATCCAGCGCTATCAGGACAGTGTCATCGTACTCATGATCGAAAAGAAAGCCGCCGTCGAAAATCTGGAGTCGATCCTGCGCGTGCCAGGCGTGGACATGGTCCAGTTCGGGCCATCGGACTACGGCATCAGCATCGGCCTGGCGGGCCAGCGCGATCACCCGGCCGTGGTCGAAGCCCGCGAGCACACGATCAAGACGGCAATCCAGATGGGCGTGCGACCGCGGGCCGAGATTGGCTCACCCGCGGAGGCCGAGTATTACCTCGACCGCGGGGTCAAGGACTTCAACCTGAGCACCGACACCGCGATTCTGGCCGCGTTCTATCGCGAGCAGGGCAGCGCGCTGAAGAAGATCGTCAACCGCGTCGCCGTGGTGGCTTAGAGGACCGCCTCGGCCAGCAGCTGTAAGCCGTCCAGGTCGTCGAGATCGAGCCACTGGAGGATGACTCGATCGGCGCCGGCTTGTTCGAAGTCGCGCAACGTGGCGCGCAGGCTGGGGGCGGTCCCGGCGAACAGGCCGGGCTCGCGCCACCACGCCCAGGCGCGGGCGGCAAGCTTGGCGTTCACTACGTCTTGCGTGCGACCAACCTCGACACCTTGCATGACCGTGCGTTTGAGGTCGTGTGGCTTTCGGCCCGCTTGTGTCAGGAGCACGTTCAGTTCGGCGTTCATCTTTGAGAGGGTGTCGGGGGCCACGAACATCACATTCCAGGCGTCTGCGAACTGCGCGGCCAGGGGCAGGCTGCGCTTTGGGCCGCGACCGGCGACGAGGACGCGCGGCTGCCGCTGAGGGCGGGGCAAGAGGACCGCGTCGCTGGTGCAGAAGTGGCGGCCTTCGAACGAGACCGGCCGCGGCGATCTGAGCAGACCGGTGATGATGTGCAGGCCTTCTTCGAACCTGGCCATGCGTTCCAGTGGCGGGAACATCTCGAAGCCGTACATCTGGTGCTCGCGCCGCGACCACCCGGCGCCGAGGCCGAGCGTGAACCGACCGCCCGAGAGGTCGTCCAGGGCGGCGGCGGTCTGGGCGAGGTGGAGCGGATGGCGGAACGTGAGCGGCGAGACCAGGTTGCCGAACTCGATGCGGGAGGTGTTGGACGCCAGCCAGGTCAGCGAGGTCCATAGTTCGAGGGCGTCCTGGTCGGGCGGCTGGGCGCTAACCAGGTGATCGGATCGGTACAGGGCGGCGAAGCCGAGATCCTCGACGGCGCGCACGAGGCGCTGCCAGCGCGGCCAGTTGAGACCGCTCTGGCCTTCGATCATGATGGCGACGTCGGGCATGGTGGCGCGCCGGCCCAGTGTAGCTGGGCGTGACGGTTGTTACGTCCGGCGTGACGGTTCGCGTGACGGTTGTTATGTCCTACGTGACGGTTCTTACGTCAAGCCCGGTCGCGCCAAACGAGCGCCGCGCGGGCGCCTGCTTACAATGGGCGGCTCCATGCGCGCGGGACGGCTGATGGTGCGACGTTCGGTGCTGCGGCAGGGCCGTACGCGCGCACATTCCTCTATGGCAAGGAGCTCGAGGGCATGGTGCCCACGGTGGTCCACCCGAATGAGCTCCTCGCGGGCGGGTTGGTAAGCGGCAACTACGTCTACGCCGCCTTCAAGACGCCGACCTGGCTGCACGTCAACAACCCCGTGCTGCGCGGGCTCGCGGCCGGACATGGCGCCGACCACAACTTGCGGCAACAGCATCACCGATGCGATGCTGACGGTGCGGGCGAGCGAATACCTCGGGCTGAAGACCGCCGCGGTCGCCTATGAAATGGGCGACAAGGACGCGGCCGAGGTCATCCTGCTCGACTCGGTGCCAGAGGCGGACGCGCGGGTCAGCACCGGCAGCACGCAGCGCACGTTCTGGATGCCGCGCGTGGAGTGGGTGCTAGGCGGCGAGGCGCTGCGCATGCGCCCCGAAACAGGTGGTGAGTACGTCGACGCCGCCGGTCCGCTCGAGCTGGACAACCCGTACATCCTGTACTGCGCCGCGAGCCAGACAGGTTTCGGTACCCTGGCCGGCGTAGCGTACTGACGGAGCCCGGGATGCCCTCACTCGACTTCAGTTTCGAACCGCAGCAGGCGGCACTGCTGGTCATCGACATGCAGAACGGCTTTGCCGCGCCCGAAGGCACGCTGGGCAAGGCCGGCTTCGATATCAGCATGACGCGCGCGATCATTCCCAAGATCCTGCAGCTGGTCGACGCCGCGCACCAGGCCGGCGTGCCCGTCTTCTGGAGTCGGCAGATCCACTACCCGGACGACCGCACGCGCGAGCAGCGCATCATCCCGGGCCATCTCGCGCGCGGCGCCGGGCGCAGCATGTTGTGTGCCCGCGGAACCTGGGACGCCGAGATCGTCGACGAGCTCCAGCCGTACGTCCTGCCCGACGACAATATCGTCGAAAAGCACCGCGCCAGCTGCTTCTACAGCACGACGCTGGAAGCCAAGCTGCGTATCCACGGCACGCGCTTGCTGATCGTGACCGGCACGACCTCTAGCTTCTGCGTCGATTCGACGATCCGCGAAGCGTATGCGCGCGATTTCGACGTCGTGGTTCCGGGCGATGCGATCTCCGACACCGAGATGGAGGCGACGCGCGCCGTATTGCGCAGTACCGAGCGCTTCCACGGCTTCGTGACCACGACCGATGACGTGGTGAGCAAGCTCCACGCACTCGCCGGCGCGCCCGTCTGACGGAGGCAAGGCGCGCCAGTGCGGGTGATCGACGTCCAGGCGCACGTCGTGCCGCGCGTTTATCTGGAACGGCTCGTGGGCCGCAACGATTACCCGCGCGTCGAACGCGCAGGCGAGCAGTGGTGGATCTGTAGTGGGCCCGGACTGCGGACTCCGGTTAGCTCGGCGATGATTGACATGGACGTGCGCCTCGCGGACATGGACGCCGCCGGCGTGGATGTGCAACTGCTCAGCACCACGCTGCCGGGCGTGGAGATGTTTACCGATGCGGAGTTCGGAGTGGATTTAGCGCGCGCTGCCAACGACGAATTGGCAGACATCGTGGCGCACCGGTCGGATCGCTTCCTCGGGATGGCAGCGCTACCGCTCCAGGCGCCAGCGGCCGCGCGCGACGAGCTGCAACGGGCGACGGAGCAGCTCGGCTTCCGCGCTGGGTGCATCTATACCAATGTTGGCGGACGCATGCTGGACGATCCGGACCTGGAGTTGGACGCGCTGTTCACCTCCGCCGAGATGCTCGATGTGCCGTTGTTTCTGCACCCGACGTATCCGGTCGTCGCGCCGCACATACAGGACCACAACCTGATCCCGATCATCGGCTTCATGCTCGACACCACGCTGGCCGTGACGCGCCTGATCTTTTCGGGTCTGCTTGAGCGGCATCCTGGGCTGAAGCTGGTGGTGCATCACCTGGCAGCGACACTGCCATTCCTGATCAAACGCATCGACTACGAATCCTGGCGCATGCCGGACGGCTGGCAAAGCGTCGGCGAGGCGCCGTCGCAAGCATTGCAGCGGCTGTGGGTGGACGCGGTCAATCCGGATCCGGCGGCGGTGCAGATGACGCGCGACCTCCTGGGCGTCGAGCGGATGTTGTTCGGGACCGATCATCCGTTCTGGGACCCGCGCGACGCGCTGAAGACGGCGCGTGCGCTCGAGTGGCCAGCCGACGACTTACTGGCGCTGCTGGGCGGCAACGCGACGCGGCTGCTGAAGCTCGAATGATCGAGGCGTTCACGCTGCGCTCGGACGACGCCGTGGCGGAGATCGAGCCTGCGAGCTTTCGGTGCGTCAGTCTGGTCTCGCGCGGGCAACAGGTCCTCGGCGCAGGCGGGATGGGCGTGCAGTTCCCGTGGGTCGGCGATCAACCGGCCCGACCGGCGCGGCTGCGCCTGGGCGGCCGCGTGGTGGCTCTTGGTGGCGGCGTGGCTGCCCCGAGTTGGCGCATGATGGGGCAGGCGGCGGCCGAGGTGCGCACCGTGGCGGATGCGAGCTATCCGTTCGAGGTGCGGCTGGAGGCGACCTGGCAGCTGGATGCCGAGGGGCTACGGCTCACGCTGGCGGTGCTGAACGAATCCCGCGTGCATGCGCCGTTTGGCGTGGGTGTGCGCGTGGCGTTGGCGGCCGTGGCGGTCGCGGAGCGCGTCGAGCTGCTTGTGCCGGCCGAGGAGGTTTGGCCGGATTCGAGCGATGGCGCGCCGGTCGCGGCGTTGGACGACATGGACTTTCGGCGACCCAGAGCGCTCACGCGCCCAGTGACAGCGCGGTTTACGCGTCGGCACTTTGCTAACCTGCAGACGCAGCTCGCGGTGCTATCGGGCGAACGCGAAGTGTGGCTCACGACCTCGGCGGATTTTCGCGAGGCCGACGTGGCGATCGCACTCGATGGCTCCGGAGTGCTCGAGAGCGCGACATGCGTGCCCGATGCCTTCGCTCGACATGCGGGCGGCCTCCAGACCGGTCTGCGCGTCCTGGCGCCAGGTGAGTCGTGGCGCGGCCACGCGCTGCTGGTTACTCGCTAGTCGGCTACACTCCGCTCGGGGCAGTGGGCAAGTTCTCGACCTTCAAGCAGTGGACGCTGGACGATCAGACGGCGCCGTTCGACGCGGGACGTACGCTGTCCTCGAAGCAGTTCCTGGACGAGCTCAAGGAAAAGTACGTCGAGCCTGCGCGGCGGTACATGCGCGAGGATCCGATGGTCCTGCTGCTGGCCAACGAAGACGTCACGGACGAGCAGTACTTCAAGCTGCTCGCCCAGCGCTGGAACTTCGAGCGCTCGGTCGGCGCCATCCATGCGACGTGGCTCCTCAACTACACCCTCGGCCTGCACGGCGAGCTGCAAGAGGTCGAGAACATGGAGGTTCGCCAGATCTACGAGGAGTACAAACACGCCCGCTTGCACGAGGACGCCATCTTGAAGAAGGGCTACCTCGACACGCGTTGGGAGCTGCACAGCCACCCGATGGCGCAGCTTCTGCCCGAGGGCATGGCGTTCCACACCTTCCTGCAGCGACTGGGCAACATGCCCGTGCCCGTGCGCGCCGCGGCCAACCACATCGCCACCGAGGCGCCGCTGGTGTACTGGTTCGACCTGGCCGGCCGCCTGACGCGCGACGAGACCATCGCGGGCGTGTTCGAGGCGCAGGTAATCGAGGAGACCGAGCACGGACACATCGGCGAGTACGTGGTCGAGCGGTACTGCAACACCGCCGACCTGCAGGCCATGACCCGCTATATCTGCGAGCACGTCGCCGAGCTGGTGCGCCGCCATCGCGAGTCGATCTATGCGTTCGTCACGGCCGAGGATGCCGATCGCCTGGTGGTGCGCGCCAAAGACGGCACGATCAAGCCGATGAAGCACGGCGCGGGCATCAAACCGCGGCGCGACCTGGGTTTTTGAGCAGCGTGGAGACGACGCCGGCTGACGAGCAGCTGCTGTCGCATGTGCCGCCGCATCTGCGCGACGCGGCACGGCTGGGTCTGACTGAGATGCATCCGCCGTTCGTCATGGACAAGTCGAAGTGCATCGAGTGTGGTCTGTGCCGCGAAGTATGTCCGTTCACGGCGGTATTCCTGGTGCCGACGCGCTGGAAGATCGCATTCGAGATCGAGCTCGAGCGCTGCCGCGGCTGCGGCGGACCCAGCAAGGCGCCGTGCGTGCGCTACTGCCCGTCGCCGGGCGCCCTGGTGCCGGTCCCCGATTCGCTCGTCGGCGCCTGACACGCGCGCCTGTCATCCTGAGCTTGCGAAGGATCCGCGAGCTTCGAGCCGCCGGGCCGATGGCTTCCGTCTCGGCAAGCGGATCCTTCGTGCTCGTTCCTCGCCTCAGGATGACAGTAGGTGGGCTGAGAATGCCGGCAGCACCGCTTCGCCGAAAAGCTCGAGCGAGCGCGTGCCGGGCAGGTCGGCAAAAAGCAGGAAGACCCAGGCGAGTGGTATGCCTGCCTCGTCGTAGCTGCGCAGGCGCTGGACGATGTCGTCGGGCGTGCCGACCAGTGCGTGCTGCAAGCCGTGGCGCGCCTGCTCCGCAGTCAGATTGCGCGATCGCGCCAGGTCGGCGAACGTCTGCTCGGCGGCGGAGCGCGTCTCGGCGATCACGACCGTCGCGTTGTGGGTCAGGCCGATTTCAGATGGCGAGCGGCCTAGAGCGGCGCAGTGTTCGGCAAGCACCAACTGATAGTGCTGCCACTCGGCCAGGCTCAAGTCGAAGCTGATGTTGCACAGGTCGGCGTGGCGCGCGACGCCGCCGAGGCCGTGTTGTACACCGCGTGAGGCGATCAAAATCGGTGGCCCGCCGGGCGTGGCTGTCTCGAACGTGCCCCACAGGCGGCGCAGGATGCCAACCTGCTCCTCGAGGAGAGCGACGCGCTTGCGTGCCGACGGCTCCCAGCCGAAGCCATAGGCTTCGTGGTCAGCGGGATTGCCACCGTAGCCAAGGCCGAGAATCAACCGGCCATCGGTCAGCAGGTCGAGCCCAGCAGACATCTTGGCCAGCAGCGCCGGGTGTCGATAGCCGACGTCGAGCACCAGCGGCATCAGCACCAGACGATCCGTCACGGCGCCGAGTGCGCTAAGCGCGGTCCAGACCTCGAGTGCGCGCGGATTGAGCACGTCGTACAAGCTGAGGCCATCGAATCCCAGACGTTGTGCTGATTGCGCCAAGCGGCGCAGGTCGGCAAAGGTATAGCCAGCGTGATGGACTCGAACGCAGAAGCGCGTCACAGGAGCCCTGCTATTATGGGCGGCGGCCTGGTCTGACCGTCAGACAGGTCGCACGGGGAGGCGAGCGCCCTTGGCTGTGAAGTTCACCTTCAGCAATCTGCCGGGCCTGTCGTGGCACGAGCCGGTCGAACGGATCGTCGACATGGCGCGCGACTGCGAAGAGGCCGGGTTCGACCGGTTCGGCGTCAGCGACTGGCGCTTCATGTCGGACTGCCTGGTGACGATGACGGCCTGCCTGCAGGGCACGACGCGGCTGGGGATACAGTCGCAAGTGACCGATCCGTACGTGCGCCATCCCAGTTTGACCGCGGTTGCACACGCGACGATGGACGACCTGGCGCCAGGGAGGGTCATTCTCGGGTTGGGCGGCGGGCACGAACAGCCGGCGTTCTGGGGCCAACGACACGTCCATCCGCTCGATGGCGTACGCGAAGCCGTCACCATCTGTCGCACGATGTTTCGCGGCGAGGCGGCCAGCTTCGAAGGCCGAGTGATCAATGTCTACGACGCGAAGCTGAATTTCAAGGCCAACCCGAATATCCCGATCCTGATCGCGGCGCGCGGACGCGGCATGCTACGCCTGGCCGGTGAGATCGCCGACGTCGCGCACTTCGCGTCGTGGTTCATCAATCGGGCGCACTACCTGGACAATCTGCAAGCGGTGCGCGAGGGCGCCGAACGCGGCGGCCGCGCACTGTCCGACCTGGAGATCGACGTCTCGATCCCGGTGTGCATCGCCAGCGAGCGCGAGCGGGCGCGGCGCCCGGCGCGCCGCCTGGCTGGCCAGGCCATTCTGTGGATGGCCGGCGCGGAGAAGTACTCCGACGGCCGCCGCGACTGGCGCACGCCCAGCGAATTCAATGTCCCAGCCGAGGTCGTCCAGGCGCTGCGCACGCGCTGGGACATGTGGACTCAACCCGAGCTACCGGACGAGCTGGCGGCGCTGATCACCGACGACATTCTCGACCAGTTCGTCGTTGCTGGTGAGCCGCGCGAGTGCGCTGAGCGGATGGCGGCAATCATCTCCGAACGACCCGAAGCGACTGGTATTCGCATCCAGGCCCACCCGGCACGCGGCGGAAGCTCGTACGAAGGCTATCTGGCGACGGTGCGCGGCATGGCCGAGGTGATCCAGCACGTCAACAGTCCATCGCCAGTCGGTGCCAGGCGATGAAGTTCACGTTCGGTAATTTGCCGTCAATCGGCTGGCAGGAGCCGACCGGGCGCCTGGTCGAGCTCGCCCAGCGCGCCGAAGCGGCGGGCTTTGAACGCTTCGGGGTTAGCGATTGGCGGTACTACCAGGACTGCTTCGTGGTCATGACCGCCTGTCTGCAGCGCACCACGCGCTTGCAGGTCGAGAGCCTGGTGACCGATCCGTACGTGCGCCACCCGAGTCTGACGGCGGCCGCACTGGCGACGATGGACGAGCTGGCGCCCGGGCGCGCGATCATGGGCATTGGCGGCGGCGTGGAGCAGCCGGCGTTCTGGGGCGAGTCGCGACCGAAGCCGGTCCAGGCGGTACGCGAAGCGGTCGAGATATGCCGCCGCATGTGGCGCGGCGAGCGTGTCGAATTCGAAGGCGAGGTGATGCGCTTGCACGAGGCGCACTTGCAGTTCGTGGCACCTCGGCCCGACATCGACGTCCTAATTGCCGCGCGTGGAAAACGCATGCTGGCGCTGGCTGGTGAGATCGCCGACATCGTGCACCTGGCGTCGTTCTTCGTGAACGTCGAGCATCACCGTGAGAATCTGGCCGCCGTGTTTTCGGGCGCCGAACGCGGCGGACGCGGGCGCGGCGACTTCGAGATCGATATTTCGATGCCGTGCTCGATCTCGGACGACCGCGAGGCGGCGCGCGCCGCGGCGCGTCGGCCGGCCGCGCAGGGGATCTTGTGGACTGCCGCGGCCGAACGCTACTCAAAGGACCGCACCGATTGGGTGCGCCCTGCGCAATTCCGCGTGCCCGACGAGATCGTCGAGGCGCTGTCGAGCCGCTGGGATTTCTGGACTCAGTCGCAGTTCCCACGCGAGCTTGCGGACCTGATCACCGACGACATCCTGGACGAATTCGCACTCGCCGGCACGGCCGAGGAGTGCGCCGCCCGCTTGCAACAGATCCAGGCGGCGCTGCCAGAGATCACCGGCCTGCGCATCTACGCTGTTCCGCCGGCCGGCGCGAGCCTGTACGAGGGCTATGTGAACATGATCGACCAGTTCGAAAAGGTGATTCGGCTGGTGAACGCACCCGTGACTAGTGGGGCCGCGTAGCGGCCGCGGAGTGGAGACCATGCGCCTTCTGCCTCGACTGCTTTCGCTCTGCGCAGCGTTCGTGCTGCTCGCGGCGGGGTGCGCCGCGCCGGCCGCCGCTCCGACTGCTGTGCCCGCGGCCGCGCCAACGGCGGCACCGGCCGCCAAGCCGACCACTGCACCGGCGGCTGCGCCGACCACTGCACCAACTGCCGCACCAGTCGCTAAGCCGACGAGCGCGCCGGCCGCGGCTCCGACCACGGCGCCAACGGCGGCGCCAGCTAGCGCTGCCAAGCCCACGTCGGCGCCGGCAGCGAATCTGACCGGCACGCTCAAGATCGACACCATCTCCGAGATCGAAAGCCCGCACCCGTTCTTCGCGAGCCAGCTCGTCGGCATCTCGGTCCGCATCAATGTGTTTGACACGCTGGTCGACCGCGACTTCGAAGGCAAGATCGTGCCGGCATTGGCCGAGTCGTGGAATGTCGTCGACGACACCACGATCGACTTCAAGATCCGCCAGGGCGTGCAGTTCCACAACGGTCAGCCGCTGACCGCGACCGACGTCAAAGCGAGCATGGATCACCTGCTCGACCCCGCGATCAAGTCGCCTTCGACGAGCGTGTTCGCGGCGGTCAAAGAGATGCAAATGACCGATCCGATGTCGGTGCGGCTGGTGCTGTCGAAGACCGATGCGCGCATCTTCGACGTGCTGGCCAACAACTTCGCCGTGTTACCCGCGCAGCTCATCAAAGACCAGGGCGTCGCGGGCCTGACCAAGCAGCCCATCGGCAGCGGCCCGTACAAGTTCGTCGAATGGGTCAAGGACGATCACCTGACCCTCGAGGCCAACCCGAACTACTGGGACGGCAGCTACAAAGGCAAGCCGCAGGTCAAGACCGTCATCTTGCGCCCGGTCACCGACCCCGCGACTCGGCTAGCTGATCTGCGCTCCGGCGCCGCGGACATGATCATGGACGTGCCGGCCGATCAGGTCGCCGCGCTCAAGTCGGGCGGCTTCACGATCGTCGAGAAAGACACCGTCCAGCAGGACTACATCTACTTCGACACCACCAAAGACGGTCCGCTGAAGGACAAGAACGTGCGCCAGGCGCTCAACTACGCGATCGACAAAGACACGATCTTGTCGACGCTGCTAGGTGGTTTCGGGCGCCCACTGGCCGGTCCGCTGTCCTCTTTGACGCTCGGCTACAACCCCGACGTCAAGCCCTACCCGTACGACGTGGCCAAGGCCAAAAGCCTCCTGTCCGCGGCCGGCCTTGGGAGTGGCTTCAGCGTTGACATGGATATCACCAGCTCACATCCGGTGGCCGTCGCCGAAGCGATGGCAGCTCAGCTGGGCGAAGTGGGTGTCAATGTGAAGCTGAATGTGCTCGAGACGGCGGTCTATAACGACCGCTGGATCAAGAAACAGCTCAGCCCTCTTTACTACAACCGTTGGAATACGTTCAGCGACCCTGCCTTGCTTGACCTTCTCGCGGGGTGTAAAGGCTTCTTGTCTGCCTTCTGCTCCACAGACGCGCAGACGTATCTAGATGCTGGTGGCGGGACGCTGGATCAGGCGAAGCGCGAAACCGCCTACAAGCAGGCAGTCAAGGCTTTAGCTGACGATCCGTATGCGATTTATCTGTTCCAGTTGAAGAGCCTCACCGGCTTGAGCAGCAAAGTGCAGGGCTGGAAGGCCCATCCCACCAGTTATTTGATCCTGACTAATGCGAAGGTCAATCAATAGACGCTTCTTCAGTTAGCTCATCGACAGGCGAGGATCGAGAAGCTCTCGGAGCCAGTCGCCGATCAAATTAATTGCCAGGACCGTGAGCACGATGGCCAGGCCGGGGAAGACCGAGAGCCACCACGCGCTGTCCACGTACTGGACACCTTCGAAGACCATGCGGCCCCAGGTGGGAGTTGGCGGCGGCACGCCCAAACCGAGAAAGCTGAGGCTGGCTTCGAAGATGATCATGTTGGCCACCATCACCGAGCCGATCACGATGACCGAGGCGGAGACATTGGGCAGGACGTGCCGCCACAGGATGCGACGGTTGCGGGCGCCGATTACCCGCGCCGCCTCCACGAGTGGGCTCTCGCGAACCGACAGCACCTCGGCACGGACTACGCGGAAGTACGAGACCCAGGTGGTGACGGCCAACACCAACACCACGTTGGTGAGGCTTGGTCCGACGATCACCGCCACCGCGATCGCCAGGATCAGGAACGGAATAGCCTGCTGCACGTCGGCAACGCGACTGAGGAGGGCATCGGTCCAGCGTCCCAAGTAGCCGGCCAGCAATCCCAGCAGCACCCCAAACGAGCCGGCCAGCGCTGCCGCGGCGACACCCACCACCAGCGACACGCGACCGCCAAAGACAATGCGGCTGAGCACGTCGCGGCCCAAGTTGTCCGTGCCAAGCAGATGGCCACCAAGCAAAGGCGGCTGGAGCCGATCGCGCAGGTTCTGCGTGATCGGGCCAAACGGTGCGATCCACTCGGCGCCCAGAGCGCAGATGACGACGAGCACGATAACCAGCATGCCGAGCAGCGCGCTGAGCGGGGGCAGGCGCCGCGTACGCCGCCGCTTTTCACTCGGCTTGACCGCGGCCGTGCCGACGCCTGTCGACTGCAGGACGGCAGTCCGTTCAGCGGCCAAGCTGAATCCGCGGGTCGAGCCAGACGTAGCTCAGGTCGACCACGATGTTGACCAGTACCACGACCGCGGCCGCAAGCGTGACAAAGGACTGAATGACGGGCACGTCGCGCGTGGCAATGGCTTCGACGGCGAGGCGGCCCATACCGGGATAGGCAAAGATGCTCTCCACGACCACCGCGTTGCTCAGCACGAACACGACTTGTAGTCCGAGGAAGCTGATCACCGGCAGCGCCGCGTTGCGCATGGCATGGCGGACCAGGACGGTTCGGCCGCTCAGGCCCTTGGCGTATGCCGTGCGCACGTAGTCCTGCGTCAGGACTTCCAGGAGGGACGAGCGCAGCAGTCTCGCCAGAGTGGCGGCCGAGGCGGCGCCGACCGTAAAGCCCGGCAGGATCAGGGATTGCCAGCCCTCGGCGCCTGAGGACGGCAGCCAGTGCAGGTACACGGCGAAGACCAGGATCAACACGATGGCTAGCCAGAAGGCCGGGATGGACTGGCCGAGCAGGGCCAGGAGGCGCGACAGCGCGTCCAGCGGACGGCGATGGTTGAGCGCCGCGATCGTGCCGAGCGGGATCGAGATCAGGAGGGCGAAGCCGAGGGCGACGGCGCTCAGGCGCAGTGTGGCCGGGACACGTTCGAGGACCAGCGGCATCGCCGGGCTGCGATGGCGGAAGGATTCGCCGAAATCGCCGTGGATCGCTCGTTGAAGGAAGTCCAGATACTGGATCGGTGCGGGGCGGTCGAGGCCCATCGCATGGCGGAACTTCTCGACCTCCTCGGCCGACGTATTGAGCGGCACCAGGACAGACGCTGGATCGCCGGTGAGGAATGTCAGGCCGAAGACGACAATAGTCACGCCCAGGAGAACAAAGGCACCGTAGAGCAACCGCTGCGCGAGGTAGCTCACGCGTCAATACTCGCGGCAGCCGGTGTGCTGCCAACCAACCGGGTTGGCGTCGCCGAAGAGCTCGTAGCGGTTGGTCAGTTGGAGCGGGCCATCGACGGGTAGAGCGACGCCGCCCAGTTCGGGGCGAATGCGGATTGTCTTCGCTCCGGAGACGCGATCCATGGCGGGCAGCTCGAGCGGGGCGTCCATGCTGCCGGTGCTGACGATGGCGACGGCTTCGGGGACGGCGAACGGTAATGGATAGTCGGTGCCCTGTGGTCCGCCGTGCTCCCAGGCGAGCAGGACCGTTTTGATGCCCAGGCGCTCACAGGCCTGGATGGCCAGCATCACCTCGGTGATGTTGTTGCCTCCGCCGCCGAGGCTGAAGACGACGCCGTGCACGCCGAGCAGTTCGGCGCACCGGGCGATCTGCAGGGCGACGCGCTGTTTGTCTTCGTACTGGTAGTAGTGGCCACGGTGCAGAATCACGCCGGCAAATACGCACTCCGCGGCATGGCGTGCATAGAGGCCAGCGACCAGTGGGTTGTTCTGGTGCAGCCACGTCGTGAGCTTGACCGATGCCCCGCCCAGACCGCCGGCGACCAGGGCGCCGTCGGCCAGCTCGTTGGGATGGATAAGCGTTGGCAGGAGCTCGTCTAGCGCGCGGCCGTACAGGTAGGTGCGCATGAACACGCCTTGCGACTGGACCTGGTAGGCGTACGCCACTCTTGGTAGCTCCGGCGGTGCGCCTGGGAGGTCGTGCACCGCCACATCGGCGGGCGCGAGGTCAAACGTGACCGCGGCCAGGTGGCGGGCGGCACGCAGGCCGGCCAGGACGACGGCGCGTTGGTAGTCCTCATGGGTCAGGCCTTCGGCGAAGTCGAGCCGAACGACGATGTTGGCCGTTTCAGCGTGGGGAGTGAACGACGACGAGGTGTCCAGAAAGTTGTCGCGCGGCACGAACAAGCCACTGCTGCCCAGCCACGGCACCTCGCCGCTGACCACGACGGCCGCGCCACCCAGGCGATGGGTGCGGCCCGTGCCGACGCTCTCGACTGGTCCAAGCAGGCCCGGAAACACGTCGCCCGAGCCGGTGACCTTGACGCGCGGCTCGACCACATCGCTGATCTGGGTGATGCGCACCGATGCGCCCGGCTGAACCAGGTCGACCGAGACCCCCGTTAGCGCCGGCTGCGCCACAGCGGCGGCAAGGTCATCCCGATCGACGATCAGCCGCGTACCTTCGAGGCGCGTCGGCGTGCCGAACGCGACCTCGTCGACGGGGAAGTTAGCCAGTTCCAGGCGCATCAGCAGGTTCGAAGATCGTAGGCCGCGCGACGGTCGACGCCAGGGCGACGAGCGCGCCGCGGACGATGCGCCGCCGCAGCGCGAAATCCTGGGCGGCATCCAAGGCGGGATCGCCGCATGGATGCGGAATCTTAACTCCGCGCACCACGCGGTTGGCGCCCAATTCGAGCGCGACGGGCGGCAACGCGGAGATCATCGCCGTGGGCAGGCCCAGGCGTTCGAGCTCGACGCTGATCGCTGCACCGCAGCGATTGCACGTCCCTCACGTGGCGGTCAGGATCACGCCCTGCACGCCGGATTTCAGGAGCGCCGCGCCAATCTCAGCGCCCATGCGCCGCGCGGCGGACACCGCTGTGCCGACGCCGGCCGTGACGGCATACGTCTCGTGCAGTCGGCCGTACTCAGTGCCTTCGAGCGCGCGGAGCGCGTCGAGCGGCAGCACGAGGTGCGGATCGCGATTCGCCGAGGCGGTATCGAAGCCGCCGTGCATCGACTCCCAGTCGCCCGCTGGCAGACTGGCATGGCCGGCGATGGAGTACGCGCGCCATTCCGTGGAATAGGACTGGCGCAGCTTATCCGGGTTGCCGTGTGGTACCAGTGCGCTCGTCGTGACGACGGCGAGGGTCGCGGCAGACAAGTCGCCGATCGGCGGCGCGGGCGCGACGCGTTCTATATCAGGCAGCGGGATCTCGGTTGTGAAGGGGCGGTCATGGAGTCGGGCGGAGAGCATGTCCAGGGCGCGTTCGGCTGCCGATTGAGGGTGCAGCTCCACACGGCGCAGGCCGTGCGATAGGTAGCCTTCGGCGGCGGCGGGTCCGATCGGCTGACCCTTGCCCAGGCGCAGCGCCAGCGCGGCCAGCTTCTGCAGGGCGGCCTCCATGCCCGATGCCGTGGCCGTCGTCGGCACGATCACGGCATGGCGTCGGTGGAGCGCGGCACCTGGGTTCTCCGGGAACATCGCGGTCAGACTCGGGATGCCCATCTCCAGGGCAACGGCGCATACAGCGCCGCAGGCCAGGCCGTAGCGGCCCGCGTTGAACGCCGGTCCGGCGACGACGACGTCGGGTTGCGTCGCGCGCAGGGCGGCGGTAATGGCAGATGTGAACGCCTCGGGCTGCTCGGTAGCCAGGTTGTCGCCACAGATCAGCGTGGCCGCCAAATCCGCGCCGTCCAGTAACTGGACCAGTCGCGTGCCAGCGCCGACCGGCCCGTCGACGATGCGCAAGGGTGTATCGGCGGCTTCCTCGCCACCCAGACGACCGTAAAACTGGTTCAGGTAATGGACGATGCGCATAGTGCGAGCGGCGGCGATTGGCAGATATCCTGACGGTCAGACCAAGCGCCGTGGCCGCCCAAATGCTAGCAGGGCCCTACGGCAAGGGAGACGGCCAGATTGCTCGAGCTCAAAGGAAAGAAAGTCATTGCCATTGGCGAGCGCGACGGCGTTCAGGGCCAGGCCATTGTCGAGGCGGCGCGTAGCGCAGGTGCGGAGGTACTGCTGCAGATCACGCAGTGCTTTGTTTGAACCGCCGCCGGGGCAATGGACCTGGAGGAGCAGGAGCGCATCAAGCAGGTTGTCGACGACAACGGCGGACCTGACGGTATCGTGGCCATCCTTGGATCGCCCGACGCCGAGTCGGCCGAAATGTTCGCCGAGACCGTCGCGCTAGGCGACCCTACCTACGCTGGAGTCCTGGCTGGAGTTTCGTTGAAACTCCCTGTCTATCACGTCACCGAACCCGAGATTCGAGCACTCGTCGATCCGGTCGTGTACGCCGAGCAGATCGAGTTGATGGAGATCGCCCTCGATACGGACGCCATTCACCTGGCCGTACGCGGCATCCGGGACCGGACCGAGGCCGATTGACGGCTGACCTGCTGGTCCACGGTGGCATCGTCGTCACGATGGACGCCGAACGCCGCGTCTTTGCCGACGGCGCAATCGCCGTGCGCGATGGTGCGATCGTCGACATTGGGCCGAGCGCGCGGCTGTTGAAGCAATGGCCGGCAATGGAGCAGCTGGATGCGCGCGGGCTGGTGGTGACGCCAGGCCTGATCAACGCCCACGTGCACATCACCGGCCTCGACCTGCTGCCGGGCATCGAGCCGTCCGAAAGTCCCAAAGCCGAGCACCTGCAACGCTGGGCACTGCCCAGTCACGTGGTCAACACGCCCGACGACGAGCGCGTGACCGCGCGCTACCTGGGGCTGGGCTTGCTCCACCAGGGCATCACCACGTTCGTCGAGGCGGGCACGATCCGATTCCCCGAGGCAGTCCTCGACGGGCTGGCCGACCTGCCCCTGCGCGGGGCGATTGCGACCTGGACGTGGGATCGTTGGAACGATCCGCCGGAGTTCGCTACGTCCACGGAACAGGCCATCGAGCGCATGTGCCAGGCACTCGAGCTCACTCCGCGGGGCGCACGCGTGCAGATGTGGCCATCGTTGATCGGACACACATCGGCCTCCGACAAGCTGTGGCAGGCCGCGGCGGCAGAAGCGCGGCGGCGCGATTGCCAGTGGACGTTTCATATGTCGCCGGGTACGAACGACGGCGAGTTCTATCGGCGCGAGACGGGTCAGGATCCGCTGGTGCACCTCTCTGAGTTGGGGGTGCTCGACGAACGAGCCATCGTCACGCATGCGCTGTATGTCTCCGACGAGGAGGTGCAGGTCTTGAACCGGAGTGGAGCGCATGTGGCGTTCTGTCCGGCGGGGAGTCTGCATCTAGCCAGCGGCGTGTCGCGCGCTAGCCGCCACCTGGCGATGGAGCGCGTGGCGCTGGGCACCGACAGTCCGCACAATTTGCCGCTCCTCCACGCAGCCGGCTTGGCTAGCAACCTGTTCGGGGATATGCACGCGCACCGCGCTGCGTTACCGCCGGAACGGGCGTTGGAGTGGCTCACGCTGAACGCCGCCGCTGCGCTGGGCATGGCCCATCAAATCGGCTCATTGGAGGTGGGCAAGCGTGCGGACCTGGCCGCCTTCGAAGTGGTCCAGCCGATCTACAACATCGCCAATGCGCTGGTCCATCATGCGCTGACAGGACGCGCTGTGCACGTGCTGATCGATGGCCAGCACGTGGTACGCAATGGCCGGATCGTTGGCGAGGAGGCTGTCATCGCCGACGCCGCGGCAACGGGTGAGCGCGTCCTGCGCGCGGCGGGCATGCCGCTCCGGACTGGCTGGCCGTTGCTCAGTTGATGACCGGCCAGGCGACCTTGGGCTGATAGCCGGTCTGGTCGAGCACGCGCTTGCCGACCGTTTCCAGTTCTTTGAGGACCGATTCCTGATCGATCGTCAGCATGCGCCCGCCTTCGAGGATAACGGTGCCGTCGATGATCACGGTGTCGACGCTATGCCCGTCGGCGGCGAAGACCAGATTGGCCACCGGATTGTACATCGGGCGCCATTCGGGACGCGTCGCGTCGAACAGCACGACGTCGGCTTTCTTGCCAGCTTCCAGTGAGCCGAGGTCCGCTTCCTGGAGCGCGCAGCGTGCGCCGTGGAGTGTCGCCATTTCGAAGACCTTCTCGGCCGGCATGGCGTTCATATCGCGCCGCGCGTCGCGAAAGATAATCGCGCTGGAGTACATCGCGCGCACCACGTCCAGGTTGTTGGAGCACGTCTCTGCGTCACAGCCGAGGCCGATGGTTGCGCCGCGGTCGATCATCTCCGGAAACTGGCTGACCTGGCTCAAGCCGTAGCCGAACCAGCCGGCGGTGGTCGGACAGTGCGCGATCTTCACGCCCGTCTGGAGCACCAGCTCGACCTCTTCGTCATCCAGGTTGACCATGTGCGCCAGGACGACGTTCGGCGACAGCACGCCTAGCTGGTGGTAGTACTTGACCGGGCGCATGCCGGTCCGCTCCAGGTAGCCCTGCACGTCTTCCATCCACGACGAAAGGTGCATGGTCATGCCTGTGCGGTACTTATCGGCGAGCGCTTTGAGCCCCTGCAGGAGCGCATCGGACGTCATGGTGTGCCCGATGGGCGAGGTCCAGACGCGTACGCGGTCGTTGTGCGCGCCGTGGAACTGCTCGATGAGCGCTTCGTTGGTCTGGATCGCTTCCTCAGTCGACTGGTACAGGTTCGCAGGTTGGCGCGGAATGTCCCAACTCCACTTGCCAATACACGCTCGGATACCACTTTTGCCGATCGCGTCGACGACCTCTGGCGTGTGCTTGGTCGTACCGGCCTCGATGAAGCAGGTGGTGCCGGTGCGGATCATTTCCAGAAAGGTCCACGTCGCATTGAGCGCCTCCTCCTCTGGGCTCATCGCGGCGTAGAACTGCGTGACCTGGCGGACCCACTGGCTGGGCGGCATCGTGTCCGGCAGCACGCCTTTCATACTTTGCTCGGCCGAAACATGGACGTGCGTCTGGATCATGCCTGGCGTCACGACGCTGTTGTGCGCGTCGATGGTGCGTTTGGCCTGATAACGCGGCCCCAGGTCCGCGCGACGGCCCACCTCGAGGATGCGGTTGCCGTCGATGGCCAGTGCGCCGTCGGTGAAAATGCGCCGTTCGGCGTCGACGGTCAGGACGGTGCCGCCGGAGATGAATAGATCGCACTGCGTCGCGCTTGGTCGGTCGGTCACGAGCCGATGCTACGGTACAATCGGCAGCGCTCGCACATGCGTTTTGGCGTCATTTATCAGAGCTTCGATCCGCCCTCGGTTTTTCTCGACTACGTGCGGCTGATCGAGGATTCTGGGTTCGACTACCTCTGGGTATGTGACTCCTCACTTCATGCACGGGACGTGTTTGGCTACTTGACCCTGGCAGCAGTTCATACCACGCGCTTGCGACTCGGTGTATCGGTGCATCAGCCGTACACGCGCCACCCGGCGATGAACGTCAACGGCATGGCCACGGTCAACGAGATCTCTGGCGGGCGAGCAATCATGGCCGTTGGCACAGGCGACCGGCCACAGATCGAGCTTGGCTTCCAGCCGGCGCCTGTAGCTCTGGTGCGGGACATGATTCACGTGTCCCGCTCGTTGCTGGCTGGCGAATCTGTTACGTTTGCCAACTCTGCCTTTCGACTCGAAGGCGCCCGCATACGCCACGACGGCGGCCACGGCATGCCGATCTATGTGGCCTGCTCGGGTCCGAAGATGCTGTCTCTGGCGGGCGAAGTGGCCGATGGCGTGTTGATGCTGTGTGGCGCGACACCAGACACGATTTCGCTCGCTTTGTCAAACGTCGCCGATGGCGCCCTGCGTGCTGGTCGCTCTGTTGCTGATATTGACGTGGCGTGGGGCGCCGCCACGGTCATCGACGACTCACGCCAGGCCGCCCTGGACCAGACCCGCCTGATGGCAGCCTGGTATGCCAATCATTCGCCGCGCTATGCCGCCGCGGCTGGTGCGGCTCCCGCGCTCGTCGCGTCCATGCAGTCGCGCGAACGCGGCACCAATCTCCATGAGGCCCGTGCCGCTGCCGCTTTGGCCTCGGATGAGGTGGTCGACCGCCTGGCCCTGGCCGGCCCCGCTCCCTACGTCCGAGAGCGCATCGCCTTGGCCCGTGAACTGGGCATAGACCACTTCGAGCTGTTCCTGATCGGCCCTCAGAAACAAGAGACTCTTAAGCACTTCGCGAATGAGGTCATGCCCACCTTCCGCTAATCGTCTCGTTCTTCAGCGGCAAAGATTGTTAGAAGTGCTGACGGAGCCAGCTGGCAATAGCGTTAAGTGTGCGCTCGCGCTCGTCGCCTTTACCGCTGTGCGGGCTGGGGCGGAAGAAGTGGTCGGCGCCGTCCACCCAGACCAGTTGTTTATCAGCGCCAGAGGTGGCGTTGTAGATGGCCAGCGTGTCTTTCTCGGGGAGCACTTCGCGGTCGCAAGCGGCGCCAATGTGGAGACTCGGGACGGTGATGAAACGTGACATCTCGATGGTGTCGGCCTGGCACGACGCGCCGGACCAACTCGACAACCACGCCCTGGGCGTCAGTACACGGGCGTAACCGAATTCGGTGTAGTTGTACGTTTCAGGATTGGTAGAGCGAATCGAGCCGCGATCACGGTCACTGGGATCGATGCTCAGATCGACATAGCCAGGGTCGGCCATGGTCCGCCAGATGGTCATGATCTGGCCAGCGGCGGCACGCTGGCGGAGCTTCAGTTGATCGCGCGCTGACAACACACCGAAGCCAGGTCCAGCAATCAGGGACTCCGCGAGGCGTTGCTCGTCGATGAACTGGCGGGCCAGGGCATCCAGGCGCAGCACGCGATTGCGCTGGCCCTGGCGGTAGCGCGCCAGGAACTCGGCGGAGAAGGTGGTCGGCTCCGGTGGCGTGCGATAGCCGTTGTCGGGGTCGTACATGTCCAGCGCCGGGTCGCATGACAGCGGGTCCCGTTCGTCAGTCACGCTGGGATCGATGCAGTTCTGCAGGAAGCGGCCCGGTCCAGCGTGTGTCGCCAACTGGATCACACCATCGACTGGAGGCATGTCGAAGTCATTGAGATTGGGCGGGTCGCCAGCAGGTGTCGAGGTCACGCGCTGGCCAGGGCGGCATGCCTGTGCCTGGTAGAACGTGTACAGGGCACCGCCACCGGAGTTGCCCAGCAGAACCACGTTGCGGAATCCGCGCTCGCGGAACGTACGCACCGCGGCCGCCACGTCGAGCGCGAGCTTTTCGTGAATCGCCTCGATGTCGTTGTTCAGCCAGCGCGTGTTGTGGCCGAACGCCGCGAAGCCAGCTTCGACAAGGCCCGGAATCGCGTAATGGCGCGTGCTATCGGTGCGTGGATGGATGACCATCACGACCGTATCTGGCGAGCCCTTCTGATACACCACACCGCGCGACTCGCCACCGTCCTGGGCCTTGATCGGGACGATCTCGGAGCGGACGTCGGGATCGAGGTTGTCGAAGCTGAAGATCGATAGCACCGTCTCCAGGCGCTGTTTGAGCTCGGCCATACAGTTCAAGTCTCCCCGTCGCGGAATGCCAGCACCCTCGCGGGTGCGCCAGTGCCGCCCTGGATGGGCAACGGCGCGATCAGGACGAACGCACCATGTTCGGGCAGCAGCTCCAGATGTGCCAGGTTCTCCAGGATATAGGCACCATGGCCGTGGACCAGGCGATGGCACGGCGAGTTGTCCGCCAGTCCGTTATCGGCACTAAGCGTGTCGACACCGATACCGACCACGCCTCGCTCATGCACCAGCACCCGCGCGGCCCGAGCCGAAATCGCGGGGAACCGCATTTGGTTCTGGAATGCGGACGGATCGCTCCAGCGCGCCGCCCAGCCGCTCCGCACCAGCGCCACGCTACCGGGCGGCACCTGACCGTTGTGTGCCTCCCAGATAGCGATGTCCAGGACCTCAAGCAACGCGCCGGCATTCACGGCCGCCTGGTCGGCAATGTCGAAGACGACGGCAGGCCGCAGCAACGACTCAATTGACAGGAGGTCGACGGACATGGGCGAGGCGACGAAGTGGTTCGGCGCATCGATATGCGTGCCCATGTGCTCCGGCATCTCAAACACGCCGGCCGCTTTGCTGTCGCGCTCGAAAACGTTGATTGCCTCGTACCTGAACGGACCGTAACCCGCGCCGGGCCAGTACGGAATGGCGGGATGCAGTGGGTGGCTGAGATCGATACAGCGGAGAGACTGGAGCGCGCTCAGGACCTCAAGCGCGCGCAAGCGTGGACTCGGGCTCGGTCAGCAGTGACGAGGCCGGGACCAGCGCACCCGGCGACGGACAGAACTGCACGCACGGCGCATGCTCCGGTCCGCCACAGCCCGTGCAGCGCACCTGGTCGACCTGGAGCGCGATTTTCCACTTGGTCGGCACGAAGAAGACAGCCGTGTATGGGCATACTTCGCGACACACGGCGCAGTCGATGCACAGCTCTTTGACCATGACCATCGGCTCGTGCTTTGGCGTCGCGGGCATCAGAGTTGACTCGGCAGAACGAATCCAGGTACGGGCTCGGTCGGCGCGACCACCGTCACCGGACCGATGCTGTGACCATTCGCGGTCGCCCCAGGCGCCTCGGGACGGGCGTCGACAACAGGCCGGAGCATGTGTTCCTCGGGCACTTCGAGCGACTTCGCAAACGAATCGAGGAAGCGCATCGTCAGCGTGTTGACCATGTGGCACGCCCAACGCGCGAGCGCCTGCACTTCGGAGGTCTGGGCATATTTGAGCACAACGTACTCGCCGATTTTCATGTGCTCGGTCTCTTCGATCGTCTGAGCGCCAAACGTGCCCGCGACGAGCGGATTTTGAATGACCTCGCCGGCCGATTCGAACCACGGAATAAGCGGCGCCTCGCTGGCCAGGTGATTGCCGGCTGCGCGCACCGCGATGGGATACGTCCCGAGGCGCTGCAGGAAGGTGTGCAGACCGAGCGCCTCCGGAGAGAACTGGCACCACGGATGGGTGAACAGCTCCTTGCGCGAATCGACATAGCCTAATTGCAGGACGGCGTCTTCGTACATGCGGGCATGCTTGTACTCGTCGTACATCTGGCGGATCTCGAGGTACTCCACCTCCTGGTATTCGCCTTTGGAGCCGAACGTGTAGCCCAGCAGCCAGGTGCCATGCAGTGCGCCTACGGAGCGCTCGAACTGCCAGAACATGGCCATTGTCTTGAACAGTTGTTCGTCGGTGCAATCTTTGCTGGCGAGCAATTGCAGAATCGGATCGCGGCCCGCTTTGATCAGGTCCCAGACCGGATAGATATAGGTCTCCTGGAGCTCCTGTAAGAACTTCTTCGAGGCCACCGTGTGGCCGACCTCGAAGCGCCCGGACTCATTGTCCAGTTTGCCGGTCGGCTCCAGAAAGTACTGCGCTTGCGTGGAGAAGCGGCCCATCTCAGAGGCTCCTTACCAGAGGTCGTCTTTGCCGGGCTGCCAGAAGCTGTATGCCAACGGGTGAACCTTCTTGCAGTTGGGGCAGGTGCGCCGCTCGAGGTCGTCGTTGAACTCCTTCACTGCGGCCGCCTCGGCTTCCCAGTAACCCTCCATACCGACGCGGCCGGTATTGACTTTGCGTTCGTGCAGGAAGGTGTAGCAGTCCAGGCAGTACCACTGGAACTTGTCCCAGCGGGCGCTAAACGTCGTCTCGAGAATGATGAACGCGAGCCCGTTGTTCTGGAGCGGGACGGGGATGTAGATCTCGTCGGCGTCGTTGACGTGCCACCAACCGTAGTCCTGGGTCAGGTGGTGTGATGCGCCCGCGGGCACGAAGCCGAACGCCCTGCCGGGCTGGACGATGTCCATCACTTCGGGCTTGCCGGTGCGCAGGCCATACATCACGTTCGGCCGGCCGGCGCCGCCGAGCATGCGGATGCCCATCAGATGGTCCTTGCCGAGCGTGGCGAAGGCGCTGTACTGCTTCGCCGCCTCGCCGCCCAGCAAGTCGAAGTCGATCCAATTGGCCAGTTTCGGCTGGTCAGCCTGGAACTGCTCGGCCGCCTTGTCGAACTGGTGCAATGCAGACGTCACAACATGTTCCCCATCTCGCGGCGGGTGTCTGTCTGCCTGATGGTCAGACCACCTGCTGTTGGCGCCGAGTATACCGCCGCGGGAAGGCCGCTGCCAGACTGCTACCATACCGCCGCGAAGGGGATTCGAGGCACCGTTGGCGACCCAGGCAACACCCGGAATGAACATCCTGCCGGTTCGGCGGTTACGCGTGCCCGAAGAAATCGTCGATCAGATTCGTGGCTTCATCGCCAACGGCGAGCTTCGACCGGGCGATCAACTGCCCTCAGAGCGTGAGCTCACCGAACGATTCCAGGTCTCGCGGGCATCGATTCGCGAGGCACTGACCGCGCTGCAGGTGATGGGCATCGTCGAGCGCTCGCGGACCGGCGGCGGCTTGGCCGCGCGCGGCAACCACGTGTGGTTCACCATCGCGCCGCTGTCGTCGTTCATGGCGACCCGCGGGCACCTGGTGGAACAGATCGAGGTGCGGCGCATGATCGAGCCGGAGATGGGCCGGCTGGCCGCCGAGCGTGCCGGGCCGGAACAGCTTGCTCGACTGGAGCAGTGCCTGCGCGACATGGCCGCTGATATCGAGGCCGGCGGCAACGGCTCAGAAGCGGATGCAGCGTTTCATGCGACCATCGCCGCGACCACCAACAACGAGTTACTGACGCGGATCGTCGAGTTGATCGGCAGCGCTATCCGCGAGCAGCGCGAGCTATTCCAGACGCCCCAGGGTGCCCTGGCATCACTTGACGAGCACCGCGCGATTCTCGATGCGATTCGGCGTGGCGATGGTGAGGCCGCCTATCAGTTGACGCGGCAGCACATCGATACGGTGCGCCGGCTCCTCGAGGCCGCATTGTCATCCTGAAGAGCCGCCTTGTCATCCTGAGGCGAGCTCCGCGAGCCAGAAGGATCCGCGTCCCGTGACCGCCTGGGCAAGCGGATTCCTTCGCTGCGCTCGAGGACAGGCTCTTCGCAAGCTCAGGATGACAATGTCAAGAGGCGCTCGACGTATTTGGCCAGGATGTCGACTTCCAGGTTGACCTGGCTGCCTGGCTCGCGAAAGCCCAGCGTGGTCACCGCCTGCGTGTGCGGAATGACGGCGATGCTGAAGCTGTGCTGGTCCAGGCCGGCGACGGTCAGGCTGATGCCGTCGACGGCGATCGAGCCTTTGTAGACCACGTAGCGCAGGATTTCTTGCGGCACCTGTATCGTCACGACTACAGAGTCGTCGGCCTGTCTTTCGCGCGAGAGCAGTGTGCCCACACCGTCGACATGGCCCTGCATCAGATGCCCTCCGAGACGGTCGGCGAGCCGTACCGAGCGTTCCAGATTGACGCGTTCACCCGGCTGGAGCTTGCCGAGTGCGGTCATCCGCAGCGTCTCTTCAACGGCGTCGACGACGTAGGAGTCCCTGTTCAGCGCGACCACGGTCAGGCAGCAGCCGTTCACCGCGATCGAATCGCCGATGTGGGCGTCCTCGAGCACGGTCTGGCAGCCGATCTCCAGATGCGCCCCGGTCGCGTTGGGCACAATCGCGCGCACCGTTCCAAGCTCCTCGACGATGCCGGTGAACATGCTGTTACCCGCCTACATCGCCACAGCCGGGACGCTTCCGCCTGGCGCGGGTCGAGGAGGCAAACACAGCACTAGCTGCCGCCCACGTCATGCAAGCGCCAGCTTGTATCGCGCAGCGCAGGATAGAGGGCGCAGTACATCTCATAGAGCTCCGCATACAGCGCGGCGCGACGTGGGTCGGGGTCGAAATGCTGGGCGATGCGGACCATGTTGCGAACCGCCTCCTCGTTCGAGCGAAATGCGCCCACGCCGCGCGCGGCCAGGATCGCCGATCCGGTGACCGCGGCCTCGACGACCTCAGGTACGTGGACCGGCCGGTTGAGCACGTCGGCCTTGATCTGGTTCCACAGCGGTGAGCGCGCCTGGCCGCCCACGCTGCGCACGTCGCGCACCAGCGCACCCTCGGCTTCGATCGTGCAGAGCAACGAGCGGAAGCTGAACGCGACGCCCTCGAGGACTGCTCGCAACAAGTGGCGGCGGTCGTGCGCCAGGGTCAGACCAACCCATGCGCCGCGTGTCCGCGGGTCGCGCACCGGCGAGCGTTCGCCGGCCAGATGCGGCAGAAAGAGCAGGCCGTCTGACCCGGCGGCAACGCCGGCCGCCTCGGCCAACAACTCTTCGCCAGCGGACCCGCGCGGAGCGATCTGATGGACGAACCAGTCGAGCGCTTTGCCGGACGTGTTGATCGCGCCGCCGCCCAGCACGCGCACGCCCAGCAGCTCATAGCCCAGCGGCGGCAAGCACACCGTCGAGAACGTGCCCGAAGTGCCGCCGTTCATGCATGCATCGCCCGGCTCGTGCGCGCCGCTGCCCAGGACGCCCAGCACACCATCGACAAAGCCGGTTACTACGGCGGTACCTTCAGGTAGCCCGGTTTCGGCGGCTGCGCTGGCAGCGACCGCGCCGACGACTTCGCCAGCGGCACGTTGCGGGGGCACGAGCCGCGTGTCCAATTCGCCCGCCGACAGTTCGGCTTGCGAGACGTACAGCGACATGACCGGGGTGCGCGTCAGGCGCGCCGTGAGGTAGTCCGGGCATCCGAAAAACCAGCGCGTGCGCGCCAGTGCTTCGGGTCGCTGGCGGCTGAACCAGGCCGCTTGTGCCGGCCACGAACCCCACACGGGTACCGATTGGCCGAGTCGCGCATACAACTCCTCCGCGACCGGCACGGGCCGTTGATCCATCCACGTCACCGCGGGCGCGGTCGGCTGCATCTCGGCATCGGTCGGGATGAAGGTCGGCGCCTGGCCGCCGATCGACACGCCCAGCACGCGTACCCGCGGGCCGACACGCTCCAGCGCCCGCCGCGTGGTCGCGGCGAATGCCGCCCACCAGGCGTTACCGTCTTGCTCCGCCGCGTCCGGCTCTGGCTTCGACAGGTCGTATGGTTCTGTCTCCAGCGCCAGGAGTCGCCCGTCGAGCGTGAGGACTCCAGTCTTGAGCGCAGTCGTACCAGCGTCGATGCCGACGACGACCTCAGTGCTCACGGTTGCCCATCCTGGGCGCGGGTGTACGAGGCATTCGGACCTGACGATCTCACGAAGCCCGCGGCGCGCGATGGCACCATCTACGCTTCCGACTTCGGCACCAGTCGCATCTGGCGCATTACTCGACCACGTACGTGAGCATCTGCGGGGCGGCGGTGAAGTACACGCGGCGGAATGAATCCGCGTCGGGGAACGTCGCGCTCGGCAGCGAGCGGTACGGAATATTCAGCGTCATCGGCCGGACATCGAATGGATACGGATCCATAACCACGTGGCGTTCATTGAGCGGCTGCAAGCTCATGCGCACGCCACTGAGCTCCTGACCGTCGTACTCGGTCGGCACCGGCTCGACGGCGTGCTCGTATGGGTCGGTGCACGTGAAGTACAGCCCGAGCAGATCCCACACCTGCAGCAAGCGGTAGTTGGTCCAGATGGTGTCGCCACCAATGACCGCGCGCTGCTCGTCAAGGAGCGGCTTCGTGTGCGCGATATAGCTCTCGATCTCGTCGGGCAGTGTCATGTTGCCGTAGCGCCAGACGGGAAAGGTGATCGTCTCGAAGCGCGAGCGCCACAAACCGACGCGATGCAGCGCGACCAGCAGCGCTGAGTACGGGTCGACGCTCGCCAGCCAATCGACACACCACTGGTACGCGTCCAGCTGCGGCTGGCTGAACGGCAGGTTCTGGAAGGTGTACGGCTCGCCCGTTTGCGGATTGATGTCCGGGCGGGTCTCGTAGCGCAGCCAGCCGAAGTCATGGAACGTCGCGGCGCGGGCAACGGATTCGTACGGCTGCAGCGGGGCGAATGTCGAATTGCCCCAGTGCGAGGCGAGAAAGCCCGCCAGGCGCGAGTGATCGGTCTGCGTCAACAACATCACTTCGCCGTTGGGCTGTTTGCGGACGATCATGATCTCCCTCCCGTGGGCGGAGTGCGCCCGTACAATGCGCGCCGATGAGCGTGGATGTGCCTGCCACGATGCGGGCTGGGGTGTTGGTGGCACCGCGCGCACTCGAGGTGCGCTCGTTCGCGGTACCGGAGCCTGGCCGAGGCGAAATTCTGGTGCGCATCCGCGCGACCGCTCTGTGCACCTGGGAACAGCGCACCTACCAGGGCATTCAGGACGTCAAGACGCCCTTCGTTGGCGGCCACGAGACGGCCGGTGTGGTGGCCGCGGTCGGGCCGGGGGTGCGGCTGGTGGCGCCGGGCGATCGTGTGACGCTCGGGCCGGTCGCGTGCGACGAGTGCTACTACTGCCGGCGCGGTTTTCCGGCGCGCTGCGAGCAGTGGCTGGGCCGATTCGAGCTCGACGGCACGTGGGGACCGTGGGGCCTGGCCGAGTACAAGATCGTGCCGGCGCGGGCTGCGTTCAAAATCCCTGTTGAATTGTCGTTTGACGAGGCTGCCCTGGCTGAGCCGGTGAGCTGCGTCGTGCACAGCGTGCGCGCGTTGCAGCCGCAGCTTGGCGATGACGTGGTGGTGATTGGTGCGGGGCCGATGGGGCTGTTGAACGTACTGGTCCTGCGTGCACGCGGGGCTCGGGTCATCGTGTGTGAGCTCGACGCCGCTCGGCGCGAGAAGGCGCGGCAGTTGGGCGCCCATGTGGTCCTCGATCCTGCCGACGCCGACTTCACATCTGCCGTGAAAGACTTGACCGCTGGACGTGGCGCCGATGCGGTTGTCGCGGCGGTGGGCAGCGCGCGTGTCGACGAGTTGGCCTTCAGCATCGTGGCCAAGACGGGCAAGGTGGTGCTGTTCGCCTCGGCGCACCCGTCCGCGCCACTCGGCGTCGACCACAACCTGATTCATAAGGGCGAAGTCGACGTGCTCGGCGTCGAGGGCAAAGACGTGCAGGATTTCCGCATCGCCGTCAAGCTCTTGAGCGACCGTTTGATCGACGTGCGGCCGCTCATAGACACACGTGTGCCGCTGGCAGAGCTGGAGCGGGCCTTTGAGATGGCCATTCGGCCCGATACGTACCGCGTCATCGTGGCGCCGTAGCGACTTTGTCATCCTGAGGTGAGGCACGAGCCGAAGGATCCGCTTGCTGGCTGGGTGGCGGTCGACAAGCGGATCCTTCGCAGGCTCAGGATGACACGCGCCTACCGCCATCAATTCGTCCGCTGGCGCGGGTCGAGGACGTCGCGTAGCCAGTCGCCTAAGAGGTTTATGCCCATGACGGCCAGCAGGATAGCCACGCCTGGGAAAAAGGCGACCCACCACGCGGCGCGAATTGGCTCGACGCCGTCGAGGACCATGTTGCCCCAGCTTGGCGTCGGTGGCTGCACGCCCAGGCCGAGGAAGCTCAATGACGCCTCGAACAGGATCATGCTGGCGACGAGCAGCGAGGTGAGCACGATGATGCTCGCGGTCACCTGCGGCAGCACGTGGCGCAGCACGATGCGCGCGTCGCCCGCGCCGACCACGCGCGCCGCAACGACGAGCTCGCCATTGCGTTGGGCGAGCGTTTCGGCGCGCACCACGCGCGCGTAGTTGACCCAGCTGGTGATGCCCAACACGAGGATGACGTTCTGCAGGCTCGGCCCGAGGATGACCACCACCGCGATGGCCAGGATGGTGAACGGGATGGCCTGCCACACGTCGACGACGCGCATCGTCAGCGTGTCCCACCAGCCGCCGAAGTAGCCCGCGGTCAAGCCCAGCAATGTGCCGAGCGTGGCGGACAGGAATGCTCCACACAGTCCGACCAGCAGTGACACGCGCGCGCCCTCGATGAGTCGGCTCAAAATGTCGCGCCCCAGCCCATCGGTGCCCAGGAGGTAGGTGCCGGTGCGGGCGTCGACGAAGCCCGGTGGCTTGAGTCGGCGCGCCACGTCCTGGCCGAGCGGGTCGTGCGGCATGAGCAACGGCGCGAGCGCCGCGCCGAGGATGAAGATGCTGACCAGCGCCAAGCCGACTACAGCCGAGGCATCCATTCGCTTCAGCCAGCGCTGCGCGCGTGCCCCAACCGATGGCTGCAGCAACCGACTGCCGCTGACCAGCAGCGGTGCCGCCGGCACACCGGGTTCGGCGCGTGCTTGCTCGGCTGGCATCGGCTCACGCGAGCCGAATGCGCGGATCGAGCCACGCGTAGATCATGTCGATGAGCAGGTTCACGACCACCACGAGCGCGCCCGCGAGCAGCACGAACACCTGGATCACGGGCATGTCGCGGGTACCGATGGCCTCTACGGCCAGGCGACTCATGCCCGGGTAGGCGAACATCGTTTCGGCGATGACCGTGTTGCCGAACATGAACGTCAGTTGGACGCCCAGGAACGCGATCACCGGGATGGCCGCGTTCTTGAACGCGTGCCGCCACAGCACGAGCCTGGGTGTCAGGCCTTTCGCTTTGGCCGTGCGGATGTAGTCGTTGGCCAGGACCTCGAGCAGGCTCGAGCGCAACAGGCGGGTCAGACCAGCGGCCGAGTAGGTACCGGCCACGATGGCCGGCAGAATGATGCTCTCAGGCTTGGCGGCGCCACTGCTTGGCAGCCAGCGTAAATTGACCGCGAACAGGAAGATCAGCATCACCCCGAGCCACGGCGCGGCCATCGATTGGCCGAACAACGCCAGGAATCTGGCGAGGAAGTCGGGCGTCTTGCGATGGAAGGCCGCGGCGATGATGCCCAGCGGGCAAGCGATCAGGATGGCAAAGCCGAGTGCGGCGGCCATCAGTCGGAGTGTGGTCGGTACGCGCTCCAGCACTAACGGGAGCGCTGGGGTCCGATGTCTGAACGAGTTGCCGAAGTCGCCTCGGATGGCGCGCTCGAGGAAGGCGACGTACTGGACCGGCGCGGGCTGATCGAGGCCCATCGCTTTTCGAAAGTTCTCGATCTGCTCCGGCGGCGTGTTGATCGGCATCAGCACGCGCGCCGGGTCACCCGTCAGCCAGGTCAGGCCGAAGACGACGATCGAGATCCCGAACAGGACCAGGACGCCATGCGCCAGGCGGTGGGCGATGAACGACACGGTTCGCTAGCGCCTCAGATCACCATCGTGCGTTCCGGCTTTCGGCGGCGTCCCAGAGGATTCCGCCTTCGGCGGCCCCACAGCTGTCCAGAAGCGTTCAGCTGCCGGCCGGCGCCGGACTGTCCGGCCGCATCCCCTCCTCCGAGAGGAAACGGCCGGTCGCGTAAGCGCGGCAGTGACGCAGCCGGGCTCACGCCGGGCCCCTCCGCATCCGGCACCGCGACGGGGCTGATCCTCCATCCAGGACGCGGACCTCCGGCCCCGTGAGCGCGTGCAGCGACGGCGGCGTCGCCTGGCGGCACCAGCACTATTGCGTGAGCGTGATGTTGGTTGGAATGACGTAATCGCGTCCTGTGGCCCCGCGCCAGCCCTGTACGCGCGGACCAAGACCATAAATGCTGACGGCGTTGGACAGGTAAATACCCATTGGATCGTCGCGCAGGATGCGCGAGATCTGACTGTAGAGCGCTGCGCGCGCGTCCTGATCCTGAGTGCCAGCCGCTTGCTTGGCCAGGGCTGTCGCATCCGCGTTGCAGGTAAACGGATCGGCCAGGAACCCGCCACAGATCGTGGTGAACCCGAGGAAGACGGCCGGGTCCTGCATGCCGCCCCAGCGCGCGATGCGCAGGTCGCCCGACTTCTCCGGCGACCAGTTGCCGTTGAAGGTCGCCAGCTCGAGCGTGCGCGGTGTTACGTCGACACCGATTTCCTTGAGCTGGCCGACGACAGCCAGGCCCGCGGCCGGGTTGTCGCTACTGGACATGTCCATGGTCAGCGAGAAGCCCTGCCCGTAGCCGGCGTCCGCCAGCAACTGACGAGCGAGCGTCGGGTTGTATTCGTACGGCAGGACGGTCGAGTCATAGCCGAGCGAGCCGTTCAGGATCGGACTGGCGGCGCGCGTGCCCAGCCCCTTGAACAGGTTATCGACCATTGCTTGGACGTCGATCGCGTAGTTGAGCGCCTGGCGTACGCGCCGGTCAGCCAACGGGTCGGTCGCCTTCTTGGGCATGAATTCGATGAACTGCAGCCGCGCGGCCGGGTTGGGCACGATCTGGAAGCCGCTGCTGGCCATACCGCGTACGGTGTCGACGTCGTCGGGCGAGACGTCGAAGATCATGTCGGCGGTGCCATTGAGCAGGTCGGCGATGCGCGTGCCCGCGCTCGGGACGGGCCGGAAAATGACGCTCCCGACCTGCGCGGTGCCCTTGAAGGTATCGCCACCCCAGTAGCCCGGGTTGGCGGCCACCGTGGTGTGATCGTCGCGCACCCATTCGACGAATCGGAAGGGCCCGCTGCCTATTGGGTTCGCGGCCACGAACTCGCGCGAGTTCTCGCTGTAGTAGCCGGGCGGCACGATCGCGCAGCACTGCGCCAGTGCGTCAAATATGGACGCCTCGGGGGCGGTGAAGTGGAAGCGCACGGTGAAATCGTCGACGACTTCAACGCCCTGGAACGTCTTCGGCATTGCGCCCGCCAATGGCGCGGCCAACGACTTGTCCATCAGGCGATCGATGCTGAACTTGACAGCGCCGGCATGGAACGGCTCGCCGTTGTGGAACGTCACACCCTGGCGCAGCTTGAACTCGACGGTGGTGCTGTCGGGGTAGCTCCAGGACTCGGCCAGCATGGGCTGGATCGAGCCGTCGTAGCCGCGCTCGACGAGGCTGTCGAAGATCGAGCTCATGACCGAGTTGCCCGACACCTGGGTGACGAACGCCGGATCCATGCTTTCGGATTCGGCCGTGGTGTCGATGACCAGCACGCCTGGCGTCTGCGCGGCCGGCGCGGCCGCGGCCGGGATGGCCTGGCCGATGGGCAACAACAAGAGGCCGAGAGCGAGCAGGACTCGGACGATGCGGTTGGTCGGTGACGACTGAGAACGCATGGGCGGGCTCCTCTCCCGTGGTGCGGGTACGGGCGTGCTGCAAAAATTCGCAGCAAGTCTGTGCGCACGCTATGCTTGCCCAACCCGGGCAACGTGTCAATTGGACGCTATGCTAGAGATTCTGATCCCGTCCGCGCGACTGATCGGCTGGCCATCTCCGTGATAACCGCCGCCAGCCCCAGTAGCGCCGAGCCGGGCGCGCACGAGCAACGTGAGCTGCTGCGCTGGGTCGCCGAGCTGTACTACATCCAGCAGCAGGGCCAAGCCGAGATCGCCACCCTGATCGGCGTCTCGGTGTCCAAGATTTCGCGCATGCTCGCCGAGGCGCGCCGCCAGGGCATCGTCACCATCACCGTCGCCGTCTCGCAAGCAGGCGACTCGGAGCTGGAGCGCGAGCTCGCCTGGCACCTCGGGCTAGAGCGCGTGTTCGTCGCCCCAGCGCGCGTGTCCGATCCTGCCGTCGCTAGCCGCGTCGCCGCGCTGACCGCCGCCCGCCTGGTGCCAGATCTCTTGCCCAGCCACGGGGTGCTCGGCCTGTCAGGCGGGTACACGGTCGCCCAATTGGCGTTGGCACTCGAGCCGCAGCCAGGGACCGATCTACTGATCGTGCCGCTGCAGGGCAACTGGGTCGAAGGTGGCGCCCACCTGCACAACGACCAGGTCTGCCGCGATGCGGCGCAGCGCCTGGGTGGCAGAGCCCTGTCGCTGCCGGCGCCAATGCTGGTCGAGCGGGCCGCTACGCGCGACGCGCTGATGCACGACAAGAGCATCCGCCCAGTCACCGACCGCTGGGGCGAGCTGAGTGTCGCCATCGTCGGCGTGGGCACGTCGCCCGCTGCCGATGCGCCCGGCTATCAGTCCGTCGTGAGCCAGTTGGGCGAGATGGTGCGCGCCGATCTCGTCCACCAGGGGGTGGTCGGCGATCTGTGCGCGCATATGTTCGACGTCCACGGACAGTTCGTCGATCACGAGGTCTCACGCCGAACCCTTGGCATCTCCGTGCCCGATTTGCGGCGCGTGCCGCGCGTGATCGCGGTAGCCGCCGGCGCGTCCAAGGCCGCGAGCCTGCTGGGCGCCATCCGCACCGGTATCCCGCACATCTTGATTACCGATCAGCTGGCTGCCGAGCAGCTGCTCAATCTGTCTCGAGGGGGTTGACGCCGCCGATGCACGAAGTCAGTCGCGCTTCCTACCAGGACGACGTCGTCGCCGCCAGCCTCACCCAGCCGGTGCTGGTCGATTGCTGGGGACCACGCTGTGGTCCGTGCCTGGCCATGATGCCGTGGGTCGAGCGTCTCGCCGAGGAGTTGGCGTCGACGGTCAGGATCGTCAAGCTCAACTCGGCCGAGAACCGACGCTTGTGCGTCGAGTTGCGGGTGATGAGCCTGCCGACATTTCTGCTCTATCGGGACGGCGAGGTGGTGCGCCGACTCACGGGCGAGAGCTGCACGCCGTCGACGATCTCGGCCGCATTGCGCGAGAGCGTGGCGGAGCTGGCGCAGGCGCCGGCGCTGAGCGGGGTCTGAGCGGCCATGCCGGTCACGCGTGCGCGCACCACTGCCGACATCCGGCGCGAAGTCGAAGTAACGGAACGGCGTCTGCTGGCACTGATCGCCCGCTGGCAGGAAACGGCACTGGTGTCCAGCCAGGCTGAAGGTGTCGAGCCAGCGCGCGAGCTGTTCGATCGGGCCGAGGACATCTTGCGCCAGCAGCGCGGAGCAGTCGATCGACTCCATCAGTTGTGGATCGAGCTGGCGCAGGCCAGCGGGCAGCACGCGCCGCAGTAGTGAGTAGCAAGATGGCCACCCAAGCAGCGACAACCTTGCCGACCCGCGTCGACCCGGTCACTTTCGAGATCGTGCGTCACCGTCTGTGGAGCATCAACGAGGAAGCTGGCCACACGCTGGAGCGCGTCTCGGGCTCGCTGATCGCCAGCGAAGTGCACGATATGAACACCTCGATCATGAACGATCGAGGCGACTCGCTCGTACTCGCGCCGTACATGCTGGTGCATGCGATCTCGATGGAGACGCTGGCCAAGGATGTCGTGGCCAATTACCAGGACAACCCCGGCATTCGCCCGGGCGACATGTTCCTGTCAAACGACCCGTACGTGGGCGCCCAGCACCAGATGGACGTGGTCGTGCTCGGGGCGATCCACGTCGAGGGCGAATTGATCGGCTGGGTGGGCAGCACCATCCACCAGATCGACATGGGCGGACCGGTACCGGGTCAGGTGCAGGTTGGCGCCAGGGACATCTACGGCGAGCAGCCGCTGTTCCCGCCGATGAAGATCGTCGAGGGTGGCGTGCTGCGCAATGACCTGGTGCGACTGTACCTGCGCATGAGCCGCGCCGCCGAAATGGTCAGGCTCGACCTGACGGCCATGATCGCGGCGAACAACGTCGCCACGGCGCGCGTGCAGGAGCTCTGTCAGCGCTACGGCGCGCAAACGGTCAGAGCCGTCATGGACGACATGCTCGACGTCTCCGAAGCCAAGTTCCGCGCCCGCCTGCGCGAGCTACCAGACGGCACGTTCCGCCATCGCTCGTATCTCGAATACGAAGACAGGATCTACACCGGCGTGCTGGCGATGACCAAGCGCAACGACCAGTTGATCTTCGATATCCGCGGTTCGTCGAAGCAAGCGCCGGCGGTGATCAACAACCCGATTCACGCCAGCTTGTCGGACATCACCTGCTGCGTCATGACCTATCTGTGCTGGGACATACCGTGGGTGCCGGCGGGCATCAACCGGGCGATCACGGTCGAGTCCGACCCGGGCACGATCCTGCACGTCGCATGGCCCGGCGGTGTGTCCAAAGCAACTACGAGCAGCACCCAGACCATGATCAACCTGGCCGACAACGCCCTGGGCAAGTTGCTGGCCGCCTCACCCGAGCATCGCCATCGCACGATGGCCAACTGGGTCGGCAGCCTGACCACGGAAGAACTGGCGGGCCTCGATCAGCGCGGCGATCCGTTCTACGCCGTCGCCCTGGACACGTACTTCGGCGGCGCGGGCGCCCGCTCGTGGAAAGACGGCATCGACACCGGCGGCTACGTCGGCAGCATCCTGGAGCTGGCGCCGAACGCGGAAGCGTACGAGCTGCAGTACCCGCTGCTGTACCTGTTTCGTCGACATCAGCCTGATTCAGGCGGCGCCGGACGGTTTCGCGGTGGCACGGGCTGCACGCTGTCGTACGTGATTCACGACGTCGAACGACTGCCGTACAAGCTGCCGCACGCCAGCGGCGCCGAGCACCCAGAAGGCGTCGGCATCTCGGGCGGCGGGCCGAGTCAGACGAACCAGTTCGTGATCAAGCGCGGCACCGACGTTCGCGCGCGCTTCGCCGCGGGTGAGATTCCTCAGGACCTCGCGCCGCTGGCCGGCGACCTGGAGCCACTATCGGTCATTTCGACGACGTTCATGGCGCGTGACGACGTGTTCCAGGTCCAAACGCAATCGGGCGGCGGCTATGGCGATCCGCTAGAGCGCGACCCCGCCAGGGTCCTTGGGGATGTTTTGAACGGCGTCGTCACTGAGGAAGGGGCGCGGACGATGTACGGCGTGGTCGTGACGTCGGACGGGGTCGACACCACCGCCACCACGGCGCTCCGGGCGGACATCCATGCCCAGCGTCGCGCCCGCGGCCGGCCGGTCGGGCAGTTGGACGGCACTGGCCTGGAGCACGTCAAAGCCTGGGAAGCCGCCGCCAGCGCCAACGCCGGAGCCTGGTGATATGCACGTCACTGAGTTCTTGCGCATCGAGGATGGCACTTTCGTGTGCCGCTGCGGCCATCGCCTCGGCAGCGCCGAGCGCAACTTCAAGGAGTTCACGCTGATGGAAGAAGGCCCCGTTCACGACGCGGGCCTGCGGGTAAATCCCTACGGCGTCGGCAACCGCTTCGTGTTCCGTCAGTTCTACTGCCCAGAGTGCCTGGTGCGACTCGAAACGGAGATCGCGCTCAAGGACGAACCCATCCTGTGGGACATTGAGCTGTCAGCCATCAGCCGTCAGGCGTCAGCAGTCAGCCGTCAGCAGTCAGCTGTCAGCAGTCTGCTGTCAGCCGGAAGTAGCGGCAGCCACGCGTGACGGCCCTTGACTTTCGGGTCGTGCGCCGCCACATGACCTCGTTATTGGCCGACGCCGGAACGTTCGTTTGCTGATGGCTGATGGCTGACTGCTGATGGCTGACTGCTGATGGCTGACGGCTATTTCATCGGCGTCGATACCGGCGGCACGTTCACCGACTGCGTCGTGGTCGACCAGAGCGGTCGGATCGTCACCGCCAAGGCGGCCTCCACGCCGCCGAATTTCGCCGACGGCGTCCTCGATTCGCTCGCCCGAGCGGCTGAGACGATGGGCATCAACACCAGCCAACTGCTGGGCAGCACTCGTTTTCTCGGTCACGGCACCACGGTCGGCACCAATGCCCTGCTCACGCGCTCGGGCGCCAGGACCGGCTTGCTGACTACGCGCGGCCACGAGGACATGCTGTTCATGGGTCGCATCAAGCAGAAGGTCGCGGGCATGAACGAGGACCAGCTGCACGACTTCCTGACCCATGACAAGGACGACCGACCGCTGGTCCCGCGCCGCTATGTCGTCGGGCTGAACGAGCGCATCGACTACAAAGGCGCCGAGATCGTGGCGCTGGACGAGAACGAGGTTCGCCGCGCCGCCCGCCAGCTCGTCGAGGTCGACGGCTGCGAAGCGTTGGC
>DASXRR010000142.1:0-38197 GCA_036506475.1 Chloroflexota bacterium
CATCGAGCGCTACGTTGGCGATGCCTAGCGCCTGCTCGACGGCGTGTTCGGTCGGCGTTAGCACGGCCGCATGCGTGAGCAACGGCTCCGTCTCGGACGTGCGGCCACCTGCACGCACCGGTATCCCCGCCACCAGCGCCAGCAACGCCCCCCACCAGTAGTCCGCTCGGAACACCACCGCCAGGTCATAGCGCGCCCGGCGCAACCGCAGCGCCTCGCGCACCAGCAGCAGGTACGGTTCGAGCGCATGCTTCTTGCGCCGCCGGGTGAAGCCAGGAAAGGTCAGCGTCTCGACGCGATCGACTACTACGCTACGCCCTGCCACCTCGGCGCTCCACGGTCCAACCAGATAGGTCAGCTCCGCCTCGGGCAGGCTCGCCCGCAGCAGTGCGATCGCCGGCGAGGTCAGCAACACGTCCCCGATATGGTCTGGCCGTAGCAGCAGGACTCGTCGGGGCGGTCGGCCGAACGACGACTCAGGCGCGGGTCGGAGTCCCCGCGCCACCAGGCGCACCAGCAGGTTACGCAGGTTTGCCGAGGGCAAAGGTCAGATCGGCCTCGCAGGCCAGCGTGTCGCCGACGAGCGCCCGCGCGTGCGCTTTGCCAACTGGAGGTCGAAACGAGGTCACCGCAACCTCCAGCCGCAGCGTGTCGCCCGGTCGGACGGGCTGGCGGAAGCGGCAGTTGTCGATGCGCGCGAAGAACGGCAGCAGACCCGCGTTGGCCGGGTCGTGCATCACCAATACCGCGCCGGTCTGTGCCAGCGCCTCGACGATCAGCACGCCGGGCATAACGGGATAGTCGGGAAAGTGGCCCTGCAAGTAGCCATCGCTCATGCTGACCAGCTTGAGTCCGACCGCGCGCTGGCCCGGCTCGAGCGCGACGATGCGGTCGATCAGCAAGAACGGATAGCGATGCGGGATCAGCGCCTGGATCTGCGCCGCGTCGAGGACTGTCCCCTCAGCCTCAGCACCGTCAGCCATTGCGTCGTGGCGCATTCTACGGCGCTACCCTGGTCGGCAACGACGGCCCATGCGTCTGAGCACGCTTGCGCCTGGTGCAGCTTTGCGCCCGTTTGTCGAGGTCTTCTGGTTCGTGCGTGGCGCGCCCGACTACACCAGCGAACGTGTGCTGCCAATGGCGTGCTAGAGCTGATCGTCGACCTCGGTCAGCCGCATCTGGTCGTCGACCGAAGCGACCCACCCGCGTGCAAGCGTGGATGAGTTGGTCTTCAACAACCCGCACCGCCGCTACCTCGGCCAGACCGAACCAACGGCCGGCCTCCCCTACACCAACGCCCAAGCCTCCATGCGCCTCCTGGCCGAGATCGGACCGGAAGAGGGCCAGCGCGAGCGCGTCCATATGCATCACCCCTCCCTCGACATTAGCCTCTACGAATAAGACCTGCTAAACGGACGGGTCCGGCGAAAATTATCCCCGCACCTTAGAACGCTTGTTCTATAATGCAGCCATGGCCTGGCCCGACGTCCAAGTCGCCTGCGTCTGGATCGCGCAGCTGCCCCTGCGCGTGGAAGTGCTGCGCCATCCGGCCTGGGATGGCCGGCCACTCGTTCTGGGCGGCGCCCCCGGCGAACGCAAAGTCGTCCAGCTGTGTTCGCCCGAAGCCGAAGCAGCGGGTATCAAGCCCGGCCTGCTGCTGCGCGAAGTCATTCCGCTGTGCCCCGAGGCGATCGTCCTCCAGCCTGACCCGGTGCGCACCGCGACCACCCTCGAAGCCGTCCTGGCAGCGCTGCAACGGGTCAGTCCGATCGTCGAGCCCGCCGAAGACGGCTACCTGTATCTCGATCTACGCGGTCTCGCCAGCGTCTACGAAACGCTCAACCTGCTCGAACGCGCCATCAGAGTGGCGGTCCCCAGCTTGCTCAGGCCGAGGCTCGGCTTCGGCAACGGCAAGTTCGCCGCGGCCACGGCCGCGCGCACCAGCCGCCCGGGCGAGGTCCACGTCGTCCCCGCAACTACGACCCAGGCCTTTCTGGCGCCGCTGTCGATCAGCAATCTGACGCTGTTCGAGCCAGACGTCCTGCAGCGCCTGGAGCTGCTTGGCCTGCGCACCATTGGCGACCTGGCCCAGCTGCCGTTCAGCGCCGTTCAGGCCCAGTTCGGTGCACCCGGCGCGCGCGCCTGGCGGCTGGCCCACGGGCGTGATACCGAGCCGGTCATCGCCCGCCCGGTCACCAGCGCCGTCCAGTCCGGGCTGCGCTTCGACGATCCGCTGGCCAGCATCGAGGCGGTCATGGCCGCCATCGATCAGCTGCTGGCGCAGACGTTCGGCCAGCCGGCGCTGCAAGGTCGCTCGGTGCGTCAGGTGCGCGTGCGCGCGCTGCTTTCGGATGGCACGTCCTGGGAGCGGCTCTATACGTTCAAGGAGGCGCTCTCGACGCGCGACGCGGCCAGGCGCGCGCTCAAGAGCAAGCTCGATTTGCCGAATGGCCTGCCGCCGGCGCCGATCGACGAGCTGGCGCTCGAGCTGCTCGGCCTGGGTGGCGAGGCAGCCCGCCAGCCGGGGCTGTTCGTGGCCCGTGCGCGCCAACTGGCCGAGATCGCCGAAGCCGCGCGCCAGCTGCGCGCGCGCTACGGTCGGGTGCCGCTGTACCACGCCGTCGAAGTCGAGCCCTGGTCGCGCATTCCCGAGCGCCGCTGGGCGCTGGTCACGTGCGACCTATGACCATCCTGAATCGCCACGACCTGCGGCCGCTCAATGCGCCCACGCCGCTGCGCATGCAGACCGATGCGCACGGCCGCATCGTCGCCGTCTGGCGCCAGGGGCGGCTCACCCCGCGCACCATCGCCAGCGTCCAGGACCGCTGGCGCATCGACGACGAATGGTGGCGCGAGCATCCCGTCTCACGCCTGTACTACGCGCTGCTGCTCGACGACGGCACGCTGCTCACCGTCTACCACGACCTGCTCGCCGACGCCTGGTTCGAACAACGTGGCTGATCGGCGCTGCCTTGATCGGCCACGTGCGGCCACCGCATCTCGGCTCAGTCTTTGGCAAGGAGGCTGGCTTCATCCTGGCCCGCCATCCCGACACGGTGCGGACACCAGACGTTGCCTTTGTCAGCGCCGACCGACTGCCGCCCCCTGCTCAACGCGTGTTCTTCCTCGCGCTCGCGCCAGACCTGGTCGTCGAAGTCCTTTCGCCGTCCGATCGCGCGCGTGACGTTCACGACAAGATCCACGAGTACCTCGAAGGCAGGCGTCCGGCTGGTCTGGCTGGTCGATCCGCGCGCGCAGCGCATCACCGTCTACCTGCCCGACCGCACTGCGCGCACCCTCGGGGCAGCAGACACGCTCGATGGTGCCGACGTCCTGCCCGACTTCCAGCAGCAGCTAACCGACCTGTTCAGCTGGGGCTCCGTCGTGACCTGACCATGTATTGACGCCCTGGCCGGACCATTGGACAATTGAACTCGCCGCGTGCCCGGCCACGCGCACCGAGCTAGCCCATACCGGGCACCCGAGCCTCTGGGGCGGAGGTACGCACAACTCCCCTCGAGCAGCCAGCCCACAGCGTGCCCAGAAACGGTCGGGCGGTGACCAACTCGGGGCTGGGTCCCCCAGTTCACCGCGCCTGCCATGGGCGACGGGGGTGCGCCGATCCAGCGACACCGTCGTCGTGGTCGTCGTCATTAGACGCGGATCGGCAACAACATACGGCTTCGTCGACACGAGTCCGCGTGCGAAGCCAATCGGGAGAGCAACATGGCGCAAGAAGCAATCCTGGGGCAGCCTACACGCGCCGCTGAGGACATTGCCATCGAGGCTGGCCGGCTGCCGCCGTGGGGCGTCGCCGAGATGCCTGCCGCGCCGCCCTACACCTTTCGCAATGGCTTGCGTGTTGCCGGTGCGGGCGCAATCGTGCTCGGCCTGTCGATCGGCAGCGGCGAGTGGCTGATCGGTCCAGCGGTCACCGCCCAGTTCACCGCGGCCCTGCTGTGGGTGGCCACTGCCTCGATCCTGCTGCAGTGGGTCTTCAACGAGGAGTGCTGCCGCTACACGCTGTATACCGGCGAGCCGATCATGAGTGGCTTCATGCGCACTGCCCCCGGGCCTGTGTTCTGGGGTTGGCTGTACTCGATCCTCGGCTTCTTGCAGCTCGGCTGGCCCGGCTGGGCCGCCGCGGCCGCTACGGCCGTCGTCGCCATGATCATCGGCGGCGTCCCCGGCGCGCAGCACGCGGGTATGGTCCTGTTCTTCGGCTATGTCACCTTCTTCGCATCGCTCGCGCTGCTGTTGCTGGGACGCAAAGTCGAACAGGCACTCGAGTACGCCGAGTGGTTCATGATCATCTGGATCGTCGGCGCGCTGCTCCTGCTCGGCCTGTTCTTCACCAGCCTGCAGACCTGGCTGACCGTGGCCAGCGGCTTCGTCGGCGGCGGCTTGTTCCTCATCCGCAGCCCGCAGACTGGCGAGTTGATGGGATTACTGCCCAAGGGCGCCGATTGGTTCGTGCTGGCCGGCTTCGCCGCCTACGCCGGCGCCGGCGGCCTCGGCAACTGCACCATCACCAACTGGGTGCGCGACAAGGGCATGGGCATGAGCGCGCACGTCGGCTACATCCCCGCCATCATCGGCGGCAAGGAAGTGCCGCTGGCCGCGACCGGCAAGGTCTTCGAGCCGACGCCTGAAAACGTCGAGCGCTTCAAGGTGTGGTGGAAGTACATCCGCTTCGATCAGGGCTGGGTCTGGGCGCTGGGGTGCTTCCTCGGCATGGGCCTGCCGGCGCTGCTCACCGTGCAGTTCATCCCGCCCGGCACGCAGGTCTCGGGCATGGCGGTGGCGGTGCGCCAGGCAGAAGGCATCGCCGCCGCGTTCGGCGGCCTCGCCAACAGCATGGGCAACGTGCTGTGGATCGTGACCCTGCTGACCGGTTTTTGGATCCTGTACAGCACTCAGGTCGGCATCATGGACCTGCTGCCACGCACCATCACCGACATCCTGTGGACGAGCAACAAGGGCGTGCGCGACCGAGCCAAAGGCGACGTCCGCAAGGTGTACTACGCGATCCTGATCGTGTTCATCATCTGGGGCTGTATCGCGATCAACCTCGCTCAGCCGTTCATCCTGATCCTGTTGGGCGCCTTTATGGCCGGCCTCGAGATGGCCATCTACGGCATCCACGTGTGGTACGTGAACCGCAAGTTCCTGCCACGCGAGATTCAGGCTCCGATATGGCGTCAGGCTGTGCTGTGGCTGTTCAGCCTCTTCTTCGGCTTCTTTACCGTCGTGGTCATCCTGAACCGCGTTTTCGGCGTCATTATCGGCTAGTCCTCAACTCCACCACTGACTGGAATGCTTGGCGGAGCGGCCAGAACGCTCAGGCCGACTCCGCTGAGCATCGCCAGCACAATCGAGCCTGTCCAGATCTCGGGCGCCCAGCGGATACCGAGCACCACCTGGCCGGCCAGGAAGTAGAGGCTCCAGAACACCAACGGCACGATCGCGCCGATGACGCGAAACGGCCCGTCGCGTTCGGGCGTCGCGCGCAGCGCGCCGATCAGGCAGTCTCCGATCAGGCCGGTTGCCAGCGCAATCAGGACCTGCTCGGGCGAGCGCATGCCATCCACGGCCTGCATGAGCAAGCTGCTCACGCCGAACAGAATCGTGGCCGACCCGAACGGCAGACGCCAGCGGCGCATGAGCAGCAAGATCGGCCCGAGCAGGAGCGCATTGGTCAGCAGCACTTCGGTGACGCCGTAGGCTTCGTCGACGCGCACGATGCGCCGAGCCGCGTCGGGTCCATAGCGTCGTGCGAGCTCGCCGACGTTGTCGGCATAGAACGCGTCGAGCGGTGCCCAGAGAAACATGCCCATGAAATAGACAAAACACGCCGCCGCCAGCATCGACAGCAGCGCCGGCAGCAACGCCTTGAGGGTCGGTGCGCTGGAGTAGGTTGCCCACCCTGCGCGCAGCGGACACGTCAGGATCAGGAACGCGCCGAGAAAGAGCATGAGATGCGTCGGGCTGAGCAGCGCTTTGAGATCGACCTCGATGCCGAAGACGGTGTGCCAGATCATGTCGCCCAGGCCGCCGAAGCCGAAGATGACCACGCCCAGCGCGCCCAGCTCGTAGCCGATCGGGATAGCGGCCATGCCTAGCCGACCCTGCCCGCGCTGACGTCCGATGAGCCAGCCGATCCAGGCGGCGCAGGCAATGAAGCCCGAATAAAACAGCGCGTGCCACGGGGTGAAGAACGATTCGAGCGTGTCGCCGCGGGTGTTGTGCGCCCAGCCGTCGACAAAGACACCCAGGGTCAGCCACATCCCGACGCCGACCGTCACCAGGTCGTCGCGGTAGGACGTGCGGGGCCGATCCTGGCTCGCGGCCAGGCTCAACCAGCCGGCGAGCAGTGCGCGCGAGCTTGTTCCAATTGCCATTTCAGAGCCCGTTCGGTGGTGCTGCAGTTATACGCCTCGGGTGAACGCCCGGTTCACTCCGATTTCGGCGTACCCTCAATCGCCAGTGTCCGCCGAGCGTGCATTCATCATGGTCTGGGATGGCCTGCGTCCAGACTACGTCTCGCCTGAGGCGACCCCGAACCTGTGGCGTCTGGCGCACCAGGGCGTGTGGTTCGAGCGCAGCCACGCGGTCTACCCGACGCTGACACGGGCCAACTCACCCGCGATCGCCACAGGTTGTCGCCCAGGTCGAGCCGGCGTCCCAGGCAACACCTTCTGCCTGCCCGCGACTGGATCATTCAACTCATACACGAGTGGTGATGCCGCCAACCTGCAGCGCCTGGCCGAGGCCGATGGCCGTCCGGTCCTGCTCGTCGACACCTTGGCCGACCGCGTCGATCGCAGCGGCGGTCGGTCAGTGATCGTGGGCTCGGGCTCGCCCGGCTGCACCTGGCTGCAGCACCCGCGCGCACCCGAGACGGGCGACCTCGTCGTCGGCCAGGGCTTGGACAACTTCTCCTCGGCACTCGCGGCCCTTCAACAGCGCTTCGGTCCAGCACCGCGGCGCCGAGTCCCCGCCACCGAGTGGACGACCTACTTCACTCGCATCATCTGCGAGTTCGTCCTGCCCGAGCTCGAGCCGACCCTGCTCGTGTTCTGGCACACCGATCCGGACCAGACGGTCCACCCACGCGGCCACGCCGCGCCCGAGACGGCTCAAGCCCTGCGTGACGCCGACAACAACCTGGGCAGCATTCTCGAGAACTACGAACGGCTCGGCCTGCGTGGCACCACCGACGTGGTCGTGACCTCCGATCACGGCTCGTCGACCATCACCCGTCGCGTGACACCCACGCGTGACCTTGCGCCACTCCTGTCGAGCGGTGTCGCCGCCGACAACGGCGGCTCGGCGTTCGTGTATTGCTCAGAGCCCGATGCCGTCAACGCGGTGCGCAGCCTCGATTACGCCGGTCCCGTCTTCACCCGCGACGGGGCCATGGGTACGCTGCCGCTGGAACTGGTCGGCCTCGACGGTCCGCGCGCACCCGACATCGTCTTTTCTTTGGCCTGGTCCGACGAGATGGTCGACGGCCTGCCCGGCACCGCGGCCGGCTCGCACGGCCGACTCCTGGTCGATCACGGCACGATCAGTCCGTACGACCTGCGCAACACGCTGATCGCTCAGGGTCCCGACTTCCGCGTAGGCTGGCGCGATCCTCTACCCGTTGGCAACATCGACATCGCGCCCACGCTGACCCACCTGCTTGACCTTGACCCCGGCAGCGCCTTCGACGGCCGAGTCCTGACCGAAGCCCTGCATGACGGCCCTGACGCGGCACTCTCCTTCCAATCGGTAGACCACACCGCCCCATTCCAAGCCCACGGCCGAGACTACATCCAGCGCGTCACCCTGGAGCACGTCGGCCAGACCTTGTACGTCGCCCGCGGCTCGATCGACCCCGCCTGAGTTTTTGAAGCACCCACTGCCCGTGCGTGGCGTCATGCGCCGCGGTTCGATCCATCAGATTCCAGCCGGCACCCGCCGGGAAGCCAGATGGCAGCGCCCAGCGCCGTGCGGTGTCATTGCGCCCGGTCGGTTCGATCTATCAGCCTTCAGGCATCCCGCCAGGAAAAAGCCGGATGGCCGCGCGCAGCGCCGAGGACAGTGTCATACGCCGCCCGATTCGATCTGTCAGCCACCCAGCAGGCCCCGCCAGGAAAACGCCGGATGGCCGCGCGCAGCGCCGAGGACGGTGTCGCCCAGCCAAAGCTTCGCCAAAAAACTGCCGGCATGCCGCTTGTGAGCAATCTAGAACGTGTGTTCTAATCATCCGGACCGGTGGTTCCCTACTCGGTCGAGCTCCATCTACACACGTGTTTTTCATTCCTCGAGGGCGCCTCGCTGCCCGAGGAATTGGCCCTCCGCGCGGCCGACCTGGGCTACAAGGCCCTGGCTATTACCGACCATGACGGCCTCCACGGCGCGATGGAGTTCGCGCAATTCTGCGCCGCCGCTGATGTCCAGCCGATCACGGGCGTCGAGGTCACGCTGAAACATGGGCTCCATGACCCGAGCAGTGGCCCGGTCCACCTGACCCTGCTCGCCGAGCGCGAGCAAGGCTACGCCAATTTATGTCGGCTGATCACGCTCGCCCACCGCGGCACCCGCTCCTGGGAAACAGCGTCAACGCACCTGCCCGCTGACGATCCGCGCCCACCCGCGCTCGATCCCGCTGACCTGGCCGCGCATACCGAAGGCCTCATCGTGCTGTCGGGTTGTCGCTCGAGCGAAGTCGCGCGCCTGGTCGACCGCGATCGGTTCGCCGAAGCTGCCGAAGCACTTCGTCGGCTGACCGACTTGTTCGGCTCGGACAATACTTTCGTCGAGCTCCAGCACAACCTCGTGCACGGTGACACCCGCCGTCTCAGCCAACTCGCTGAGCTCGCCAAACAACTCGACCTACAACCGGTCGCGTCAGGCAACGTCCACTATCACCAGCGCGCCCGCCATCGCCTCCAGGACGCCATGGTCGCGATCAAGAATCGCGCGACGCTCGAGTCCTCACATCGTGTGCGGCGACCCAACAGCGAGTTCTATCTGCGCCCGTCGCACGAAGTCGTCGAGCTGTTCGCGGCCTATCCCAAGGCAATCGAGAACACGCACCAGATTGCCGAGCGCTGCGCGGCCTTCAATCTCGCCAATCATCGCGACCTGGGCTACAACTTTCCCGATTTCACGCGCCAGGCAGGTGAGCAGGAGTCGTCCGCCGACGAGGTCCTGGCCGCGTTTTGCGCGCGCCGCTTCGACGAACGTTATCCACCCCAGAGTACCGACCCGGAGATCCTCAGCAAAGCCCGTCAGCAGCTCCACGACGAACTGCAATTAGTCAGCAAACATCACCTAGCGGGCTTCTTTTTGATTTATCGCGACTTGCAAGTAGCTGCCACTGAAGTCGCGCGCGATGTGCGCGGCGTAGGCACCATTCGCGGCGGCTCAGGACTGCCACCCGGTCGAGGGCGTGGCTCATCGGTAAGCTCAATTATTTGTTATCTGATCGGCTTGAGCCACGTCGATCCGGTAAAAAACCGTCTCTTCTTCCGACGCTTTCTCAACGAAGATTTACAAGCAGTCCCCGATATTGACCTCGATTTTGCGCGCGACATTCGCGAACAATTAATTCTGCGTGTGTACGAGCAGTATGGCCACGAACATGCCGCGCTGGTGTGCTCGTTTGCCACGTATCACTTGCGCAGCGCGGTACGCGATCTGGGCAAAGTCCTCGGTCTACCGGCGCCCGCGATCGACAAGCTCGCGCGCCTGTCCGAAGGTGGCTCGGCCAGCTCGGTGCGCCGCGAGCTGGCGACGTTGCCCGAGTTTCATGGCCAGGCCGATGGCCCGATGTGGGCGCATCTGATGGACCTCGCCGAGCAGATCGACGGCTTCCCCAGACATGTCGGACAGCACGTGGGTGGCATGATCATCTCGTCGCGCCCGGTGGTCGAGCTGGTACCCGTCCAGCCGGCCTCGATGGATGGCCGCTTTATCTGTCAATGGGACAAGGACTCGTGCGACGACGCGCGCTTCATCAAGATCGATTTCCTGGCGCTCGGGATGCTGTCGCTGATCGAAGAATGCCTCGAGCTGATCTGGGAGTGTCGCGACGAAAAAGTCGATGTGAGCACGATTCCATACGACGACACCGCCGTCTACGACGCGATCTGCAACGGCGATACGGTCGGCCTGTTCCAGGTCGAAAGTCGCGCCCAGATCCAGATGCTGACGCGGACACAACCGCGCAATCTCGACGATCTGGCCGTCCAGGTCGCGATCGTGCGGCCGGGACCGATCGTCGGCGGCGCGGTCAATCCGTATGTCCAGCGCCGCGAACGCTTGCGTGAGGACGCGCGCTACGTGCCGCACGCCGACCATCCGCTACTGGACGAGCTGCTCAAGGACACGCTCGGCATCATCCTGTACCAGGACCAGGTGCTCGAAGTGGCGATCGAGATGGGCGGCTTCAGGCCCGGGCAGGCCGACCAGTTCCGGCGGGCGATGAGCCGCAAGCGGTCCAAGGAAGCCATGGAGCGCTTTCGCGCCGCCTTTTTGGAAGGCGCGTCAATCAAGGAGGTGAGCGCGCGCGAGGCCGGCGCCATGTTCGACAAGCTGACCGCGTTTTCAGAGTTCGGCTTTCCGAAAAGTCACGCGTATGCCTTTGCCGTGCTGGCCTATCAATCGGCCTGGCTGCGCCACTACTACCCGGCCGAGTATTACGCCGCGCTGCTCAACAACCAGCCGATGGGTTTCTACGCGCCGCATGTGCTGATCGGCGACGCCCGACGCCACAACCTGCAAGTCCTGCGCGTGTCCATCAACCGCAGCGCCGCCGGCTGCAAACCCGTGCGCATGCCAACCGGCGTAGCCGCACCCGAATCAAGCGCAACTGCCGCCACCGCTGAGCAAGCCATCGCCGCCATCGCGCCACGCACGCTTGCTACCGCCGCGGCGTCAAGCACCCCCGGCGCCACCCAGCACCGAGGCGCCACCGCCCTCGCCGAAGCCCCACCCCTCCCGCCGCATACCGATGTCGCCACGGCCCCGTCCACAGGTGGCACCAACGGTGCGGCGGCATCCGATTCGCCACCGTCGCTGCGCCTGGCGCCTCTGCCGCAACAGCCGGCGTCGCATCGATCGAGCACGCTGCCATCGGAGCCCGCCGCGTCCGACTCATCTCCCGAGCGCCACAGCCCAGCCGCCGGCCCGAACGGCCAGCACAGCCCGAGTGGCCCGAGTAGACCGCACAGCCAAGCCGGCCCGAACGGCCCGAGTGGCCCGCACGGCCAGCCCAGTCAGAATGGCCAGCCCGGCCAGGACGGCCGGCCCAGCCAGAACGGCCAGAATGGTCAGCATAGCCAGCACCTCCCGAGCGGCCCGAGTGGCCCGCACAGCCAGCCCAGTCAGAATGGCCAGCCCGGCCAGGACGGCCGGCCCGGCCAGAATGGCCAGCATAGCCAGCACCTCCCGAGTGGCCCGAGTGGCGCCATCATCCTCGGCCTGAGCACCGTTCGCGGCATCGGCGATGACCTGGCCAAAGCCATCGTCGCCGAGCGCGCCACCAACGGCCCCTACCGTTCGCTGCCCGACCTGCTGCGCCGCACCGCCATGCCGCGCAACGCGGCCGAGCACCTGGTCACCATCGGCGCCCTGGCCGAGTTCGGCCTGGGTCGACGCGAATTGCTCTGGCAGCTCGGCCTGCTGGTGCCAGCCGTGTCCGTCGGGCAGCCCCAAAAAGGCACCGCCGCCCCCCTCCCTCCACCCTGTAGCGTACCCATGGGACCGTCACGCGAACCGTCACGGGAACGTCGAAAAGCGTCACGCGAACCGTCACACATCGACCAGGGCGCATCACAAAATCAGCCTGAACCGTCACGCGATCAACCTGAACCGTCACGGGATCGATCGGAACCGTCACGCGTGCGGCCAAAAGCGTCACGCGGCTCCAGCAGGCATCGACAGCTGTCGCTCGATTTGCCGACCCAGCAGGACATGGTCACGCTGGCCGACATGACCGACTGGGAGCGCATGGTCGCCGACTACGGCCTGCTCGGCCTGTCGCCGAGCTACCACCCACTCAAGCTGCTGCGGCCAGATTTGCCCAGCGACCTCCTCACCGCTGAACAGGTGCGCGCCAGTCGCGACGGCGCCCTCGTGCGCACCGGTGGCCTGGTCGTGTGCCGCCAACGGCCAGGAACGGCCAAAGGCTTCGTCTTCCTGCTGGTCGAAGACGAGACCGGCCTGGTCAACGTGGTCATTCGACCCGATCTGTATACGGCCCAGCGCAGCGTCATTCGTGGCGAGTCCTATTTGTGCATCGAGGGCACTGTCCAACTGCGCTCGGGCACGCTCAATCTGCTCGCGACCCGCGCCACGCCACTCGGTCACCTGACCGGCGCACGGGCAAAGCTCCCCAGGGCCCCCGAGCGCAACGGCGTCCCCGGCAATCCGCACGACAAACGCGAAGCCGCCTCCGCCGCTGCGATCTTAGGCTCACCCGAGCTCACCCTGGCCACGCCCGCCAGCCGCGACTTCCATTGATATCTAGCCGTGCCCTGGGCGCTCTGCATAGTGCTCGGCGTAGCGGCCCAGCTCGTCAGGCAGACGACCCTGTCGTGCACGGAAAAAGATCTCATTCTCAATCCAGTAGCGGTATACGAACTCCGAGAACGATTCCGCGCACACAACTGCGTCCGTAGCACCAACCTGGAACTCTCGCAATCGTGCTGGCTTGTAGCTGGGATCATCGGCAGGCTCGATCTCACTTTCATCAAGTGCAAAGCCATACGGAACATAGGTGGCCAGTACCGCCTCGGCACCGTCACTGCCGATGTACAGGAGCCAGTGCATGACCCATTGCTGGTCAGGTAGGAAGTGGATGAGCGACCCGCCATCGTTCACGGGCATGACATAGTCGGCCAGGTCCAGGTAGCAACTCGTCGCCGAGGATGCGAGCCCCCCGGCTCAGGTGAGCTCACGAACGCCTCGAACGCGGGCGGCAGCGCTAGCGTGCTGGAGCCGAGCACCTTCGCCCGCTGGTTATCGAACTCGCGCGCCGAGGCGTGGTTGCGGATCGCCCGATCCTCGGCGAGCGGCTGTTCGAGCAGCCAGTGCAATTGATTGTCGAGTTGACGCTCGCTCGATCCTCGGCAGCTCGGCCACGGTGAACCTGCGGTAGGTGCCACCGGCCGGATCCGTGCGGTAACCCGGTAAACCTATCGATACCCAATGCCTTGGCAGACCGGGTAGCGCGCACACTTCAAGAGGTAATCACGCATTCCAACCAGCCGCGGATCGTCGAGGGACACCCACGTGCAGCCCCGACGACTGACTATGGGCTACTGGCGAGCCAGACCGTCGGGCCGTAGCCCTGCACGTACGGCAGTGGCGTCACCCCGCCGCCGACGGCGTCGACGATGAACGAGCCGGTGCCGCTGTACACGAACAGCTGATTGCCGTCGGGCGACCACGACACTGACGGCTCGTCGGCGCCCGTCTCAGCCGCGCGGTGCAGGTTCGAGCCGTCGGCGTTCATCAGCCACGGATCCCACGGGATGCCATGGGCCAACGCGACCGACGGTCCGAACAACGCCGCCAGGTCCAGACCAACCCCCGCCAGGCCCGCGGGTGAGACGCCAATGCCGGACTGGCGGACCACGCCGAGCTGCGCGAGCGCGCCGACGCCGGACTGTGGTGCGACGAATGCAATCCGCTCACCGCTGGGCGAAAAGCGCGGGTACGCCACGTCGGCAAAGCGGCCCTCGGGCACCAGCGTCTGCACGGTCCCGTCGGCCTGGTGCCACGACAGGAGCGAGGCACCCTGGTTCGTCGTCCGCGCGAAGACCAGGCGCGTGCCGTCGGGTGCCGCGTCTGGCTGGCGTCCGTCGGGCAGGATCACCGACCGTTCCGATCCGTCGGCCAGTACCCGCTCGATGCGACTCGGGTAGCGGGGTACCTCCTGGCCCGGCGCGCCGACCGGCTGACCACCGAGGTCCTGTCGCTCGAAGAGCAGCGTCTCGCCATCCGGCCACCAGGCTGGCGAATTGAGCGACTCGCGCGGCTCGGCGCGCTGGGCAATCGGCGTTATGTCGCCAGTCCCAGCGTCGAGTGCTACCAGGTCGGCACCCCGCGGGCCACCGCCCGGGACGGGACCACCTACGGCCACGATCACCCCGCTGCCATCACCGCGCGCCGTCACTTCGAGCGCATTCGCCGGCGTGGCGATATGGCTGATCATCCGATGCCGCGGCGCTTCCAGGTTGAGCCGCGCCACCTGGCGACCGACGACCGCGAGGATGCTGCCGTCGGTCGCCTGGGCGCGCACGCTCGTCGGCGCGGGCAGTGGACCGGTGAACGCCCAGGCGACTGCGCCAAAGCCCATCGCGGCCACCAGCATGCGACCAGCCTGCCCCATGTCGCTAGCTATCCGTCACTCGCGAAATTGGGCGCACGAGTGCGCTGTAGTGCACTAATTACGCTGTGCTAAGGCCGATCAGGGCTTACTGAAGGACATCGGCTGCGCCAGCGGCGGCTGGGTTACTTGCAACCCCAGGGCCATGTCGTCGATGGCCTGCTGCATGTCGGCGACGGTGACCTGACCGGCGGGGGGAGTCACCCGATTGTGGTGCGGCACGATCATCTTCAAATTCGGATTCTCGGTCTTGAGCAGTTTGACCTGATAGGCGAAGTCGAGCGGATCGTGATCGGCACCCATATGCAGGATGGCCAGGTCCGGCTTGTACAGCTGAGCCCAGATGGCCTGATCGCTCATCGCCGGCGTGCTGCCCGAGAAGTACACCGTCCAGCCGTTCTCGAAGGTGATGAAGTAGCCAGCGGCCGGACCACCATAGGGCGTGGTTGGGCTCGGCGCCGGCAACCCGGAGCCGTGCTGCGAAGCGACCATGCGCACGGTGATGTCGCCCAGCTTGAGCCGTCCGCCCGGATTGCTGCGCGTCACCTGGGCCATCGGCACACCTTGCTCGACCAGCCACGTGCCGAGCTCGAAGGGCGTGAACGTCCGCGCACCGGTGTTCTGGGCGATGGCGACGGTGCTGCCGATTTCATCGCCATGGCCGTCGGCGGCCACGATCAGGTCCGCATGCTCGATGTCCTCGGGCTTGATCGGCGAATCCGGATTCGAGGTGAACGGATTGGTCAAGATGATCTTGCCGGTCGGCGAGGTGAAGCGAAAATGCGACCAACCGAACCATTCCATCGTGACTGCGCCGGTCGACACCGGCTGCGCGGCAGGTGCAGCGATGCCTGGCACCACGAGCAGTGTGGCCAGGGCCAGCACACCGAAGAACGACACCAGGCCGAGGCCGAATAGGCGGCGCATGGGGAGTCTCCTCCACGAAGCGAGGCCTCCGACGGTGCGGCGTCGGGGTGACGCCAGCTTAGCGAGATGCCAGCATTCCGCAAATTAATTGCGCGCAGTACGCTCGATGGCATTCGCGAGTTTCGTTTAGGGACGCAGAGCTGGACCTCTTTCCCGGACTGGGCCGGCGTCTTTTACCCACCGAAAATGCCGCAATCGGAGGCGCTCAGCTTCTATAGCCAGGTCTTCGACACGGTCGAAGTGAATGCCACCTTTCATGCTCTGCCGACGGAGAGCACGGTCCGCGGCTGGTACGAACGCACTGGACCCGGCTTCTGTTTCGCACTGAAATTTCCCAGGCAGATCACCCACGACATGCGACTCGAGCTGCCAGCCGCGGAGGCGCCGACGCGTGAGCTGCTACGTCTGGCGGCACTGCTCCACGACAAACTCGGACCGTTGCTGGTGCAGCTGCCGCCCAGCTTCGAACGTTCCAAGTCCAACCGTACAACGCTGGCCGCGTTCCTCGACTTCCTGCAAATCAGCATGACCTTCGAGGCCAGGGTGGCCATCGAGCTGCGGCACCCGTCGTGGGCCACACCCGAGGTCCAGCAGCAGCTGCACGAGCGCAATATCGCCTGGGTGCTCACCGACGGCGATCAGCCGAACCATCGCAGTGTGCTGTACTCGGCCGACTTCACCTACGTGCGCTGGAACCGCTCCGGCCTGCCGTTCAGCAACTGGCGCGAGATCCAGCACGACCGCTCCGCGGACCTGGACTGGTGGGCCGAAACACTCGCGCAGGCGCCAGTCAAGACGATCTACGGCTACATGTCGAACGAGTTCGCCGGCCACGCGCCGGCCAGTCTGATCGGACTCCTGCAGCGGCTCGGCTTACCGGCACCTGAGCCACATGAGCAGTGGCAGCAACGGGCGCTGTTCTGATGCGCCGCCGAGTGCCCGACCTGGCGTGCTCGGCCTGCTGCTGGCCTGACTGGGTGCTGTTCTGATGCGCCGCCGAGCGCCCGACCTGGCGTGCTCGGCCTTACTGGGTGCTGTTCTGATGCGCCGCCGAGCGCCCGACCTGGGCGTGCTCGGCTTGCTGCTGGTCCTGCCGGTGCTGTGGTTCAACCGGGTGCTCTGGCCCGGCCTCAGCGGCAAGACCCTGCTGCCCTTCGACAACCTGTACGCGTTCGAGCCGTGGCACAGCATGCGCCCCGAGATCGTGCCCTACAACTCGCTGGTCAGCGACCTGGTCCTCGAGAGCGCGGTCTGGGAGCTCCACGCGCGACGCTCGATCATGGCCGGCGAGGTCCCACTCTGGAACCCCCAGATCCTGGCCGGCGCGCCGTTCCTGGCCGACGCCCAGGGCAGCGTGTTGTATCCACCCGACCTGCTGCTGTACTGGCTGCCGCTGACGGACGCCTTCGGCTGGTACAGCGCGCTGCACATCAGCCTGGCCGGCATCGGTCTGTATGTGCTGTGTCGACTGCTCGGAACAGGTCGACCGGCGGCGCTGCTGGGCGGCGTGACGTTCATGTTCAGCGGCTCGGTGATCACCAGCGCCACGTTTCCGCAGATCGTCGGTGCGGTCGCGTGGCTGCCTCTGCTGTTGGCTATTGCCGAACTGATCATCGTCCGGACGAACGTAAGACATGTGTGGCTGGCGGGCGTCATCGTCGTCGGCACGCAGTTTCTGGCCGGCCACCCGGAGATCAGCACCTATGCGCTCATGACGATGGGCGCATACAGCCTGGTGCGCCTCGCCACCATGCTGGGTCACGCGTCGGTGGGTCAGCTCGGATTGGCGAGCCTGCGGCTGGTGACGATGGTCGCGCTGGGCTTCGCACTCGCCGCGGTGCAGCTGCTGCCAACCCTCGAAGCCGTCAGCAATAACGCACGCACCGGCGTGCGCACCGTGGCCGACCTCGCCGCGGTTGCCTGGCCACTGCCTCACCTGTGGACGCTACTTTTGCCCGACCTGTTCGGCAACCCGACCCATCGCGCCTGGCTCGACATCTGGACTGCCACCTGGCGCGAGGCGCCGCCGATCTTCTGGGGAACCAAGAACTACGTCGAGGGCGGACAGTACGTCGGCATCCTGGCCTGGCTGTTGGCGATCCTAGGGCTCCTGCGCGGGCGGCGACTGCCCGCGGCGATTTTCGGCACCCTCGGGCTGATCGCGCTGCTGCTGGTACTGGGCAGCCCGTTGTATCTGTTGCTGCAGGGCTTGCCCGGCTTTTCGCAATTGCGCAGCCCGTTCCGCTGGGTGGTGCCGTTCACCCTGTCCGTGTGTGTCCTGGCCGCGCTGGGCATGGACACGCTCCAGCGTCGGCCTCGCTCCGCGCGCTTCCATGCCGCCTTGGGCATCGCCACCGGCGTGATGGCCCTGGGTGCGGTCGGCTTGAGCCTGGTCCAACCCGAGCCGTTTCTCAAGCTGGCGCAGCGCTTCGTCACCGATCCGGCGTGGGCCGAACGCGCCTTCGGCACAGCCGGCCGGCAGCTCCCGAATGCGCTGTCCACACCGGCCATGTTCTGGGGCTACGAGAGCCAGGGACTGCTCAGGCTCGGCCTTGCCGCGCTCGCGGCGGGCGTCATCCTGCTGCGTGGTGCGCGCTGGACCGCGGCCGCGGTCGCATTGGTCGCGCTCGATCTGTATTCGGTCCACGGCACCTTCCTGCCCGCGAGTGATGTGCGCCTGTCGCCGCTGCTGGCGGCCAACAAGCCGCCGGTCGTCGCCGCGCTCGAGCAACGTGAACGCGGTGCTGAACCCTGGCGCTTCACGACCTACGAACTCGGCGAAGAAAAGACGTTCCTGGCCAACGCCGGCATGTACTACGGCTGGCATGATGCACGCGGTTACGACTCGATCGTCCCGCGCTGGTGCCGAGTACACCCGCCGCCTGGGCCTGCCCATTGATAGCCTCGTCTTCAATCGCATCGCACCGGTCTACGACCCGGCCTCGCTCGGCAACCCGATGCTCGGCCTGCTGAACGTCAAGTACGTGCTGACCGAGCAGCGCATCGACAGTCCGAGCTTCACCGAGGTCTATCGCGATGCGCACATCGCCGCCTATCTCAACACGCGCGTGCTGCCGCGCAGCTTCGTCGCGCCGCGCGCGCAGGTCCTGCCTGTTGACGAGCAGCCGCTAGAGCGCACCGACCCACGCGACGTGGTCTACGTGGAGTCCGACCCAGGCCCGGACGAGCTCACCGGCACAGCGCATGGGACGAGCCGCATCCGCACCTACGGGTACGACGACGTGACGCTGGACGTCGACGTCGATGGCCCGGCGTGGGTGGTGCTGGCCGATAGCTGGGGCCCCGGGTGGCACGCCACCGCCACCGACGCGACCGGCCACCGATTGGAGCTTGACGTCGTGCGCGCTTACTCGGCGCTACGCGCCGTCCGCGTGCCGGCCGGCGGCGCATGGACCATCGAGTTCTGGTACTTGCCAGACTCGTTCCAAGTTGGCGTGGCCCTATCTGGTGCGACGCTCCTGGTGCTGGTCGCCGTAGCGCTCGTGCCACTGGTTATGAAGAGAAGGTTGGCCTGGGCGGATCGTCGTTCAACACCCAGTCGGACACTTCATGCCCCTTATAGTCCAGCGGGTCGTGGAGCGTGAGCGTGCACACGTTTCGCCTTTAGAATCGCTGACCGTGGCTGGCCTGACGCTGCGTGAGCTGCCGAGCGTGGATCGATTACTTCAGGATCCGCGGCTACGCGAGTTGCCGCGCGAGCTGACGTTGCATGCGGCGCGCGAAGTCCTCGACGAGGCCCGCCAGGCAACGCTCAATGGCGGCTGGCCGCACGCACTCGACGAATTGCCATCCCTGGTTGCGCAGCGCGTCGAGCAGGCCACCCAGCTGCGCCTGCGGCCGGTCATCAACGCCACCGGCGTGATCATCCACACCAATCTGGGCCGGGCTCCACTCAGCGCCGCCGCACTCAGCGCAGCAAGCGAGGCCGCGCGAGGCTATTCCAATCTCGAGTACGACCTCGAACTAGGCGACCGCGGCTCACGCCACGCACTCGTCACCAACCTGCTGCGCAGGCTCACCGGCGCCGAAGACGCGCTGGTCACCAACAACAATGCGGCCGCGGTGCTGCTGATTCTCACAGCATTGGCCCAAGGACGACAGGCGATTATCTCGCGTGGCCAGCTAGTCGAGATCGGCGGCGGCTTTCGCATCCCCGACGTGATGCGCCAATCCGGCGTCGAGCTGGTCGAGGTCGGCACCACCAATCGCACCTACGCCGCCGACTACGCCGCGGCCATCGACGAGCACACCGCGCTGTTGCTGCGTGTGCATGCCTCGAACTTTCTCCAGATTGGCTTCGTCCATCAGCCAACGCTTGCCGAGCTGGTCGATGTGGGTCAGCAGCACCAGCGTCCGGTCGTCGACGACCTCGGCTCCGGGTCACTGCTGGATACGGCACGGTTCGGCCTGGAGCGCGAGCCGCTCGTCCAGGACAGTGTCCTGGCTGGTGTCGACCTGGTGTGCTTCTCGGGTGACAAGCTGTTGGGCGGACCCCAGGCGGGCATCATCGTCGGTCGTGCCTCCGCCGTCGCGACCTTGAGAAAGCATCCCCTGATGCGCGCGATCCGACCCGACAAGCTGACGCTGGCCAGCCTGGGCGCCACGCTGGTGCACTACGTACGTGGCGATGCTGAAACGGAAGTGCCGGTCTGGCGCATGCTGTCCGCGCCGGCCGAAGCTCTGGAACGGCGTGCGCGCACCCTTGCTGCCAACCTTGAGGTAGGCGTCGCCGAGACCCGTTCGACGATTGGCGGCGGGTCACTGCCAGGCCAGACCCAGCCCAGCTGGGCGGTCGCGCTGCCCGCGAGCCTGGCGGGGACGTTGCGACGCGCGAGCCCACCCGTGATCGGACGCGTCGAACGCGATCAGCTCCTGCTCGACCTGCGCAGCGTGCTGCCCGAGCAGGACGCACTGCTCGAATCCGCGGTGCGCGCAGCTCGATGAGAGTCATCGGCACAGCCGGCCACGTCGACCACGGTAAGTCGACCCTCATTCATGCACTGACCGGCATCGATCCCGACCGGCTCCAGGAGGAGAAGGAGCGCGGCATGACGATCGACCTCGGCTTCGCCTGGCTGCGCTTGCCGAATGGCGACGAGGTCTCGATCGTCGACGTGCCCGGCCACGAACGATTCATCCACAACATGCTGGCCGGTGTGGGTGGCATCGACATCGCGCTGCTGGTCGTCGCCGCCGACGAGGGCGTGATGCCGCAGACGCGCGAGCACGTCGCGATACTCGATTTGCTGGGTGTCTCGAACGGAGTCGTGGCACTGACCAAACGTGACCTGGTCGACGACGATTGGCTCGACCTGGTCCAGGCCGACGTCGAGGACTTCCTTAAAGAGACGACTCTGACTGGAGCGCCGGTCGTACCGTGCTCGGCCACCACGCGCGCTGGCCTGGATGACCTGCTCGGCGTGATCCAGGACCTGCTCGCCCGCGAGCGCAGCCGGCCCAACACCGGCCGGCCGCGCCTGCCGATCGATCGCGTATTCACCGTGGCCGGGTTTGGCACGGTCGTGACCGGCACGCTGCTCGACGGGGAGCTGCGCCTCGGCCAGGAGCTCGAAGTTCAGCCGGGTAGCCTCAAGACGCGCGTGCGCGGCCTGCAGAGTCACAAGAAGAAGCTCGAGGTCGTGCCCGGCGGGACGCGCACGGCAGTCAACCTGGTCGGACTCTCCGTAGACGACCTGCGCCGCGGCCAGGTGCTGGGCGCGCCCGGCACTCTGCGTCCGACGCGCGCCCTCGACGCGCAGCTGCGCCTGATCAAGGACGCGCGACCGGTCCGCCACAACACGCAGCTCAGCTTCCACACCGGTGCGGCTGAGACGCTGGCCAAGGTCGCGCTGCTGGATCGCGATGAGCTCGAACCTGGCCAGGAAGCCTGGGTTCAGCTCCGTCTGCAAGACGAGGTCGCGCTCGCGCGCGGCGACCTGTTCATCGTGCGTCTGCCATCGCCGAGCATGACCGTGGGTGGTGGGCGCGTCGTCGAGGCGCATGCGCGGCGGCATCGGCGGCGCCAGGCCAACGTGCTCGAGCAGCTGGCGGTGCTGGCCCGCGGCACGCCCGAAGAGATCTTGCTCGAGCAGCTGCACGCGCATGAGCCGACCGACGTCGACGGCCTGTTCCGACGCGCCGGCTTGCCTGTTGCCGAAGCGCGCGGCGCACTGACACGACTGATCGACGAGCGTGCCGCGCTCGTCCTCGATCACACCAACGGGCACATCGACGGCCGGTCTTACATCGTCTCCCAGCCAGGCTGGAACAAATTGACAGAACGTGTGGAAGGCCTGCTGGGCGGTTTTCACCGGGCATACCCGCTGCGCCGCGGCCTGCCCAAAGAGGAGCTGCGCACTCGGCTGGGCGCCGACCCACGGCTCTTCACGCGCCTGCTCGAACGACTGAAAATCCAGGGCACCGCCGCCGAAGACGGCCCGTTCGTGCACCTCGCTGGCCACGCGGTGCAGCTCAGTCCCGACCAAAGCCGCCAGGCCCAGCAAGTGGTCGACGTCCTGCGCGAGGCCGGTGTGTCACCGCCCGATCGTGCTGATCTCGAACACACCCTCGGCGTCTCGACCGAGCTCACCGATGCGCTCATCGCCCAGGGCGCGCTGATCGAGGTCACCCAGGACCTCCTCTATGACCGCCAGACGCTCGACGACATCGTCGCCCGCATTCGTGGCGCTATCACCGAGCACGGCCCACGCACCGTCGCCCAGATTCGCGACCTGCTCGATGCCTCGCGCAAGTACGTCCTGGCCATCGTCGGCTACACCGACGAGCACAAGATCACCCGCCGCGTTGGCGACGAGCGCATTCTTTACTAGTTGAGGTTCGTGCAACGTCCACGAGTGTCCAATAGCTCAGTTTTGGGGCTCCCTCGGGAGCGGCTGGCCGGCCTATACTGGCATGAGCATGACTGGAACACCTGTTCGGATCTTGCTCGCCCGGCATGGGGAAACGGTCTTCAATGTCGAGGGGCGCTGGCAGGGCCAGTCTGACTCGCCGCTGACCGCGCGCGGGCTGGCGCAGGCGCGGCAGTTGGCGGCGGCACTTGCGGATGAACCAATCGCCGCTGTGTACAGCAGCGACCTCAGGCGAGCGATGGCGACCGCGCACGAGGTGGCCGCCCCGCGCGGGCTCGAGGTCATCGGCGAGGCGCGGCTGCGCGAGATTCACGTCGGCGAATGGGTCGGTTTGAATCGCGCGCAGATCCTGGCCGGCTACGGCGACATGCATCACCGCTGGCGGTACCACCCGGCCACGCTGCGCCTGCCTGGTGGCGAGACGCTCGCCGAGGCACAGGGGCGCGGACTCGCCTTCGTTGCCGAACGGATGCCGCGCCACACTGGCGAGACCATCGTGATCGTGACCCATGGCGCGATCGGCCAGGCGATCTTGATCGAGGGCGCAGGTCGGCCGGTTGACGACCTGTGGATGAAGGTTCGGATCGACAACTGTCAGATTTCGCGCCTGGAGTGGACAGCAGCCGATGGCCTGCGGCTGATCGAGATTTCCGACGTACGCCACCTCGAAAACGTCGGCTCCCTGCGCGGCTGGCGCACGACCGATGCCGACTCGGGAGTGGGGAGTGGGGAGTGGGGAGTGGGGGCGGCTCCGCCGCGAGCGGGTGGTCCGGGCGAGTCAAGCGCTGTGGGCGATACGCGTACAACGTCCGACGCAACGTATCCGCGATTCGATCCCCCCACTCCCCACTCTCCATTCCTCACTCCCCATTCCTCACTCCTCACTCCCCATTCCTCACTCCCCACTCCGCGCCGCAGGCGCCACTGATGCCGCTCGACCTGCTCAACGTCGGTACGCAGGTGCGCCAGATGGGCGAGCTTCTGGCTGAGCGGCGCAGCGATCAGACGCGTCGGCTCGAGCTGTTGAAGGCGATGCTGGCCGCCTATACCGACCGTTGGCAGGAGCTGGCCGATCTGGCCGAGCAGGTCAAGGAGCGCGCCGCCGTCCCGACCGGGCCACTGGACGAGCGGCTGCCGGCGCCCGAGGCGCTGAAGACCTATACGGCGCTCGCCACCGACGGCGCCGAGATCGATCCAGATCGCCACGGCGGCAGTGGCGACTTCTTCCTCATTAATGTCGGCCGCGTGCGCATCCCATACGGCCAGCCGCATCGCGAGGTCGAGCTGCGCAGTGTCTCGAGTCTCGGCTTCACCGAGGACGACCTGTTCATCGTCGATCCGCGCGATCCGCGCCGCCAGGTGCCCATGCGTGACCGCCACCTCGACGCCCTGCGCACCGTCGAGGAGCTCAGGGCGCTGGCCGACCTCGCGGCGACGGAACCTGGCGATCAGCCGGCTGTGGCGCTGGTCGACGGCACGCTGTTGTTCTCGGTGCTGGAAGAACGCCCACGCGACTTTCTGCGCACGCGTTTTTACTCGGATTACGTGGCCCAGCTCGAACGCATGCGCGTAGCCGAGGTCCCGGTGGCAGCCTACGCCAGCCGGTCGCGGGGCATCGACCTGGTCAACCTCTTCCGAGCGGTATGCGGCGGCACGCCGCTCGCGTGCGATGTGTGCGCGGGCGCGCATGCGTGTGCATTGCGCGGCCTGACTGATGCGCACATCCTCGGGCGCGAGCTGCAGCAGTGGGAGCGGACGGGCGTGTATCGGGTGCGCTCGAATGTCCATGACCCGTTCTTCGGCGCCCATCGCGCCTACTTCTTCTTGCTGCACACGGGCGAGGAGATCGCCCGCGTCGAGGTGCCCGAGTGGGTCGCGCGCGACCTGGCCATGCTCAGCAACGTGCACGCGGTGCTGGTCGACCAGATCGGCAAGGGCTTCGGCTATCCGGCTGTTTTGGCTCGCGCGGACGATCGGGCAGTCATTTCCTTGTCTGACCGCACGGTGCTCGACACATTAGTCCGCCAGGAGCTCGCGCGACGGGGCGTGCTGGCCAGGCCGTCAGCCAAATTGCACCGCAAGCAGGTGCGCACCGTATGAGCTCACTCAACGGCGTTCACGTGCACCAGCCCGCGCAAGACGGCGAAGTGATCGAGTCGTCCACGAACGAGTTCCTGGCCCAGGCCCAGCAGCTGGACGGTGCGCCGCCGTTCGGCGCCTTTGTGCAGGTCGCGACCGACGATGGGCTGACGATCCTGGGCGTCGTGGCGCACGTCCAGACCGGCGGCATCGACCCGGGCGCACGAGCGATCATGCGCGGCCACGACGATATCCGCGACGACCTGATCTACCAGGAAAACCCCGACCTGCCACTGGTGCTGCGTACGACGTACCGCGCCCTCGTCGTCGGCTTTGCCGAAGGCGGCTCCGTATACCAGTTTCTGCCGCCCAGGCCGGCCAGGCTGCACTACTCGGTGACACCCTGCACCCAGGCCGCGGTCAGAACGTTCACCGACGCTGGACTGGACTACCTGGGGGCGCTGCTGGCAGGCACGGAGGTGCCCACGGACGAGCTCCTCGCGGCCAACATTCGCCAGACGGCAGCCCTGCGCGGCGAGCCACAGGCGTTTCTGCAGCACGCGGGCAAGGAGCTCGCGCAGCTGCTGCACACGGACTATGGCCGGCTGACAGCCGTCCTGAAGCGATGCGTGCTGGCCCAGGGGGCCATCGTTTGACCAGGCTCGGCTTGCTGGTGGCGGGGTCGCTGTCCGAGGGCCTGGCTGCACGCCTCGATCCGACTGTCCCGATCGAGGATGTCAGGTTGGGCAAGTTCGTCAAGATCGTTGGCCAGAAGTTCGAGTACTTCTGCCTGGTCACCGATGTGCAGCTCGATTCGGCCAACGCCGACGTGCTGCGCGACCCGCCGGGCGACCCCGACGCCGTCGACGTCTTTCTGCGCCATGTCCTGAGTGGGACCACCACCTATGCCATCGTCAAGCTCAAACCCGAGCTGATGCTCGCCAATACCACCGCCGATATCGAGTTCGACGAGGCGGACCTGGTGCCCAGGCCAGCGCGCAGCATCCCGCCCCACTTCTCAAACGTGTCCGAAGCGACGACGTCAGACTTCGAGCGTATTTTCGGCAAGGATGACGGGCGCAACCACTTCCAGATCGGCCAGCCGATCGACATGGACGTGCCCGTCTGCATCGACCTCAGACGGTTCGTCGAGCGCTCGAATGGCGTCTTTGGCAAGTCGGGCACCGGCAAGAGCTTCCTGACCCGCCTGATCTTGTGCGGGGTTATCAAAGCTCAGTCCGCGGTCAACCTGATCTTCGACATGCACTCCGAATACGGCTGGAGCGCCAAGAACGAAGAGGGCGTCGAAGTCAAAGGCCTGTCGCAGCTGTTTGGCGGTCGCGTGGCGGTCTACACGCTCGATATGGAGTCGGCGCGCGGACGCGGCATCAAGCCGGCCGGCGAGATCAAGATTGCGCTGCGCGATCTTTCAGTCAGCGATATCACGCTGCTCCAGGACGAGCTCAAGCTTCACCGCACGGCGGTCGAGTCGGCCGCGTTGTGCGAAGACAAGCTGGGCGAGGATTGGGCCGCCCAGCTGCTCGATATGGACGGCGATGCGCTCGCCGAGTTCGCCGTCAAGCAGGGCGGCAACATGAATTCGCTGCAGGCGCTGCGCAGCAAGCTGCGGCTCATCGATCGCTTGAAGTTCGTCGAGCGCAACTTGCGGCATTCGACGCTCGACGAGCTTGTGGCGCAGCTCGAGCGTGGCCATCACGTGGTGGTCGAGTTCGGCCGCGAGCGCAACCTGCTCGCGTACATCCTCGCCGCCAACCTGATCACGCGCCGCCTGCACGAGCTGTGGGTCAAGAAGACCGAGACCTACTGGGCGACCAAAGATGAAGCGGACCGCCCGCGGCCGCTGATGATCACCATCGAGGAGGCGCACAAGTTCCTCAACGCCGACGCGGCGCGCCAGACCACGTTCGGCACCATCGCGCGCGAGCTGCGCAAGTTCTATGTGACCCTGCTCGTGGTCGATCAGCGGCCGAGCGGTATCGACGCCGAGGTGCTGTCGCAGATCGGCACGCGCATCACCTGCCAGCTGAACGACGAGCGCGACATCGACGCCATCTTCACCGGCGTCAGTGGCGGCGCGCACCTGCGCACGGTGCTGGCCACGCTCGACTCACGTGAGCAGGCGCTGCTGCTCGGGCACGCCGTGCCGATGCCGATGATGATTCGCACGCGCAAGTACGACACGTCGTTCTACGCCGCTGTTGCCACCGACAGCGCCGAAATAATTGCCTTCCGTTCGCGGCGCTACGAAGAGATTTTTGGCAATGAGTAGCGGTCAGCAGTCAGCCGTCAGCGCGCCGCGCCTTGGCGGTGGGCTGGCTCGGTACGCCGGACGGCAGACGGCAGACGGCAGACGGCAGACGGTGGACGATGGACGGCAGACGGTAGACCGTTGAAAGCTGACGGCTGATAGCTGATGGCTCGTCTGCGCATCGCGCATCTGGCCGATACGCACATCGGCATGGAGAATTACGGCCGGCTCAATCCTGAGACGGGGCTCAACCAGCGACTGCACGACTTTTTGACCTCGCTCGATCAAGCTATCGACGGCGCACTCAACGCGGGCGTGGACCTGGTGCTGTTCGCCGGCGACATTTACAAGACGCGCGATCCGACGCCGACGCATCAGCGCGAGTTTGCCACTCGGATCCGGCGCCTGTCGGCGGCGGGCGTGCACACCATGATCGTGGCCGGCAACCACGACATTCCTTTGTCGAGCGGGCGCGCAACGAGCGTCGACGTCTTCAAGGCGCTCGAAGTCGACCACGTCACCACGGCGCGTGTGCTCGGCACGCATCACATCGAGACCAAGGCTGGTCCGATTCAGGTCATTGCGTTTCCGTGGCCAGTCCGCAGCATGGTCCTCACCCAGCCCGAGTACAAGAACCTGTCGATCAGCGACCTGAACCAGGTGATGATCGATCTGACCGTGGCGCGGTTGAAAGACCAGGCTCAACAGCTTGACTCCAAAGTGCCCGCCATCGTGGTCGGACACGCCCATCTGTTCGGCGCGCGCATCGGCGCCGAGCGCCTGCTGACCATGGGTAACGACCCGATGTACGACCCCCAGTCCTTCGACTTGCCTGGTGTGGACTACGTGGCGCTCGGCCACATTCACAAGCACCAGGCTTTGCGTCAGGCGCCGCCGCCGATCGTGTACGCCGGCAGCATCGACCGCGTCGATTTCGGCGAAGAGGGTGAGGACAAAGGCTGGGTCTATGTCGAGATCGGCGACAAAGGCCACGCCGAGTGGGAGTTCCGCAAGATCGCCGCGCGCAGCTTCCTGACGATCGAGGCCAAAGTCGAATCAGACAACGCGACCCAGGACGTGGTGCGCGCTATCGTGCGCCGCGCCGATCAGCTCCAGGATGCGATCGTCAAGCTGCGCATCGACGTGCCGCCGGAGCGCATCGCCGAGCTGCGCGAGGACGAAATTCGAGCCGAGCTCAAAGCGGCGTACTTCATCGCGCCGTTCGAGCGCACCGCCCGCCAGCGGCCGCGTAGTCGATGGGGCGCCGCCGGCGAGGCGATCCAGCGCGCGAGTCCGCTCGAGGCGCTGAGCATGTACCTGGAGCACCAGCGGGTCGACGCCGAGCGGCGCGGGGTGCTGCTGCGCTATGCGCGTGCGCTTATGGGGAGCGAGGAGTGGGGAGTGGGGCGTGAGGGAGACTCACGGGTCGCCGCCGCCTTGGCACCAACCGGCTGGCATGGCTAATTCCCCCACTCCTCACTCCTCGAACCCCACTCCCCGATGATCCCGCTCAGGCTCAACATGCGCAACTTCATGTCCTATACGGACGTCCATGAGCCGCTGTGCTTCGAGGGCATTCACGTCGCGGTGCTGTCAGGCGACAACGGGCATGGCAAGTCGGCGCTGCTGGACGCCATCACGTGGGCACTGTGGGGTCGCGCCCGCGCTCGATCCGTCGACGAGCTGATCCACGCCGGCGCCTCGGAAATGGAGGTCGAGTTCGAGTTCGTGCTCGACGAGCGCCAATACCGTGTTCTGCGCAAGCGGCAGCGCAGAGGGAAGTACGGCAGCTCGACACTCGACTTTCACGTCATGGCCGACGCGGGCTACCGGTCGCTCACCGAGCGGTCACAGTCGGAAACCGAGAAGCTCATCGAGCGCACACTGCGCATGAGCTACGACACCTTCACCAGCTCGTCGTATATCCAGCAGGGACGCGCCGACAGCTTCACCACTAGCTCACCCTCGGAGCGGAAGCGCATTCTGGCCGAGATCCTCGAGCTCGGCTATTACGACGAGCTCGAAGGCCGCGCCAAGGAACGGTTCAAGGACTGCGAGGCGCGCCTATCAGATGAGCGTCGCCTGGCTCAGGACTGGGAGCAAGAGATCGCGCGCCGGCCCGAGTACCAGGCCGAAGTCGATCGACTGCGCGCCGAGCTCGGGCTGCTCGAACAACAGGCGGCAACCGTGGAGGCCCAGGCGGGTCAGCTGCGTGAGCGTGTGATCGCCCTGGAAGGTGTCCAACAACAGCTGCAGGAGGCCCTGGGACGCATCGAGCGCTTCAGGACCGAACGCGCCCGCCTCGCGGGGGCCCTTCACGAACGGCGTTCACTGCTGCAGCAGGCGGGGATCGTGATCGGCCGTGGGGCTGAAATCGAACGTGCTGCCGCGGAGCTCGAAACTGTTCGCGGCTTGCTGGAAGCACTCACCGAAAAGCAACAGCAGTACCTGCCCCTGGAGCGCGCCCGGGAAGCCGCGGTGCGCATGCTCGCCGCGGAGCAAGCCCGAGTCGAGGGCGAGGTTAGCCAGCGCGAGCACCGTCTGCGCGAGCTGCGTCAAATTGCCGAAAGGTCGCCGGCGCTGCGCGATGAGCTCGGTCAGGCGCGGAAGATGGCCGCGCAGCTCGCGACGACCGAACGTCAGCACGCCGAGCTGCAGAGCGTGGTCGTGCAGTGTCGCGAACAAGCCGCGGAGGGCCGCGCCGTCAACACCCAGCTCAAGAACGAGATGCTGGCGCTGCGCGAGCGCATCGACGAGCTGGAACGTCTGTCGACGTGCCCGACGTGCCAACGGCCGATGGATCCGCGCCACAAGCAGCGACTCAACGGCGAGTATGCCGCCCAGGGGACGCGGCTCCGCGACGAGTTCCGCGAACATGAGTCGAACTATCGCGAGCTCGAGGCGCGGGTTTCGCGCGACACCGCGCAGCTGGCCCTGCTCGCCCAGGCGCTGGCTGAGCGTGAGACGGTGCAGCGTCGGCTCGCGCAGGCCGAAAGCGCACTCGCACAGTCGGACGAGGCGCAACGACAGCTTGGCGTCTTGCAGCGCGAGCTCGCCGAGCGGCAGAAGCTGCTGAGCGGCAACACCTTCGCGCCAGAAGGCCGCCAGCGGCTGGCGGCCGTGGAAGCGCGACTGCGCGACGTGGGCTACGACGAGGCGGCCCACAGCACACTGCGTGGACGGGCGGCGGAGTTGGCGGGCGTCGATCGTGAGCGTGCGCTGCTGGAGCAAGCGCGGCTGGCAACGGAACACCTCGAAGCCCAGGCCGCCGAGCTGCAATCCAGCCTCGCCCATCTCGACCAGGAGTGCGCCGAGGAGCAACAGCGCCACGACCGCTTGCGAGCCGAAGCCGCGCTGCTGCCTGAGACACGCCAGAAGCTCGCCGAGCTCGACGCACAGCTCGCCGATGCGCGGCGCGCCCGCGATGAACATCGTGACCAGCTCGTATTCGCGCAGAGCCGGCTCGACAACTGTGCCTTTCTCGAGCGCAAACAAAAGGAGAGTCTGGCGCGCCAGGACGCCTTGCGCCGCGAGCAAAGCATCTATAGCGATCTCGCCTACTCGTTCGGCCGGCGCGGTGTACAGGCCATGATCATCGAGACCGCCATCCCTGAGATCGAGGAGGAAGCGAATCGCATTCTCGGGCGCATGACGGACGGGCGCATGAACGTCAAGTTCGAGACCCAGCGCGACGTGCGATCGGGCGTCGGTACGATCGAGACGCTGGACATCAAGATCGCCGACGAGCTCGGCACTCGCGGCTACGAGATGTTCAGCGGTGGCGAAGGCTTTCGCGTCAACTTTGCTATTCGCATTGCGCTGTCGCGGCTGCTCGCGCATCGCGCTGGCACGCGGCTCCAGACCCTGGTCATCGACGAGGGTTTCGGCTCCCAGGACCAGGACGGCCGCGATCGCATCGTCGAGGCGATTCAGGCGATCCAGAGCGAGTTCGAAAAAATTCTCGTGATCACCCACCTCGAAGAGCTGCGCGACCGCTTCCCGGTGCGCATCGAAGTCTCGAAGACGCCCCAGGGCAGCACGTTCGCGCTGCGCTAGGACGGTCCGGCTGCTGAGCACACAGGTGAGGACCTTCCAGTTGCATAGCCGAACGCGCGCGAAGCGCGAGGATCCTGAAGACGTGCCGTTCACACGGAGGGAGGAGCCGACTTTGACCGCAAAGTTCACCGAGCTCGTGATCGACTGCGCCGAGCCGCGCAAGCTGGCAGCGTTCTGGTGCGACGTGCTCGGCTACTCGATCAGTGATGACTCCGACGAAGATGCTGTCGAAATCTCCGGCGGGCCAGGCGTGCTGCCAACTCTGGTGTTCGGGCGGGTACCCGAAGGCAAAACGGTGAAGAACCGCCTGCACATCGACGTCAACGCCACCGGCGCCGCCGACCAGCGAACCGAACTCGAGCGCCTGCTCGCCCTCGGCGCACGCCACGTTGACATCGGCCAGGGCGAGCAGACCTGGTACGTGCTGGCCGACCCCGAAGGCAACGAGTTCTGCCTCCTCCGGCGCACGGTCGAGTAACGCCGCTGCAAGAGCCCGGCGCTGCATTATGCTCCGAGGCGATGGCGACGACGGCGGCCGCGGAGCGCTTTCTCGAGGGACTCAATCCGCACCAGCGCGAGGCGGTCGCGCACACTGACGGGCCGCTGTTGATCCTGGCCGGGCCTGGCTCCGGCAAGACGCGCGTCATCGTCCATCGCATCGCCTACCTGCTCGAGAGCAAGGACATTCACCCCTCGCGGGTCCTGGCGGTCACCTTCACCAACAAAGCCGCCCGAGAGCTGCGCGAGCGCATCGACACCCTGGTTGGCGGCCACGTCGGCCGCGGCCTCAACGTCGGCACCTTTCACGCCAACTGCGCGCGCTGGTTGAGACGCGATCTCAAGCACCTCGGGCTCGATCCCGGCTTCGCGATCTACGACGACAACGACCAGATGGACCTGGTCAAGCAGGTGCTCAAAGAGCTCGACCTCGACGACAAGCGCAACTCGCCGCGCGCACTGCTCAGCGCGATTTCGCACGCCAAGAGCGAGCTCGTGGACGCCGAGCGCTACGCCGCGGATGCCCAGGGCTACTGGGCGGAAACCGTAGCGCGCGTCTATCGCCGCTACAACGAGCTGCTCGAACGCAACCATGCCCTCGACTTCGACGACCTGCTGACCATCACCGTCCAGCTGTTCCGCGATGTGCCGGAGGTCCTCAAGCGCTACCAGGAGCGCTTCCAGTACGTCATGGTCGACGAGTTCCAGGACACCAACATTGCGCAGTACGAAATCGTCAAACTGCTGAGCAAAGAGCACCGCAACCTATGCGTCGTCGGCGATGAGGACCAATCGATCTATTCGTGGCGCTCGGCCGATATCCGCAACATCCTGAATTTCGAAGTCGACTATCCGGATCTCAAAGTCGTCGTCCTGGAGCAGAACTATCGCTCGACGGCGACAATTCTCAAGGTGGCACGCGCGGTCATCGCGTCCAATCAGCAGCGTAAAGAAAAAAACCTATGGACGAAGAACGACGAAGGCACCGCCGTCACCGTCCACGAGGCGTACAACGAGCAGGATGAGGCGCTGTATGTCGTGCGCGAGATCGAGCGCATGTATCGCGCGCGCAAGACGCCGCTGAATTCGTTCGGCGTGCTGTATCGGACCAATGCGCAGTCACGCGCGATCGAGGACGCGTTCGTCAAGGCCGGCTTGCCGTACCGCCTGGTCGGCGGCGTGCGCTTCTACGAACGGCGCGAGGTCAAAGACGTGCTGGCCTTCCTGCGCTTGATCCACAACCCGTTCGACACCGTCAGCCTGCTACGGGTGATCAATCTGCCGCCGCGTGGCATTGGGCAGAAAACGGTCCAGGACCTGCAGCGTTGGGCGGCCAGCGAGGACATCCAGCCATACGAAGCGCTCCTGCGCATCGCCAAATTGCGTCATGACGAGTCGGACGCGCTCGCGCTCCAGGCGCCGCTGGGTATCCGAGCACGTGAGCTGTTTGGCGCCTTTGCCGACATCGTCGAGCCGCTGCGCCAGGAAGCTCAGCAGCGCACCGTTTTCGAGCTGCTCGAGGCGGTGCTCGAGCAAACCGGCTATGCGCGCTACCTACAGGACGGTACCGAAGAAGGCGAGGAGCGACTGGCCAACGTCGAGGAGCTGCGCTCCAAAGCCGCGAACTACGACGAGCTGGCGACGGAGAATGCGCTCGCGTCGTTTCTGGAGGACGTGTCGCTCGTCCAGGACGTCGATCAGATGGACGAGGGCGGGCGCGGCGATGCGGTGACGCTGATCACGCTGCACGCCGCCAAGGGTCTCGAGTTCGGCTACGTCTTCCTGCTGGGCGTCGAAGAGGGCGTGCTACCGCACCAGCGATCGGTCGACGATCCACGCCAGCTCGAGGAAGAACGGCGCTTGTTCTACGTCGGGATCACGCGTGCCATGCATGGGCTGTACCTGGTGCGCGCGTTCCGCCGAACATTCCACGGCGCCCAGCAGCTCAACACGCCGTCGCGCTTCCTGCTCGACGTGCCGGCTTCGCTGGCAATGGTCACACACGCGCCGGGCGCGGGTCGGACAGCGTGGCATTCGCCGCGCGAGGAACGCCCGCAAATGACGCGCCAGCAGGCGCGCGAGCTGGCCGCGCGGGCGTTCCAGCCCGTGACCGCAGAGCCTCGCTCTGGCCAGCGGCCGCCGCCGCGCCCGCCGCGTAACGGCGAGACCACATACAAAGCGGGCGACAAAGTCAGCCATCCCAGCTTTGGCACGGGCATCGTGGTTAGCGTCCGCGACGACGGCAACACGGAGATCGTCGACGTCAACTTCGCCGGTGCCGCCGGCGTCAAGAAACTGGACGTCGCGTTCGCACCGCTGACGAAGGTCTAACGCACCGCATCGACCCGTTTACCGTCGCGGTTGGGTTGTCCAGGCGACGCCGGTCTTTCTCGATCGCGACGCGACCGTCGACAAGGCGTGCACCCTGATCGCCGAGGCGTGTGCCGCCGAAGCCCGCACAATACAGAGGCCTGGAAAGCCAGCCTGTACAACACGCTGATCTAGTTCGCGCCGGATGGCCGCATGCTGGGCAGGCATCGCAAGCTGGAACGGACCGGCGGCGAGCGCCTGATCTGGCACGCAGGGTGACGGCAGGACGCTCGAGGTGTCCGACACACCTTTCGGCCGCCTGAGTAGCTCGATCTGCTGGGAGAACTACATGCCCTGGCGCGCTACGCGCTGTACGGATGGGGCACCCAGTTGTACGTCGCGGCGACCTGGGATCGCGCCGAGCCATGGCTGTCGACGCTGCGCGGCCCGGACATTCGGAGTCGTTTCGGGTGGTCATATGCCGAAGGTCAACGCGTTGGCGAATTTCTGTTTCCTCACGAAGGACACGCACCTCAAGATCAGCAATCGCCTGCCCGAGGAGTACTTCGCTGACGTAGAGGCGAACCATCCCGGCAGTCTCGCATCGCAGTGGATCCCGCAGGATCAAGCGCTTTGGACGGCGGGCAACCATGGGGTTCCTTGCGGCCCGTCGGGAGCTTCTAGCAGCCGAGACCAATCGACGCATGGCCGAGCTCCTGCACGGTGACACTTGCTGGCTCGAAGGTGCGCCGACTCCGGTGCCAGCGCCCATGACGATCAGCGGCGCCATCACGAGCGAAGACGAGGAGGAGCTAGTCGGGACGCTGAACGATTGGGTCGAGAGTTTGGAGCTGCTTTCGTTGGCGGCAGGATCTGGGCGAGCGGTGCCACGGTTATACGCTGTGACGACCGACATGCACGTCGGAAGGTCCACGACATTGCCGTCGACGCCAGCTCACCACGCTGGCTGAGGCCGTTCCGGGGGTGTACTGTGCGCCCGATGGCGTCCACGGCGGCGAGTCACAGGCGATCCTGGATGGCGGCGATCCCGCTGCGGCCCGAGTTTCGCTTTGCGCACGAGCCGATGGGATCCGAGCCAAGCCTCAGCTTCGTGGGGCGCGACGAGGAAATGGACGCGCTCGCACAGCGCCTCCTGTTCTCTCAAGGCGGGTCGTTCTTGATCACGGGCTATCGCGGCGTGGGCAAGACGTCATTTGTGAACCAGGTGATCGGGCGCGTCTCGGCGTATGTGCGCAGCGAGCCCTCACTCGCCGTGAGCACCGATGTCGTCGACGTGCGGCTCAACCTGGCGCGCGCGCTCAAGCCTGGCGAGCTCATGCACCACATCGTGCGGCGCCTGTACGACAGCCTCGATCACGCCGAGCTGCTGCCGCGATTGCCACCGAAGCTGTGGCGTGACCTGACGCTCGCGTACCTGCGGACCTCGATGAACATGTCACAGAAAATCGCCCAAACAACCGAGCGAACAACAGGTTTGCCGTCGCTCGAGGTGGGCGCTGCGCCATTCAAGATCTCGACCGGCGCATTGCTCACGCGCAAGTCGGGTCTCACGCGTAACGAAGAAGCCTCGTTTCTGAGCTACGACGATCGAGCCGCCGAGCACGACGTCATCCGACTATCGCAACAACTGACGAATGGGTTCCAGGAGCACGGCTCGCTCCGACGGCGCGTAGCCCGTCGACTGACCGGTAAGCCCCCGCGACGGCGAAAGCTCAAGATCATCTTCATCTTCGACGAATTGGACAAGCTCGACACGGAGAGCAAACCAGAGGCAGAAGAAACGAGATCGGCCATCGACGAGCTGCTCAACGTGCTCAAGACGCTCTTTACGACATCTGGATTGACCTTCGTGTTCATTGCCGGCAAAGAACTGCAGGAACGCTGGCTCGAGGATGTCGGTCGGGGTGACAGCGTGTATGAGAGCGTGTTCTCGTATGACCGCTATCTCACGTGCGTGTGGCCGACTTCAGCAGATGAGAGCAACGGTGAGACAGTGAGCGACCCGGGCAGCCAGTTGTGCGACTGGTACGTGGATTGGGATCAGCTGGGCCAGCGGCGCTGCTCGAACTGCTCCAGGTTGAGCGGTCCACAGACGGAGCGGTGCACCATTTGCGGAGCCGCGCTTCCACCTCCCACTCTCGAGCGGCCCCCGTGCCCACAGTGTCGGACGGCTGTCGAAGCCCGCGAGCCGTTCTGCGCGACGTGTGGCCAGTATCTGGCGAGCCGTCAGCAAGCACGCGAAGTCTTCGAGGAGATCAAGCACTACCTGGCATATGTTGGCCGCGGTATCCCGCGCCGCCTGATCCGCGCCTTCAACGAGCTGGTGCACTGGCAGGGCGCGCGCCCATTTCTCCTCATCGAGGCACCGGAGTACCGCCGCATCAAGTTCTACGCCGAGTTGCAGCGGCTGGTGCAGAAGCACGATCGGGAGCTCACGGGTGATCCCAACGAGGAGTCGCGCGGCGCGCAGCACGATCGACGCCGACTCGGCGTCCACTACTTGATCGACTGCATGTTGCGTCGGGGATCGCGCGAATTCACGTTTGCCGACATACTCGACGACGCGACTCGACTCAGTAAACGGATCGCTCCGCGCCAGGAGATCGCGACGTCGGTCATTCAGGCGCTCATCGCGCTGCTGCTCGAGCACAGCTACATCGAAGAAGTCAGCAGCTCGGACCAGGCGCTGATCGGGCAGGACAAAGCGCCAGAGCGGTATCGCGTCACGGCGAAGCGGCTGTTCGAGATGGGCGAGCAGCCTCTGACGCTCGAAGAGGACGTCGTCCTGACGGCGGCGCCTGATGGCGTGCGTCGCGCCCTTGGCAGCTATCGACTGGTCGAGCAGATCGGCAAGGGCGGAATGGGCGACGTATACCGCGCGATCGATACAACCAGCGGCGCAACGGTCGCGGTCAAAGCGCTGCCGCCGCGGCTCATCTCTGCACCGGACATCGCCGAGCGCTTCGCGCGCGAGACGGCGGCCCTGCGACGTCTGCGGCACCCGCACCTGGTGCGCTTCGTGGATGCAGGTGAAGTTGAGGGCCAGCCGTACGTGGCGATGGAGCTTATCGACGGGTTGGATCTACGCCAGCTGCTCAGCGCCTCCCGCCGATTGCCCGTGTCGCGCGCGCTCGAGATTGCGCGGGCGATTGCGCAAGTCGCAGCGTACATTCACGAGCAGGGATTCACCCGACTCGACATCAAACCAGGCAACGTGATGCTCACCAGCGATGGTCGCATCGTCATGCTCGACCTCGGCCTCATTCGGGACGAACGCGATCCTGGCCACACGGCAACCAACCCGAACCTGATGCTCGGCACGCCGGCGTACATGGCCCCCGAACAGATCACGGCGAGCGGCGTGGACGCGCGCGCTGACGTGTATGCGCTCGGCTGTGTGCTCTACGAGATGCTGTCGGGGCGAACACCGGTCATGGCCGACACGCCCATGCACACGGCAATCGCTCAACTGAGCCAGCAGGCGCCGCCGCTTTCAACGCTTGTCGACGTGCCAGAGGCGCTCGACGCAGTCGTTATGCGGGCCATACAGAAGCATCCGGCAGAGCGTTTCCAGACCATGCTGGAGTTCGAGCTTGCGCTGAGCCAGAACTTCGAGGAACCGGAGGCGCCAGGTCTCGATTGGATCGTGAAATCGAGCCGCGAATCACTCGATGAGCACGACAAAGCCGAGCACGAGAACACCATCTATCAAACGCGCGACTTCGACACTGGGATCTCCGCTGCTCCACGTGCCGCGCATACGTTCACGACACCATCGTTGCTTGTGCTGCGCGCGATCGAGGGCCCGGAACCGGCTGGAACGGAACACAAACTCGGGGATGCTGAGACACGGATCGGACGCGGACCTGACAATGACATCGTGATCAACAGCCCGACGCTGTCGCGCTACCACGCTGCAATCCGGCGTGCGGACGGCGAGCTCCTGCTCGTCGATCAGAACACCGCCAATGGCACCTACGTGAACGGCGAACGCGTGCGCGATGTCACTCCGCTTCGTCTGGGCGATCGCATCCATATTGGCAACTGCATCTTCGAGTTGAGCAGCACCGTGGACGCCATCCGCCCCGTCGCCTCGAGTGACCGCGTCCAGAACTCTGTCGATCCGCTAACGTAGAAATCGATGCGCAGCTACGACGTGGTCGTTGTCGGCGCCGGGATCGTCGGCTTGGCCGTCGCGCGCGAGCTTTTGATTCGCTACCCCCAAGGTGACCTCGGCATCCTGGACAAGGAGCCGAACATCGGTCAGCACCAGACGGCCACAACAGTGAGGTGCTGCACTCAGGCATCGACTACGCGCCGGGCTCGCTGAAGGCGCGGCTGTGCGTGCAGGGCGAACGCGAGCTGTACGCGTTGTCCGACGGCGAAACCTCGGCCGCGCTCAGGCCGCACGTTCGTTGACGTGGTGGAGTCCACCCAGCACAAGCAGCGACCGGATCGGACCGTTGATCGGGCGCGGCGAAGGCATCGATACCGAGCAGTCGGGCGCGCTGGCGGAAGTCGCGGCCATAGGCCGCACCGCGGTCGCGCAGCAGACGGCGCCGGCCGTAACGCGGCGAGCGCTCGGTGAGGGCGCCCGGCGGGCTACGTCCAACCCGGCGCGCGGCCGGCGCCGGCCAGGGCTGACACAGGCCCGGGAATGGCAAACTGCCCCTGCACGTCGCCCAGCCCGGTCCAGGCGCCGTTGGCGCGGCGCAAGGTGTGCCACAGGTGGCCGTCCGCCGTGGTGAACGCAAACTGCGT
>DASXRR010000143.1:0-3585 GCA_036506475.1 Chloroflexota bacterium
TCGCGAAGCGGGTATAGGCGGCCGCGTCAACACCGTCATGCAGACCGCGTTCTTCGCGCTGAGCGACATCCTGCCACGCGAGCAGGCGATCGACGCCATCAAGCACACCGTGCGCAAGACCTACGGCAAGCGCGGCGAAGCAGTCGTGCAGAAGAACTTCGGCGCGATTGATGCCGCGCTCGCTGAGTTGCATGAGGTGCGCATCCCGCCGACGGTCACCAGCACCAGCGAGCGACGTGCGGCAGTCGCTGCGCGCGCGCCCGCGTTCGTGCAAACGGTCACGGCAGCGATGCTGAGCGGTCGCGGTGACGGCTTGCCGGTCAGCGCGGTGCCTGTGGATGGCACCTATCCGACAGGCACCTCCCAATGGGAGAAACGAAACATCGCCGCGGAGATTCCGGTGTGGGACGTCGACACGTGCATCCAGTGCGACAAATGCGTTCTGGTTTGTCCGCACGCGGTCATTCGCGCCAAGGTGTACCCGTCGACTGCGCTCATCGATGCGCCCGAGACATTCAAGAGTGCTCCCGCGCGCTGGAAGGAGCTTAATCAACCCGAGCATCTGTACACGCTGCAGGTCGCGCCGGAGGACTGCACGGGGTGCGGCTTGTGCGTGCAAGCTTGCCCGGCCAAGAACAAGAGTGCCGTCGGCCTGAAGGCGATCGACATGGCCGCCCAGGAGCCGCTGCGCACACACGAAGCAGCCAACTGGGATTACTTCCTGAACCTGCCCGACCCCGACCGGCGCACGCTGAGCCTGGCTTCGATCAAGGACAACCAGCTGCTGCCACCGCTGTTCGAGTTCTCGGGTGCGTGTGCTGGCTGCGGCGAGACGCCGTACCTCAAGCTCGTATCGCAGCTGTTCGGCGAGCGCGCCCTGATCGCCAACGCGACCGGTTGTTCGTCGATCTATGGCGGCAATCTGCCGACGACACCCTGGACGCACAATGCGGAGGGTCGCGGACCGGCCTGGTCAAACTCGTTGTTCGAAGACAACGCCGAGTTTGGCCTCGGCTTCCGTCTGACCCTCGATCAGCAGCTCGGTCATGTGCGCGAGCTACTGCCGCGGCTCGAGCCACGCCTCGGCACCGAGCGGGTGGCTCAGCTCCTCGGTGCCGACCAGTCCGACGAGAGCGGCATATACGACCAGCGCCAACGCGTCGCCGAGCTGAAGCGCGTGCTGGCGGACATCGACGAGCCAGCGGCAAGGGACCTGTTGAGCCTCGCCGACGTGCTGGTGAAGCGCAGCGTGTGGATCGTCGGCGGCGACGGATGGGCGTACGACATCGGCTACGGCGGTCTGGACCACGTCCTGGCCTCCGGTCGGAACGTGAACGTGCTGGTCCTGGATACGGAGGTGTACTCCAATACCGGAGGCCAGATGTCGAAGGCCACGCCACGTGCGGCGGTCGCCAAGTTCGCCGCTGCTGGCAAGCGGACTGCCAAGAAGGACCTGGGTCTGCTGGCCATGGCCTACGGCAACGTCTACGTCGCGCACGTGGCCATCGGCGCCAGCGATGTCCAGACCGTCAAGGCAGTCCTCGAGGCCGAGGCGTATGACGGGCCGTCGCTGATCATCGCCTACAGCCACTGCATTGCCCACGGCTACGACCTCCGCTACGGACTGGAGCAACAAAAGAAGGCGGTGCTGTCAGGTCACTGGCCACTCTACCGTTACGACCCACGGTTGCCCAATCCGCTGCGGCTCGACTCGAAGGCGCCGAGCATCCCGCTCGAGGAGTACGCGTACGCGGAGGGCCGCTATCGCATGCTGCAGCAAACCCATCCGGACAAAGCCATGCGGCTGCTCGAGGCCGCTCAGGAGGACGTTCACGCGCGCTGGACGCGCTACGAGCAGCTGGCGGCTGCGCCAGCAGGGAGTCACCCGTGACCGACCTTTCAACGACGTACCTCGGCCTGCACCTCGATAATCCGCTGGTGCCCTCGGCGTCGCCGCTGTCCGCGAGCCTCGACAACATGCGGCGCATGGAAGCGGCCGGCGCCGCCGCGGTCGTGCTGCCGTCATTGTTCGAAGAGCAGATCAATCACGAAACGCGTGAGCTCGACTTCTTGCTGACCCACGGCACGTACAGCTATGCGGAGGCGCTCACGTACTTCGCAGAGCCGCAGTCATTTCACCTCAGACCAGATGCGTACCTGGAGCACGTGCGCCGCGCGAAGGACGTGCTGTCGATTCCCGTGATCGGCAGTCTTAACGGAGTATCGAGCGGCGGTTGGGTACGCTATGCCCGCGCGATCGAGCAGGCAGGCGCAAACGCGTTGGAGCTGAACGTCTACTTCGTGCCCACTGACCCTTACCAGGAAGGCAGCACGATCGAGCAGGAATGCGTCGATCTACTCGCGGATGTTCTGAACGAAGTCAGCATCCCCGTCGCGGTCAAGCTCAGTCCCTACTTCACGAACCTGGCCGCGATGGCGCGGCGACTCGACGAATCAGGAGCAGCCGGCCTGGTCCTGTTCAACCGCTTCTTTCAGCCTGACATCGACCTGGATGCGCTGGAGGTCGTGAGCCAGCCGACGCTGAGCAGTCCCGCCGATACGCAGGCGCTACGGCTACCGTTGTGCTGGATCGGCATTCTGTACGGCCGTGTTCGCGCCAGTCTGGCAGCGACGAGCGGAGTCCATACCGCGCACGATGTTGTGAAACTGCTGATGGTCGGCGCGGACGTGACGATGATGGCGTCGGCACTGTCGCGGAGCGGCATCGAACACCTCGCCGTCGTCAAACGCGGTCTCGAGACGTGGCTCGACGAGCACGAGTACCAGTCGGTGCGTCAGTTGCGGGGCTGCATGAGCCAGCAGGCAGTGGCCTTCCCGTCGGCATTCGAGCGCGCGCACTACGTCCGTGCGGTCAGCGCGAGTCCAGCGCCGCTCGCGGGTTGAGCGCGCCGTTTACGGACGCCGGCTGCGGGCGCGGATGGCTCTCCAGTCGTGGCGCGGGCTGCAGGCCGCTGATCCGCAAGATCTCGTCCTCTTCGAGCGTTTCCTTGTCCACCAACGCATCCGCCAGAGCGTCGAGCTGGTGACGGTGCTGCCACAGCAATTCGACTCCACGATCGTGGGCTTGCTGAATGATGAGCTGCACCTCGGAGCCAATGAGCGTGGCCGTGGTCTCGCTGTATGGCCGCGAGGAACCGAGACCGTCTGTCCCAGGTAGGTAGGCGCTTTCGCGCGGGGCGAGCGTCACAGGCCCGAGCCGCTCACTCATCCCCCACCGGGTGACCATCTGCCGCGCCAACTCGGTCACCTGTTGCATGTCATCTTCGGCGCCAGTGGTCAGGGTGCCATAGACGACTTCTTCCGCGGCACGGCCACCCATGGCACCGGTGATCCGCGCAACCAGGTACTCCCGACTGTAGTTGTGTCGGTCATCTTAGCCGCGAGCCGGCGCGGCGGCGGCGGCTGCGATTAGGTCGCGCACCCGCCGTCGCCGCGCCGCGGCCGTGGGGGCGACTACCTGCACATGCGGCGCCTGGGTTCGAATCGCGCGGAGGGTGCCGGCGTCGGGCACCGACTTGGGTGACCAGGCAACGATCATTGGCACGTCGGGATGCGCCAATGCCG
>DASXRR010000144.1:0-1671 GCA_036506475.1 Chloroflexota bacterium
CGCGTTCATGCGTCCCCTCGCCCGCTGTGCCCGTGCTGTCCTCGGCCTTGACCTGAAACGTGAGCCGTCGGCCGTCGACGTTGGTCACCTCGGCAGTCAGCGTGACGGTGTCGCCGACAGGTGTGGCCTTGAGGTGGCGAATGTCAACGTGGGTGCCGACGCTCGATTGCCCCGGCTCGAGCTGGTCCTTGATCGCGAGCACCGCGGCGCCTTCGAACAGACCGACCAGGTGCGGTGTGGCCAGGACCATGACGCCCTTGTTGCCCCACCGATCGGCGGTCATGTTCGGCTCGACGCGCACCTGCCAGGTCGCGTGGGCGCCGATTTCGACCGCCACGTTTCTTGTCTTGGACTACCTGGTTGGCGTGCGACGGTCGTCGACGCGTACCGCCACCGGGTGCGGCAGCGGCCGTCGCCTGGCCAACACCAGCATTGACAGCGTCGCCAGGAGCACGATCAGGACCTGAGCATCCATCGCAATGCAGGGTAGACGCAGACTGCGTGCCCGTGCACAGCACAAGCTCCTGGCGCTGCTGGCCATTCACCCTACGGGCGTGGCCCGCGACGGCTTAGCTGACGCCTTGTGGCCGCACTCGCCACCGCCGCTCGCTGCTGTGCGCCTGCGAATGTTCGGCGACGCCATCCGCGTCATAACCAGGGCGCCCCTGCTCAAGAACACGCCAGAGGCCTATCTTCTGAATCCCGACGTAATCACCCTGGTCGACATCCAGCTGTGGCGCACTCTGATCGACGGTGCTGACCGCATCCACGACAGCTCCCGCTTGCGCGCTCTGGGCATGGCCACGCGCCTCTACCGCGGGTCCCTTTCTGCCTGGCATCAGACACCCATGGGTCACTCACCGCCCAGCGACACCGCTATCGAGCCAAGTTCATCCACGTCGGATCCGAAATCGCCGCGTTCGTTGCGGAGAAGCCCCGCGCCGCGCTGCAGGCGCGCCTCATTGCCGCGCAGTCAAACCTGACTCGAGACAGCCCGTAGCTGCGCCACCCACGCGTCGAGCTGTTCGTCGATGGGCCGCAGCACGCCCGACCCGATCAGCGTCTCGGCATAGCGCGCGTCCAGCCACGAGTGCTGTGGGCGCCGCGCAGGCCGGCGACTCGCGAAGCTCTCGAAGGTCATCGGCTTCACCAGCTCGGTGTCGTGTCCCGTCTTGAGCGCAATCGATCGGGCGAACTCATACGGCGTCGTCCAGCTCGTTGCCGCAACGTGCACGATGCCGCTGATCCGCCGCTCGGCGAGCCTCGCCAGTGCCTCGACCGCGTCGTCCAGAAACACCGGCGTGATGCGCTGATCGGTCACGCCCGCGAGCTCTTGGCCTGCCTCGAGGCGCGCCAGACACATGCGCGCGAAGTCGCCCTTTCGGTGCGGCCAAGCCGTAAACGGCATCTCGATGCGTGCGATACACGCCGAGCCGTTTGCCTGGCGCAACTGCTGTTCACCGTCGAGTTTTGTCTGCGCGTACCAGCACAGGGGGTGGGTCGGGTCGCTCTCGCGATACGGCGCGCTGGCCTGGGCGCCGTCGAAGACGTAGTCAGTCGACACGTGCACCAGGTACTTATCGTTTCGAGCGCATAGCTTCGCCAGGCGGCCGGGGTACCGCGCGTTGAGTCGATACACCAGTCCGTGCTCATTGCCACGTTCGGCCTCGG
>DASXRR010000145.1:0-15621 GCA_036506475.1 Chloroflexota bacterium
TGTCTCGCATGTGCCAACTGGGCGGTTCGGGCTTGGCGCAGCGGTAACGAACGAGAGGCTGTTGGCGATTGGCGGAATCAACTCGTCTGGCCGCGTCTTCAACACGGTTGAGACGAGCCCAGTAGCGGATTCATCGACGCCCGGCCCGACCGCCACGCCCACCTCGTCGGCAACGCCGATCAGCACAGGCACGGTCACCCTGACCGAGACGCCCACACCGATCAGCACCGCGACTGCGACCCCGACCGGCACGCTGCTGGCGACTGCCACGAGCACGGCCACAGCCACGCCGACCGACGCGCCGACGCCCACGCCGAGTCCGACCGACACGTCGACGCCAACTCCGACCGAGACGCCCACTTCCGCGGCAACGTCGACTGCGCTACCGACTGATACCCCGACGCCGTCCCCGACCGACACGCCAACCCCGAGCCCGACCGAGACGCCGACGCCGCCGCCGACGACGACTGCGACAGCAACGCCGACCGAGACGTCGACACCGACGAGCACCGCGACCGCGACGCCAACGGCCACCCCGACCGCGACAGCGGCGCCCATCGAGATCCTGCCGCCTGACCCGGCCACCGTGGCGCCCCCGGTCGACCAGACACAAGCTACGAGCGTGTTCAGCGCAAGTCAGTTCCTGTACACCGGCAGCAACCCCATTCAGACCGGCGTCGCCCCCGGCACCATTGAGGACCGCCGCGTGGCGGTCGTGCGTGGACGCGCGCTCACCCGCGACGGGCAGCCACTGGCAGGTGCGACCATCACCGTCCTAAGTCACCCTGAATTCGGGAAGACCCTGAGTCGCGCCGACGGGATGTTCGACCTGGCGGTCAACGGCGGCGGACAGCTGCTGATTAACTATGAGAAAGCCGGCTTCCTGCCTGCGCAGCGCCAGGTCAACGCGCCGTGGCAGGACTACGCCGTCGTGTACGACGTCACGCTGATCCCGCTGGACACACAGGTCACGTCAATTGACCTGGCGTCCAATCAGGCGATACAGATGGCGCGCGGCAACCGGGTCAGCGATCAAGACGGGACCCGCCAGGCAACGGTCCTCTTCCCGAGTGGCACCACGGCGACGATGGTGTTCCCCGACTCGACGACGCGCCCGATCAGCACCCTCAACGTCCGCGCGACCGAGTACACGGTGGGGTCGACCGGCCCGAGCGCGATGCCGGGCGATTTGCCGCCTACCAGCGGCTACACCTACGCGGTCGAGCTCAGCGTCGACGAGGCGCTAGCGGCCGGGGCAAAAGAGGTCCGCTTCAGCACGCCCGTGCCCGTCTACATCGAAAACTTTCTCAATTTCCCGGTCGGGATCGGGGTTCCGGTCGGCCTGTACGACCGCGCACGCGGAGTATGGGTGCCTACCGACAACGGCCGGGTCATCAAGATCCTGAGCGTGACCAATACCCTGGCTGACCTGGACCTCAACGGCGATGGCATCGCCGACTCAGCCGCCGCGCTGACGGCGCTTGCGATCACCGACGCCGAGCGCCAGCAGCTCGCCGCGCTGTACCAGCCTGGCCAGAACGTGTGGCGGATGCTGATCCCGCACTTTTCGTCTATCGACGCCAACTCGCCAGTATTTCCGCCGGACAACGCGGTCTTCCCTGACCAGGATCCGACTGGGGACGAGCCTCTGGACGGCTCGTGCGAGCTGGAAGGCAATTCGGTTATCGAGTGCCAGAACCAGATCCTGGCTGAGACACTCGGGGTGCTGGGCACGCCCTTCAGGCTCCAGTATCAGAGCGAACGCGTGCCTGGCCGCAAGGTGGCCTACGAGCTGGACATCCCACTGAGTGGCAGCGATCCCCTGCCAGACACCCTGCGCCACATTGAGCTGGAGATCCAGGTCGCCGGACAGTTCACGCGACAGCGGTTCTCCCCAGCACCCAACCAACGGACCACGTTCCAATGGGACGGTAAGAACGCCTATGGCCAGGCCGTCCAGGGGGAGCAACCGATCGCCGTGCGCATCGGCTACACCTACAAGCCCAGCTACGGGGAGACCTCCAGCTTCGGCGCCGCCGGGACCGCGGCGATCGCCATCTCAGGGCGCGAGGAAGTCACGCTGTGGCGGAACTGGACGGACGTGATCGGTACGTGGGGAGCGCCCGCGGTCGGTCTGGGCGGCTGGTCGCTCAGCGCGCAGCACGCGTACGTCCCGTCGGCGCAGATTCTGTATCGAGGCGACGGCGGGCGCCAGAGCGCCAGGGCCATTGGCCCGATCATCAGCACAGTGGCGGGCAACGGCACGGCTCCGTACAGCGGCGACGGTGGCCCAGCAACAGCTGCACAGGTCGCGCCTCAGGGATTGGCGGTGGGCCCAGACGGCAGTCTGTACATCGCCAGCCCGCCTAGCGGAGCCAACCGCGTACGCCGAGTTGCGTCCGACGGGATTATGACCACCTTCGCGGGCACCGGAGCCGCGTGCTCGGCCACCGCGGCCTGCGGCGACGGCGGCCCGGCCACGCAGGCCCAGTTCGCCAGCCCGTTCGCGGTCGCGGTCGGGCCGGATAACAGCCTGTACATCAGTGATGGCAACCCCCGGGTCCGCAAGGTCGGCCCGGACGGCATCATCACCACCATCGCCGGCACGGGCACCTTGGGCTTCAGCGGGGACGGCGGCCCGGCCACCCTCGCCCAGCTCGGTACGATCCTGAGCCTGGCGGCCGCCGCCGACGGCAGCGTCTACATTGACGATCAGGGCAATAAGCGCATCCGCCGCGTCGGGCCAGACGGGATCATCAGCACCGTCGCCGGTCGGGATGCCTCGGGCCGCTTCAGCGGCGACGGCGGCCCCGCCACCCTCGCCCAGCTCGCCGACCCGCGTGGCGTCGCCGTCGGCCCGGACGGCAGCGTCTACATCGCCGACGTCGGCGCCCAGCGCGTGCGCCGGGTGACGCCGGATGGCATCGTCCGCACTATCGCCGGCAGCGGAGACTTCGGCTTCAGCGGCGACAATGGTCCAGCCACCGCGGCGAGCTTCCGCTCCCCGCACGCGGTCGCCGTCGACCGTGACAATACCCTCTACATCGTCGACCAAGGGAACAACCGTATTCGTTGGATGCGCCCGGATGGTCCGATCAACACGCTGGCCGGCAACGGCTTCGGGCGCACGAGCGGCGACGCCGGTCTCGCCCGCCAGGCGGAGTTGCAGAACCTCGAGAGCGGGCTGGCCGTCGGGCCGGACGGCACCGTCTACTTCGCGCAGACCGGCAACGACACCCGCGTGCGGCAGATCACGCCGGTCCTCGAGCGGGCCGTAGCGGGCGGGATCGCCGTTCCCAGCGGCGATGGGGCTGAAGTGTACGTGTTCACACCGAACGGCCGTCACTTGCAGACATTCGACGCAGTGACCGGCACCCGGCGCTACCAGTTCGGCTATGACGGCGCGGGCCGCCTGGGGTCGGTCACCGATGGCGACGGCAACGTCACCACCATCGAACACGCCGGCACCGCGATGACCATCGTCAGCCCGTTCGGCCAGCGCACCGTGCTGGCCACCAATGCGGACGGGTACCTCAGCCGCGTGACCAGTCCAGGCGGCGAGGTGGTGCAGCTCACCTATACCACGGACGGACTGCTCACCAGTCTGACGAACCCACGCGGCCGGGTCTCCCAGTACGCGTATGATCGCCTGGGCCGTCTGACCGGCGCCTCGGACCCGACTGGCGCGAGCAAGACGCTCGCCTTCAGCGGCACGAACGCGGCGCAGACCGTTACGTTGACCACGGCCCTCGGCAGGATCACCGTCTATCGCGTCGAGCGTCTGGACCATGACGACCTGCGGCTGACGACCACCGACCCCGCCGGCGCCCAGATCCAGGTCGTGACCGGTACCGATGGCGCGCAGACCGCGACCTACCCGGACGGCACCGTTGTCAGGCTGGTCCTCGGACCCGACCCACGCTGGGGCATGCAAGCCCCGGTCGCGGCGAGCGTCACGGTCACCACGCCCGGCGGTAGCGTGCAGACGACGACGACCCAGCGAACGGCGACGCTCGCCAACCCTGGCGACGTCCTCAACCTGCGCACCCTCACCGAGACGACGACGGTCAACGGGCGAGTCTCTATCAGCAGCTATGACGCCCCGACCCGGACACTAACGCGCACATCGCCAGGCGGGCGCCGGGACGCCACCGTCGTGGACGACCGGGGTCGTCCGGTGCAGACGCAGTTCGGCGATCTGGACCCGACCAGCTTTACGTATGACAGCCGCGGTCGGCTGGCGAGCGTCACGCAGGGGCAAGCCACCGGCAGTCGGGTTTCCCGCTTTGCATACGGGAGCGATGGCTTCCTGGCGAGCGTCGCCGATCCGATCGGCCGAGCGATAGGGTTCACCAGAGACACCGACGGGCGGGTGACGGAGGAGAGCCTGCCGGACGGGCGGCTCGTACGGTACGCCTACGACGCCAACAGCAACTTGAGCACGCTCACGCCGCCGGGGCGGTCGGACCATATGTTTAGCTACACCGACCGCGACGAGGTCTCCGCCTACTTCCCGCCGACGGTGGGTGCAGAGACTAGCCAGAGCCACTTCAGCTACGACGCGGATCGCATGCCGCTGCGCGAGGACCATCCCGATGGCCAGGCGGTGGGCTTCCAGTACGACAGCGCCGGCCGCCTTAGCCTGGTCGACCTGGCGACCGGCCAGCGCACTTACGGCTACGACCTCGCGGGCCGGCTGATCTCGCTCGGCACGAGCCAGTCGATCGCACTGGCTTACGCTCATGACGGCGGTCTGCCGATAGCCACCACCTGGAGCGGCGCCGTCGCCGGCAGCGTCAGCCGCACCTACGACAGCGACTTCCGTGTCACAGCCCTCAGCGTGAACGGCAGCAATCCGCTCGCCGTCCAGTACGACCCCGACAGCCTGCGCATGCAGGTGGGTGCGCTCAGCCTGACGCGCAGCGCGCAGACCGGGCTCGTCACCACCACAGCTCTGGGCAGTCTTAGCGATACGACGAGCTACGACAGCTTCGGCGCCCCGAACGGCTACACGGCCAGTCAGAGCGGCAGCCCGGTCTACTCCGCGCTGTACACGCGCGACTTGCTCGGCCGTCTGGCAAGCCAGAACGAGATGGTCGGCGGTGCCACCGGAGTCGCCAGCTACACCTACGACCTTGCGGGCCGCCTCAGCGAAGTTCGCCAGGACGGCGTCCTCGCCGCCGCGTATACCTACGACGCCAACGGCAACCGGCTGACCAAGACCGGCCCCGGCGGCACCATTACGGCAAGCTACGACGCCCAGGACCGGCTGACCCAGTACGGGTCAACGACCTACGCCTACACGGCCAACGGCGAGCTCCGTAGCCGAACGGCGGCTGCCCTGACCACCACCTACCGGTACGATGGACTCGGCGCGCTGACCGCTGCGACGCTGCCGAGTGGTACTCAGATCGAGTATTTGCTCGACGGCCAGGGCCGGCGCGTCGGCAAGAAGATCAATGGCGTCCAGGTGCAGGGCTTCCTGTATCAAGATGGTCTGCATCCGATCGCCGAGCTGGATGGCGCCGGTACCGTGGTCAGCCGTTTCGTCTACGGCGGCCAGGGTAATGCACCCACGTACCTGATCCAGAACGGCATCACCTACCGCATCATCGTCGACCAGTTGGGCAGTCCACGGTTGGTGATCGACACCGCGACCGGCGTAATGGCTCAGCGGCTGGACTACGACGTCTTCGGAGCCGTCACGCTGGACACCAACCCAGGTTTCCAGCCCTTCGGCTTCGCGGGCGGGCTTTCTGACGAGCAGACCGGCCTGGTGCACTTCGGCGCGCGCGAGTACGACGCCGAGACCGGCCGCTGGACCACCAAAGACCCGATCGGGTTCGGCGGCGGAGACGGGAACCTCTACGCGTATGTTGGCAACGACCCGGTCAACCTGGTCGACCCGTCGGGACTCGAACCATACAAGGAATATGACTCATTGCGACGCGCAGCCTTCAACGCGTTGTTGGACGCCTGGAAGCAGCACAAATCCGGGGACAAGGCGACCGTCTTCGGCGGTTTCTTCTACGAGGGCGACGACAATGGTGTGTTCTATCTGCACCCAGAGAGGTTCCCGCGAGGGAAAGCACAAGAGCTCTCCAGGGACGCCTGCGTGATAGGCAACACTGAGGCGAAGACGTACTACTTTGTTGACCTGGGTCGCACTTTCTTGAGTTCAAAGATAACAGTCGGATTCGTGGCCGATGAGGATGGGACGAGTGTGGTCACATCCACGGCAAAAGAGCTATGGGATGCAATTAAGCAGAAGGAAAGAGAGGACGCACTCGAGAGGATCAGGCTCGACTCACTTCCGAGGCGTCCTCGTTGAGGTCGCCATGGCAGGCGTGACGGCGCGCGCGAAACACCTGCAATCGCCCACCTGGCTGCACGTACGGGAGGTTCCGACTGCAGCGACGGACGGGAATCGGGTTCTCGCCGCATACGCTGCAGCACACGTCACTGACGAACCTCGCACGGGCCGGCTGGGCGCCGGAACAGCTGCAGGATCTGGCCGGGCACGCGCAGTTTCAGACGACCTAGACGTTCTACGTCCATCCAACCGAGGAGGGCCCTCGCAACGCGTGGGAGCAGACACACGACGCACCACGGTTGGCAGTCGCAGGGGACGTCATGTGAGACGAGGACCGGGGTGGGAGGTCGAGGCTGCGCGAGAGGAGCGGCGTACGCTCCGGCGGCTGGTGCTGTGCCACTGACGGCGGGTGAGCGCCGGCTGCTGCAGGCGTTGGGAGCATTACCTGACGGCACATCCATGATGGGGGCGGACGTTCGTGCGACGGCCAGCCTTTCGTCACCCAGCCTGTACCGAGCGGTGCACCGACTGCTGGGTGCCGGGTGCCATTCAGCAAGCTCACCCTGTCCGTCAGCGTCGCGCGCACCTTATTGGGGCAGGCAGCGCTTCCGTGTCGCGCTAGGCGCCGAGCACGAGCACGCGTTCAGTGGCCAATTGTCGAGTGATGAACTCCAGTAGTTGCACCGAGTGCGGGTCCGCCGACTGCAGATCAGAAGGCCGGCCTCGCCCAAGCCTGCAGGATCCTCGTTCGACGAGGGTCATTGTGGCCAGCCTACGGCCGCAGCTCCAGTAGGAGGTTGAGTGGAGCCTCCACTGGCGCCCACCGAACGCGTGTGAAGCCCGCCGCGGTGGCGACTTCGCGGAGTCTGCCTCGCCGACCTGGAATTGGGCGCCGAACGCACCGTGCCTCCAACGCGTACGGTTCGGCGCTCGGACACGAGAAGTTACGCGCCCCCTGGCAGGTCGATCGCCATGCGCAGCGTTCGTGGGCGGCCCGGACGACCCACAGCCGTTAATTCGCGCGGCCAGACAGCTCAACGACATCGCTCATGCGGGTCAGCGGTCGGAAGCCATTCGCGTGCTTCGCGGTGCGATCTCGTCCAGTGTCGCGAGACTGCGTTCAATTTGCGGACGTGCGCCTTGCTGGCGTGCCAGCTCGCAACTTGCTTGCAGGGCCTCCACGGCTTCATCGGAGCGCGCCTGCCGGGCAAGCCACAGACCGCGCGCCCGCAAGATCTGCGGACGGGCGATGTCGAGCTCGTATGCGTCGGCCTGGGATTCAATCCACGCGATGAGCGGTTCGGCATCTGGCGCATCAGTGCGCGCAACAGCTTCGGCAATCGGTCCAGCCGCGGCTGCGAGGGCCATCGCGCCAGCCGAGCGCAACAGCGGCATGACGGCGCGGGCCGTCGCCTCAGCCTCCTCCCATTGTTCGAGTTCGAGCAGCCAGTCCAGGCAGGAGGCGAGCGAGTCGACAGCCCCTTGGGCGTCAGCAACTGCCTGTGCCCTCGTCGCGCTCTCGCGAGCTCTCCGCAGCGCCGTACCAACATCACCGATGAGCCACGCCAGCAACATTGCAGGTCGGTCAAAGTCGGGATTCTGCTCGCATGCTTTGGTGGCCGCCGCGCGTGCTTCCTCCACTTCTCCAAGTGCATTGCACGAGAACGCGGTGTTGGCGTACGCCCACGCGATGGGGTCGGGCATGCCGGAGCGTTCGGCCGCGTCGATCTGTCGACGCTCATCCTGCAGACACGCTCGCAAGTCGCCTGCTCGCCAATGTAGCGCCGCCCGATTACCGAAAAGACGAACGAGTGTTTGCGTGAGCATGGGCGAGCGGGCGGCGGTGCTCGCTCGCTTCTCGGCGCGGTCCAGCAAGTCGACTTGATGGTCATGCGCCGCACCGCCAAATGAAGCTATCAACTGGATTTCCACGAGCGCACGCACCTCGAGCGCCGCGTCCCTCAGACGTTCGGCCAGTTGTAGTGCTTGTCTAGCCAGCGCCTCGGCGGCCGCGTGTTCGCCGGTGACATAGGCCCTGGCTCTGGCCGTGTCCAGCAACAGTTCGACGTACGGCGCGTCATGCCGTTGCCGCGGCCACAGACGCATCGCAGCCTCGAGGTGCGGCATCGCCGCGCGGAAGTTGCGCCGGAACTGATGGACCCAAGCGAGACGACGTTCGACATCCGCTTGGGCGGCGCGATCGTTCAGACGCTCATACAGGTGAAGCGCTGCCGTGTATGCCTCCAGAGTGCCCGACTCGGGGTCGTCCGCTGCATGGCCGAGGCGCCGGTCGAGGCTGTTCAGCACGTCACCAAGTTTGCGTTGGAGGCGCGCCGCCGCTGCGTCGTCGCTCAGCTCCAGTAACACGTTGGCCGCGGATCGGTAATGCTGCGCCGCCTCCACATATGCGGATAGGCTGGAGGCGCGGTCACCCTCCTGCTCCGCGAATGCCGCGCCGCGCGCACCATCACCGGCCGCCAGGAAATGCCGAGCGAGGTCACTGTGCGACTGAACGTCGCCTACCGACTCGAGTACCTCGCCGGCGCGGTGGTGGAGGCGGCGTGCGCGATGCGGCGGTAATTCTCCATACAGCGTCTCCTGAATGAGCGCATGGCTGAATCCAAAGCGCTCCCGCATGCCGGCGCGGCGCGATTCGATGAGGTGGCTGCCGAGGGCGGCGTCGAGGGCCGCGAGTACGGTCGGCTCGGCAAAATCCGCCGTGGCCCGGAGGACGTCGAGATCGAACTCCTGGCCGAGCACGCTCGCAACCGACAGCATTTGCTGAGCCGCGGCCGGCAAACGGTCGACGCGTTGGAGGATCACGGCGCGGATGCTCTCGGGGATCCGGAGCTGGGCTAGTGAACGCGTGCGCGCGATGAAGTTTTGTTCCGGCACAGCAGATTCGATCGACGCCTGCATGATCTCTTCTGTGAAGAATGGGTTGCCTTGCGTCCGGCGGTGGAGCAGTGTCGCCAGCTCATCAATGGCAGATTCGTCGCCCAGCCGTGAGCGGATTAGCTGCGCGGTCGCATGGAGCGATAGCGGCGCAAGCGATATCAACTCGAGCAGTCGGTCGCGCACCAGATCACGGATCACCGGATGCAATAGGTGCTGCCGACCGACTTCAACGTCACGGTATGTGCCAAGAAGCAGGACGGGACGGGCCGCAAGGCTATGCGCCAGGTGCTCCAGCAGCGCCAGGCTGAGGCTGTCGGCCCACTGCAGGTCATCCAGGAACAGTGCGAGCGGCGCTTCACTCGAGAGTGCACCCAGAAAACCGGCACACTCGCGCTGGAGACGTACGCGCTGGTCCGCCGATTCGCCGCGCGGGTCGTCGCGTAAGGTGCCCTCAGCGAGCCACCTTTGGAGCGTCGGCCAACGTGTTGCGATACTGGCGCTCAGCGGCTCGGAAGCAACATCACCTGCTCGCGCGAAGACGTCCACAAACGGTTCGAGCGGTGCCCACTGATGCTGCTCGTGGCAGCGCCCGATCAGGATCAGGAATCCACGCCGGTCGGCTTCGAGCACCGCTTCCTGAGCCAACCGCGTCTTTCCAATACCCGGTTCGCCGGTTAGGAGAATGAGACGGCCACGGCCCGCCGAAGCGTCCTCGATCGCTCGCAGCACGCGCGCGAGAGCACGCTCACGTCCGATCAGGGGGTGCTCAGGGACTGCGCCAAGGAAGCCACCACGTGGAAAGCGCGGGCTGCTCGACTGGAGTTCTGGTTGATTGCCGGCGGCTGCCACGAGCCGCTCCCGCTGGGCCGCATCCAGGCCGAGCGCCTCCACCAGGCGAGCCAGTGTGTCGGGGTACGGAGTGTGACGCACCCCGCGTTCGAGATCCGATAGCCCGCGCACGCTCATGTGCGCGCGCTCGGCCAGCGCCTCCTGGCTGAGACCCGCCGACAGACGCATACCGCGCAGCAGCGCGCCGAAACTGCCTCGACTCTTGAAGTCTGCGCTTCGCGAAGGAGTCACTGTCTAGCGCTTTTCTAGATGGTGTGCGACGAGGAGCATACAGACCGCGCGGGTGGTGCGTGGCCATGCGTGGCGGCGCGTCGATGGCAGGCTCTGCGCACCTACTCGGTGCCGACGAGCGCTCAATCACGCTTCCACACGGAGTTCACCGACGCTGCGTGCGCACCGCCGCCAGTGCGTGGGCCGAGCGTGGGCCGACTGCCGATCGTGCGCGTGGTGGACGAGCGGCCCTGACCCTACGTTGGCGGCACCGAACCCCAACGAGGAGGACCCACGATGAATCGCCTGACCTCTCGCCATTTCCGTCCGTCGCTCGTGCAGCGCCTGATTGCGACACTCGCACTCAGTCACGTTCTTGTACTGAGCGGGAGCGGTGCTGCCTACGCTGCCAGCGCCATCGGCACCAACGCCGCGATCATCGTGGGTGCGCCCTGTACAGCGCCGTGCGTCTACCCCGCCTCGTCCTACCCGGGCGCGACCGTCTTGCTGTATGGCAGCTTCCCTGCGAGCCAGCCGACGGGAGCCGTCGTGAACTTTGCCGGCTTCCGAGGAAGCGCCCAGTCGGTAGTCTCCTGGAGCGCCAGCGCCGTCGGCGTAAAGGTGCCAACCAATCTGGTGCCCGGCCGCTACGAGCTCACCGTGAGCTGGATCGACCCACGCACTCGGCAACGGGTCGGCACAGCGACGCAGCCAATCTGGCTGCAGGTGCTCGGCACCGTCCTGCCGCTGACGCTGCGCGAGAACGTTCGGATTCTGGATTCGGCCACCCTCCAGAGCCTGACCCCGGTGTCGTCTTCCCAGCTCAAGCAGTCCCAGCTCACGCTGACTTTCTATCAGTCACCATTGAAGACGGCGCAGTCCAGCTTCAAGTTCGGGGACGTCCTCATTGCGGGCGTGAGCCCCTCCACTCCGCATGGACTGCTGCGCAAGGTGACGTCCGTGCAACAGCTGAGTTCATCGTTGCTCGTCGGCACCGTCCCCGCCACGCTGCGTGACGCCGTCGTCCAGGGCAATCTCTCTGGCCGCACGCGGATCAACAATGACACGATCCGTCAGGCACTAGTTGCTCAGGGCGCGGTGCTCGGTGGGGCAGATCCGACCACGGGCTGCCCGAACACTTTCGACCTCCCGGTCACGGGCGGCGTCCAGATTAAGGGGTCGATCTGCGGCGACCTGGACCTGGAGGCGCAGGTGTACGTGGATTGGTCCGATGCGGGTGCGTCGGTCGCCGTCGCGGGCTCCGACTTGCTCCATCTCCAGGCCGTGGCGTCCGGCACGATCGACAAGGACATCCCGGTCTATACGCTGCCGCTCGGCGTTACACCGGTTGGACCCTTCGTCCTGACGCTGCAGCTCATTTTTACCGTTGGAGCTACAGGCGAGGTCACGGGCACGATGAGCTTCGGGATGGTGCAAACGGCGTCCGTGGCGGCAGGCGCGAGCTGCGACCTCAGCATCACGTCCGGGCTGTCCTGCGGTGCGCAGCTGAACGGCACGAACACGGTCACATCGGAAACGCCATCGTTTGGGGACAAGGCGGATCTCAAGGCGTATGGGCGGGCCAAGCTCGTCGCCCAGCTGGACGGCGTTGATATTGTCGATCTCAGCCTCGAGCCGTCGATCCACGGTTGGGACGATCGCTGGGCGGACCCGTGGTGGAAAACCTGGGCCGAGCTTCTGCTGACCCTGAACTATGATCTGGCCGAGCTCATGGGCATCCACGACAGCACGACACATGGGGATCTGCTGGACATCACGATGCCCCTTGGCCAGGCGGCCGGCGCGGCGCCCGGCGTGGTTCCGACCATCGTCCTCAGCACCACGAGCACGGGCCTCACCACAACTGCCACCTCTACGTGTGTCGCCGAGCTGACGCCAGTCGGCAGCGTCTCGAAGGTTGTCGAAAGTTGCGAGCTCATCCCGCTGTTCATCAGCGCCAAGGACAGCGTCACCGGTCACGGCTTAGAGGCATCCCAGGTGCGCCTCCCCGGACTCGGCTGCACGACGGACGCCTACGGCAAGTGCACGCTTGAGTACGTGCCGCCATCGCCGACGATCGGCAGCGGCTCACACACCGAGGTGCTCATCGCGCAGCTGCCCGACGCCACCAGCAACCCCGTAGCCGTAACGGTGATAGCGCCGAGCACGGTCACGTGCGTCGACGCCAATGGCAATCCGTGCCCCTGATCAGCGTTATAGGCAGCAAAGAGCCCTCGATCCGAGCTTGGGTCGAGGGCTTTCTCGTGTAAGTGGAAGCGAAGCAGGGATTGTCGAACCAGGTTGTGCGAGTTAGCGTCACGACCTTGACGCGTTCGCTGCTCGAGAGTCAGACGAAGTCTGCCAGGACGGCACTCACCCTCCGCACCTCCACCGCGACAAACGGTACGCGTGGTAGGAAAGACAAACTACCGACGTGCAGCCGGCCCGAACGGCTCTTGCACCGTGGCCCGGCCGCAAGGACTCTTTAGAGCAGCGCGAACAATCGGGGTCACCCGACCGTTGCTGGTAGCGCACGGTAGACTGACGTTCATCCCGTTCCCGGGCCCGCCTCGCGGGCGTCGATCTCGGAGGCGGGGACCGTCTGCAGAGCAGGTGGCGTATCACGACTAGCAGCCCAGCAACGTCGCGGGCGCCTTCGCTCGCCATTACACCGCGGTATATTGACGGCCAGAGTGATCGCAGAGGCGGGCGCACCAACATTACCGCCGACGGGCTCGGAGGTCCGCCTGGCTGAGCTCGTCGCTGCGCTGGCGCTTGCCACCGACCTGGCTACCGGCCAGCCCCTCGAACACGGACTCAGGCGCACCCTGCTCGCGGTATGGCTGGGTCAGGAGATCGGACTCGGTCAGGATGAAATGGGCAGCGCGTACTACGTCGCACTGCTGGGCAGCGTCGGCTGCATTCTGGATAGCGCTGCGTTCGCCGATTTCGTGAGCGACGAGATCGCCATGAGCGAGCAGTTAATGACGGTGGACCCGTCCCGTCAACTGAGTGTCGCGGCATTCTTCCTGCGTCACATCGGTGCCGGCGACCCTCCACTGCGGCGCCTGCATAAGGTCTTGTCCGTCTCGAGGCAGTCGCAGGCAGTATGTCGGGACGTGGCGCTGCACGTTGGTGGTCTGCTCGACCTGGGGCCGGCGATCAAGGAAGCGCTTGGGCAGTGCGATGAACTCTGGGATGGGTCGGGTCCGGCGCTTGGGCTCAAAGGAGAGGACATCCACGTTGCCGCGCGTCTTTTCCTGCTGTGCAATGACATCGAAGTTTTCAACCGTATTGGCGGGTCCGAGACCGCAATAGCCGTAGTCCGGAAGCGAGCGGGCAAAGTCTATGACCCGCATATCGCTCGCCGCTTCGAAGAGGTAGGCAAGCGGCTTCTCACTCGACTGCAATCAGAGCCCGCCTGGGACGCGGTCCTCGCCGTCGAGCCAGAACCGGTGCGATTCATGTCGCAGCCGGAGTTCGACGCGGTGGCACGTAAGATCGCGAACTTCGTCGATATGCGCACGCCTGTTACTGTCGGCCACTCCGCGGGTGTCGCCTCTCTTGCGGAGGGCGCGGCCCGTGTCCTCGGGCTACCTGACCGCGACGTAACGACGCAGCGCCGGGCGGGACTGCTGCATGACCTGGGGCGAGCCGGCGTTCCCGTCTCTGTGTGGAACAAGACCGAGCCGTTGTGCGAAGACGATTGGCACCGCATCAGACGGCACCCGTCACTCACGGAGCTCGTGCTCGCAAGGTCGACTGGGCTTGGCCACCTTGGCACCCTTGCCGGGCTGCATCATGAGAAGCTCGACGGCTCTGGCTATCGAGGTCTGGCGGCCGGCTCGCTTCCGATCAACGCCAGTATTCTGGCCGTGGCTGATGCGTATCAGACGAAGCTCGAGTCGCGGCCTCACCGCCAGGCGCTTACCCCCGAGCGCGCTTCCGACGAGCTAAGCAAGCAGGCAACCCAGGGTAAGCTCGACCGCCACGTGGTGGATGCCATCCTGACCACGGCAGGTCAACAGCCACGACCGGAGAAGAGGCGTAGAAACCTGCCAGCCGGTCTCAGCGAACGCGAGGCGGAGGTGCTCAGTCTCACCGTGCGCGGGATGTCCAATCGGCAGATCGCCGAAGCCCTCGTCGTCTCGCCCAAGACCGCCGGTCACCACCTGGAGAACATCTACGCCAAGATCGGCGTCTCCAGCCGTGTTGGTGCGACACTTTTCGCGCTCCAGCACGGTCTCACAGAGAACAGCGCCAGGGCGTAAGCGCAGTTTCGTCGTCAACGCGCAAGATTAGGGCGATCGCCCCATGCACTGTGCTCGTTACAGCACGACAATGACCCCTGAGCCCGGGCGCATCGTTCAGACGCTGAAGGATCAGGACAATGTCAACTGCAAGACTCGTCCGCTGGAGCGGATTGACAAGCATATTTGCCGGCGCGCTCTACGCACTCGGCGCATTCCTTCATCCTGTTGGTGAAGACCTGGCGGCCGTCACCAGCTCGAACTGGGTTCCCGCGCATGTGGTGTACTGGATCTCAGTCATACTTATGCAGTTCGGTCTTGTCGGGCTGTATGCGCGACAAGCGAAGGAAACAGGCTTGTTCGGATTGGCAAGTTTTGTACTTGCCTTCATCGGCACGAGCATTGTAGCCAGCATCATGGTCATAACGTCTACTGTCATACCTCTGTTGGCGACACAGACTCCAGCCATTTTGACAGCTGCAATGAGACCGCCGACTCTCGCGCTTTTCATGTTTGCTATGGGATTTGGTTTGGGCTACATCCTGTTTGGCCTGGCAATCATGCGCGCAGGTGTCCTGCCTCGTTGGTCAGGGCTCCTGTTGATCGTCGGAATATTGCTATTTGCAGTCTCGGAGGCCCAACTGTTCGATCCCACGCTATCGCATGTGATGGTGACCGTCGGCGATGTCATATTCGGCCTTGGTCTCGCCTGGGCAGGCTATGCGCTCTGGTCGGAAGGTAGCATACGTGCGCGATTGCGAGAGCGCGAACCCTCTGGCTCACACGCCTGAGCCGGCTGCGTCCTAACCGAGGGTCGGGCTGTTGACCTCGATGGCCGTCGACGAGCCGCCGCGGTGACACTGGGGCTTGCCGCTGTAGGTGAACGCCACAGTAGAGTCAATCAGCGGCCCCGTGGCCTCGAGGTTCAACACGTTGACATGCCCGCGCTGAAGGCGATGGAACGGGAGGCCTGTCTTCGTACATCCTGGTGTTCCCCCCCGGATACGGAGGCCTTTGCTCCAGTGGTCGCGCGGCTCGCGGGAAACTGATCAGGCTGGCAGCTCTTTGATGATCCTCTCGCGGGCGAACGGGCGAAGATGA
>DASXRR010000146.1:0-10509 GCA_036506475.1 Chloroflexota bacterium
GCGAGTGCCTGGCATGCCTGGTTGTGGAGCGTACGATTGGCGCAGGCGCGCGCCGAGCTGGCCCTTGCCCGCGACGACGCTGAGTAGGTCGGATAAGTAGTCCTCTCCATGGCGCGCACGGGCGCGCTGTCTACGCTGCGCGCCGTACGAACAAAGGAGAGGTCATCTAATGGCCCGACTCACCCCCGATCCGACCTTTTACCCATCGGCTGGCATGGCCATGGCTGCGCCCGCCGAAACACTCGCCTATGTTGCGACCATCGGCGTCCCAGCCAATGGCAACGGCCACGTCAAACCCGACGCGCTGGTCACCCTCGACCTGGATCCGACCTCGACGACGTACGGCCAAACCGTGGGTCGCCTCGCCATGCCGAACGTGGGCGACGAGCTGCACCACTTCGGTTGGAACGCGTGCAGCTCTGCGCTGTGCCCGACCGCGCCGCACCCCCACGTCGAACGCCGCTACTTGCTGGTGCCAGGGCTGCGCTCGTCGCGCATTCACGTACTGGACACCAAGCCAGATGCACGCCAGCCGCGCCTGGTCAAGGTCATCGAACCCGAGGAAGTCGCGCGCAAGACCGGCTACAGTCGGCCGCATACCACGCACTGTGGACCCGACGGCATCTACGTCAACGCCATCGGCGCCGTGAACGGCGACGGTCCGGGCGGCATCTTCGTGCTCGATCACGAGGACCTGTCGATCAAGGGCAAGTGGGAGAAGGAGCGCGGGCCGCAGTACCTTGCCTATGATTTCTGGTGGCATCTTGGCCACGACGTGATGATCACCAGCGAGTGGGGCACGCCGAACATGGTCGAAAACGGCGTCAATCCGGAGCTCCTGCTGGGTGGCAAGTACGGCCACCACCTGCATGTCTGGGATCTGAAGACGCGGCGCCATGCGCAGGCGCTCGACCTTGGTGCCGAGCAGCAAATGGTGCTCGAGCTGCGTCCGTCGCACGACCCGAACAAGACGTACGGATTCGTCGGCGTCGTCATCTCGCTCAAGGACCTGTCGGCGTCGATCTTCGCCTGGTATCGCGAGAACGGCCAGTGGGGCGTGCGCAAGGTGATCGAGATTCCAGCCGAGCCGGCCGACCCGGACCTGCTACCACCAGCGCTCAAGCCATTCGGCGCCGTGCCGCCATTGATCACGGACATCAATCTGAGCCTCGACGACCAGCATTTGTATGTGTCGTGCTGGGGCACCGGCGACTTCCGCCAGTACGACGTCAGCGATCCGTTCAATCCGCGGCTCACCGGCTCGGTTCGGTTGGGTGGCATCGTGTCGCGCGCGTCCCATCCGAGCTCGCCTGGTGAGGCGCTGAATGGTGGTCCGCAGATGGTCGAGGTCAGCCGCGACGGACGGCGCGCCTACGTCAGCAACTCGCTGTATGCGTCATGGGACGCGCAGTTCTATCCGGATGGCATCAAGGGTTGGGTCGCCAAGCTCGATATGCAGCCCGAAGGCGGCATGACCCTTGACCAGCGGTTCTTCGCTCGATTCCCGGACGGCGAGCGACCGCATCAGGTTCGGTTGGAAGGCGGCGACGCGTCTTCTGACTCGTACTGCTTCACCGGTTAGGTGCTGCCGTGGGCGACATCGCGTTGATCGCACCCGAGCTGTGGCCGTGGCTTGCCACGTTGGCTGTGCTGGGCGTGTACCACGGCATCAATCCGGCCATGGGCTGGCTCTTCGCGGTGGCCCTGGGCCTGCAGGAACGGCGGCGCTCCGCTGTCCTGCGGGCCCTCCCGCTGATCGCACTCGGCCACGAGGCCTCGGTCGGGGTGGTGGTGCTGCTGGTCAGTGGACTCCAGCTGGTGGCCGCACCGGAGCTGCTGCGCGCATTCGGAGCCGTGGCGCTGATCGCGTTCGGCACGTTCAAGTTCGTGAAACCGCGGTCGCATCCGCGTTGGGTCGGACTACGTGTCAGCCCGCGCGAGCTGGTGCTGTGGTCGTTCTTGATGAGCACCGCGCATGGCGCCGGACTGATGTTATTTCCGGTGTTCGTTGCGCATGATCATCCGAGCACCGGTTCGCTCATTACCGATAGTGTGGCAATCGTCGTGCATACGTCGGCGATGCTCGTCGCGATGGGTGTCGTGGCAGTCGTGGTCTATGAGCGGCTCGGACTAGGCGTGTTGCGCAAAGCGTGGCTGAACCTGGACCGGGTCTGGGCTACGGCTGTCGTCGCCGCCGGTGCGGTGACCCTGTTCACATGAGCCGAGTGAAATAGTTCACATGGTTCGGCGGCAAACGGGTGCATACGTTTGCGCCATGATCCAGCTCCCAAGCGCAGCCGCGGTCCGCGGCTAACGTCTCAGGCGGCGCGAGGCAGCCATCGTGCTGCCTCGCTCTCGACCACATCCGCGTCCACCTCGAGGCGGAACCCGCCTGCGAGCTCGCGCAACTGGCCTGCCGTGCGCGCGAGCTGCTCCGCTTGCGCACTGATCGACTCGATACGCAGCGTCATCTCGCCCGCCGAGGCGCCAACCTCTTGCGTGGCCGCGCTTTGCTGCGTGGACACACTCGCGATCGCGCTGATCGCGCCCGACACTTGCTGGCTTTGGGCGGCCATCTCCTCAGTCGCAGCGGTGTTCTCCTCCACGACCGCACTGATGGCTTGCATTGCCTCGCTAACCCGCACGCTGGCAGCCGTCAACGAGTTCGCGGCGAGGGCAATCTCGTCGACCTGACCGACCGTCGCATCGACCGCGGTAAGGATCGCGACCAGCGCTTCACCCGCCTGGTTTGCGCGAGCAGTTCCTTGCGAAACCTGGCGCGCGCCTTCTTCCATCGCCTGCACCGCGTCGCGTGTGCCGTGCTGCACCTGCTGGATGAGCTCGGCGATCTGCTTGGTCTCGCGCCCGCTGCGCTCGGCCAGCTTGCGAACTTCGTCGGCAACGACCGCGAAACCCTTGCCGTGCTCGCCCGCTCGGGCAGCCTCGATGGCCGCGTTTAGCGCCAGCAGGTTGGTCTGTTCGGCGATGTCGTCGATCGTTTCGACAACCTGGCCGATGCGCTCGCCAAGCTTACCTAGCTCGTGAACCCGACCGGCCGCTTCGCCGACGACTGCTTCGATCTGTGCCATGCCAGAGATCGTCTCGTCCACAGCGCGGCGTCCGTCGCGCGCTGCCGACTGGGTTTCCTGGGTTGCTCGAGCAACGTTCTGTGCACTCGACGCCACCTGGGTCACACCTTCGGCCATCTGCATCGCCGTAGTCGACGCGGACTGCACCTGGCCAGCTTGCTCGCTCGCGCCGCGGGCGATGCCGTCGATGGCCTGGCCGAGCTGCGAAACCGCGGCCGTCGTCTCGTGCGTCCCGCGACTGGTGTCGGCAGCACCGGCGGCCACGCTCTCGATGGCGCGGGCCACCTGTTGCACGCTCGAGCCGGTCTCGGCAGCGGCGCTGCCCAGCTCGCTGCTGGTGCTGGCCAGGTCCTGCGCCGCGCTCTGGATGCGCCCAACCAATGTGCGCAGGTCGGCGATCATCGCGCCGAACGCGGTGCCGAGCACGTCACGCTCCGACTTTGCCTTGACCGTACGCGACAGATCGCCACGCGCAACCGCTTGCGCCACTTCGGCCATCGTGCGCTGGTAGGCGACCATGTCGCGGAATGCCGCGGCCACCTGGCCAACCTCGTCTTGAGCCCGGGTATCGATGCGCTGCTCGAGATCACCCTCGGCCAGCCCTCGCGCGGCCAGCAGCATCTGACCAAGCGAGCGGCGAACGGGGCGCAGCACCAGGAACAAGGCCAGCAGCGAGACGGTCGTACCACCCACGGCGGCGCCGACGACAGCAGTCATCGTCTGCTGGATGGCGTCGTACATCGCGGCGACCTGCGTCGCGGTGAGCACGTACCCAATTGGTTTATTGGCAGCGTCGCGGATCAGGTCGTACCGAGCAATGTAATCTTTGCCCAGAATGGGGTTGATCCCGAGGTAGCTCTCGCCGCGTTTGAAAGCCTCCGCGGCCGGGCCAATCAGCTCAGTCCCGACACCGCGGCCGGAGCCGTCGGCTTTCGGGACCGTGGTCGTAACGCGGATGAGCTTACCGTCAATGAGCTGGAAGAGCGTCGCTTCGGAGCCCGTCTTGTCCTTGACTGTGTCGACGATCGAGAAGTCGTCGTTGGCGACATACGAGCCGAACGTCAGCTTGCCGTTGCTGATCGAAGCCACGCCCTTCTCATCGACCAGATAGCGATGGAAGTTGCCGCGCGCCATGATCATGGCTTTGTACTGGGTGAGCATCGCCTGCTCGAGCTGCACTTTGACGACGAACAACGTTACGGCTGATAAGCCGAGCAAGCACAACGCGCCTGCAATCAACACACGTGTGCCGATCGACACACGGGAAACTCGAGCCAACATGACCACCACTCTCCGACAATACCGTCTGGGGTAGCGGCCCCCGCCGCGTCCCACAGCAGGTATCGGCGTTGCCGTCAGATGGCGTGGCGCGCGGACATTACAGTCGTGTATCAGGCCGCGATTTGGGCCAGATCGTCCAGCCAGGCATCGACGGCGGAGGCGGGTATTGGACGGCCGTAATGGAAGCCCTGGCCGAAATCACACCCCAGCGCGCGCAGCTGAGCACCTTGGGCCGCGGACTCGACACCTTCGCCAACTGCCCGCATGCCCAACGTGTGCGCGAGCGTCACGATGGCGCTCACAAAGGCTGCCTGATGCGGGTCAGTGTCGATCGCGCGCAGAAAGGAACGATCGATCTTGACCGCGTCGAACGGATAGTGACGTAGATACGCCAGCGACGAATAGCCGGTGCCGAAATCGTCCAGCGCCAGGTGCACCCCAAGCGCTTTCACTGCGCGCAGTTGCTCGATCATCTCGTCGGTCCGCTCGACCAGGCCGCTCTCGGTGAATTCGAGCGTCAAGCGCTCCGGTGCCAGTCCGGTGTCGTGGAGCGCCTCGCGCACCAGCTGCTCCAGATCCAGCTGCTGCAGCTGGCGAGGCGCGACATTGACGCCGACGCGCACTGGCGCGAGTGACGGAGAGCGGAGCTGCCAGGCACGCGCCTGACGGCACGCTTCCCAGAGCACCCACTGACCGATGGGCACGATGAGTCCGGATTGCTCGGCGTGCGGAATGAATTCGCCTGCCGCCAGGAGTCCGCGGCGTGGATGCCGCCAGCGGATCAGTGCCTCTAAACCAATCAGGTCTCCGGTGCCAAGCCGGACTATGGGTTGATAGTGCAGCTCGAATTGATTGTTCTCGAGTGCGTGGCGCAGCTCGACATCAAGCTCCAGGCGCTGGAGGGCAGCTTCGCGCAAGCCGGCTTCGAACATCACATAACGGCCTTTGCCTGCGCGTTTGGCTGCGTACATCGCCAGGTCTGCGTCGCGCAGCAGCGTTTCAATGCTGGCGCCAGCGGTCCCGACCGCGACACCGATGCTGGCTTCGGGGACGATCCCTTTGCCGTCCAGCGGCAGCGGCTGGCGCAGCGCGAGCAGTAGGCACTCGGCGATTGCGAATGCTTCTTCGTGGGGACGCTCCAGGTCACGCAAGAGGACTGCGAATTCATCGCCACCGAGGCGCGCCGCGCAGTGCTGCTCTGGCAGACAGTGCGTCAGTCGCTCGGCGACCTCGACCAGCATCCGGTCGCCCGCGGCGTGTCCGAGCGTGTCGTTGATCATCTTGAAGCTGTCGAGATCGAGCAGCAACAACGCGGTATGACGGTCGGTGCCGGTCGTCGACTCCAGGGCCGCGCGCGCGTGTTCGGCGAGTAGCGTTCGATTGCCGAGATTCGTCAGTGGATCGTGGAAGGCCTGGTGCCGCAATCGGTCGTTGAGATCTATCGTTTCGAGCGCGAGTGCGACCTCCCAGCCAAGGGTGGTCAGTCCAGCCTTGCACTCTTCGGGCAATGAGCTGGCGGTGATGACGGCCAGGACTCCGCGCAAGTCGCCCTGCACGGTCAGCGGACTGACGAACAAGGTTGCTTCAGGGCGCCTCTCGCTTTCCCCCAAAACTCGCCGGAGTTGATTGACGACCTCCGCGTTGATTTCGCCTGGTCGGGCCTCCGTCAGCAGAACGCTAATTGCGGGGACACGGGTCAGATCGACGAAACGATCGCTGAGGTTGTGTCCACGGTCGCCGGTGCTCGCAACGATGCGCATCTGGTTGACGGGGCCGACGCCGAGTGTCACCGCGGCTCGAGCGTGTGGCGCCACGAGCGCTTGTGCGCCGGCGATTGCCGCGGCGTAGACCTCAGCGCGACTGCTCGCCGCGACGAGGTCCGATCCGGTCACGGCCAGGGCGCGTTCACGGATCGCTGCACGCTCGTGGCGGCCGATAGTTACGCCCAGGATGTGGATGACGCCCACCAGCAGCACCGCTGGGATCTGCAGCACCACTTCGAACAGGTCCCATCTGAATGACGGGACGAGGTACGTCGACAGCGTGATACTCGCGACCAGGGCCAGCATGAGCGCGGCCGTCGTGGTCGCGGTGGAACGCCAGGAACGGAACAGCGATTGGTGGAACAGGCCGACGTAGATCAGCTCGGTCGCCCTGAACGGATCGCCCATCGCAACGCCGATGGCGGCGAGCGCGCCCGCCGCCAGGAGGCCGCTGAGCGGTCCGAAGTGGCCGCGTCGATGGCCCAGAATAGAGCCCGCCGCCAGCCCGAGCTCGAGCACAACGCCGACCGTCCGCCAGGACAGTGGCACCCCCGTGGCCGCGATGGTCTGGGCCACGGTGGTCGCAATGCACACCAGCAGCGCGAGCAAGAAGCCCCAACGGACTCGCCCCAGGAGGTCGCGCGGCGGGCGGCCCGGAAAGTTCACATAATAACTATCGACAGGCGCGCTCGGCACTGAAGCACCTGCTCATGTGACTCGGGCGACGCGGCTTAGTTTGGCGCTGCCGCGGTCGGTAAAGCTGCGAGTCGTCTTACGGGCGAGGCGACTAACCAGACGATCGCGATCACTGCGCAGACGGCCCCCAGCAAGATAGCCGGGCGCAGTCCAAGGGCGGCGCCGAGAGCTCCACCGAGCAGTGCACCGAGCGGAGCTGGCCCCTGCGCAAAGAATCGAAAGCTCGCAGTGACCCGGCCCTGTAACTGATCAGGAGTAAGTGCCATGCGCAAACTGGTTTGGTACACGCTGAAGAGCGGCATGCCTATCCCGAACGCGAACTGGCCAAAGGCGAGCATGAGGGCAGCGGACGGCCCGTCAGCGATGGGCACTAGAAGCAGTCCGGCACTGCCGAGTCCAGTGGCAGACAGCAGGCTACGTCCAGTTCCGAGTTTCCCAGCCCATCCAAGCACCGCTATTGAGCCTACGACGCTGCCTACTCCGCGCATGGCGACGATGACACCTAACACAGCCGGCGACAGATCCAGCTCGCGCGTAAGGTACAGTACGTAAATTGCGGAAACCATATTGAACGCGAGACTGAAGTTCGCCACGTTCAGGACAAGCGCGCGCAGAATGGGGTTACGCACCAGCCAATTGATCCCTTCGAGTATTTCGCTTGCAAGTGCGCGTCGCCTTCCCGACGAGGAAGGCGTGTCAGGCAGTTTGATCCAGAATATGAGCAGGGCACAGAGTAGAAAGGATGCCGCGTCCACGCTCAGAGCCGCGGGTGCGCTCAAACGCTGAACCAGGATCCCGGCGAGTCCAGGTCCGCCGCTCTGTGCGAGCGAGCTCGAAATCTGCATTCTCGTGTTTGCTGCGACGAGCTCGCTCCGGCCGATGAAACTCGGCGTGAACGCCTGGACTGCCGTCGAAAACAGAATGTTCAACGTACCTAGTAGCGCGCCGACGATGTACAGGTGCTCGATACGCAACTGCCCCAAAGTGGCGGCAATCGGAATCGACACGAGGAGCCCTGCCCTGCCCACATTGGCCACAATGAGGATGCGCTTACGTGGTAGTCGGTCAACCCAAGCGCCGGCCGGTAAGCTGACTATGAGCCACGGTGCAGCCTCCGCCGCTGCGAGCAATCCCATCTGGAAGGGTGAGGCAGACAGAAGAGTCACAGCCGTCAGAGGCAATGCCAACAGGGTCACTTGATCGCCGACAAGCGAGACGCTCTGCCCGATCCAGAGCTTCGTGAACTCTGGGTTCGCGAGCCCGACAGCCCTGGTGCGAAGTGAGGCCACACCAGCTCGCCAGATGACTCTCATGCGACCCGCGGCATCAAAACCAACCGCTCATAGTGATTGGAAACACAACCGTTTGAAGAGGGAATGTGCGTATGCGTAAGATCATCAACGCGACCTACATCACGCTCGATGGTGTGATCGAAGGGCCGCATCTGTGGCCGTCGCTCGGTCCGCGCGACGAACGCTGGGACCAGATTCAGTCCGATCTGCTGCTGTCGTGCGACGCGCTGCTGATGGGCCGGCGCACCTATGAGGTCTTCGCGCCGGTGTGGCCGACGCGTTCGGGCGATCCAATGTCCGACCACATCAACAGCATGCCAAAGTATGTCGTCTCGACGACGCTGAAGGATCCGGAGTGGAACAACACCCAGGTTATCGATGGCGATGTGGTGGCTGCTATTACCTTGCTCAAGGAGTCGCCCGGCAAGGACATCGTGCAGTACGGTTTCGGCGCCGTCTCGCGTCTCATGCTCGAGCATGGCCTGCTCGACGAGCTTCGACTGTGGGTGCACCCGCTAATCCTGGGCCATGGCAGCCCGAGCGACTTGCTGTTTGGCCCAGCGCCGTCGGTCAGCTTCCGATTGGCCGGGTCGACTACGCTCGACCACGGGATCATCATCCTCAACTACGAGACCGACAAAATCATCGGCCAGGCCAGATGAGCTACGGACTTCGACCGACTACCGCATCCAGAATCTCCGGATTGACTGGTGTCGGCGGTTGGGTGCCCGCGAGCACGGCGGCGATGTTCTCCGACGCCAGCGTGCCCATCCGAACGCGGGTGGCGACCGTCGCGCTGCCGACATGCGGAACGACGAGCACGTTGGGTAGGCTGAGCAGTGGGTCACCTGCCGGCATTGGCTCTGGATCGGTCACGTCCAGCGCGGCGCCGGCGATCTCGCCGCGCTGGCACGCGTCGTACAACGCCGGCTGGTCGACCACCGCGCCGCGGGCGACATTGATCAGGTAGGCGCTGTTCTTCATCGCCTTGAACTGCGCCGCCGAAAACATATGCCGTGTCTCGGCGGTGAGGGCCACGTGGATGCTGACGAAATCACTCTCGCGCAGCAGCGTGTCCAGGTCGACGCGAGTCACTGGCGCGCGCGCCTCGAGCTCGGGATGCGGCCGCTTACTGATGTACAGCACCCGCATGTCGAAGCCCAGCGCCCGTTTGGCGACTTGCCAGCCGATCGCGCCCAAGCCGGCGATGCCCAGCGTGCGATGGTGCACGTCGAGGCCGAGCAATGTGTTCGGATTCCAGGCGCCCCAGTGGCCGTGCTTGACGTGTTCGATGCCGGCGCCGATGCGTCTACTCGCACCCAGAATGAGCGCCCACGTGAGGTCCGCCGTCGTTTCGGCCAGCACGCCCGGCGTATTGCACACCACGACACCACGCTTCGAGCACGCCGTGACGTCGATGTTGTCGTAGCCAACGCCGTACTCGGCAACCACCCGCAGTGACGGCGCGGCATCCAGCAGCTCCTGGTCGACCCGCTCGGTGATACTCGCCAGCATGCCCTGGACGCTCTTGACTTTGTCGAGCAGGACCGCACGCGACATCGGGTCCTCGTGCTCCCACTGCACGATGTCCAGGCCAGCCGCCAGCAGGGGTTGCGTCGATCCCTCAGGAAAGCGGCGTGTTACGAGCACGGAAGGCATATGGCTGCCCTTAGCTTAAAAGACTTCTAGCGCACTCGTGTTCGTGCGCATTCTCCGGGTCGGGGGAGCGCTGCGCGCCCCCCGGCCGCCAGTCGCTGCTCCGCTCGCAAGCTCGCTATGCGCTCCTTCCCGCGGCGACCCCCCGCAACAGGGGCTATTCGCCAATGGGACACATCCGCCGGCCAACAACGAATGCGAGTGCAGCGTCTACAGTGGCCGCTGTGCCCGCCGGCGGCCATGCAGCGTCGAGGGCCGAAACGCGCCGACGCCAACGGCCCGGCATGCTGAGCCTGAGGGCCGGGACGCGCCGACATCCGCCGTGCTGGGCCTGAGCGCCGAGCCACGCCAATGTCGCCGCGCGTGCCGAGCCTGACGGCCGAGACGCGCCAACGCCGCGCGTGCCGAGCCTGCCAAGTGGTAGCCATTGGCGAATAGCCCCTGCTTCGGGGGGTCGCCGCGGGAAGGAGCGCACAGCGAGGAACGAGCGGAGCAGCGACTGGCGGCGGGGGGGCTGCAAGCTCCCCCGACCCGGAGACGCTGTACGAGCACGAGTGCTCCCCCGACCCGAAGCAGCGTTACATTAAGTGCGATGCACGAGTACGACGACATCCCAGGCACGACAGTGTTCGATGCCCAGCGCTCGCGGCAGGGGTACTGGCTCAATCAGTTCTGTATGTCGCTCATGAAGGCCGACAACCGAACCGCCTTCAAGGCTGACGAACGCGGCTA
>DASXRR010000147.1:0-23869 GCA_036506475.1 Chloroflexota bacterium
GACGATCTTGATCGCCGACGTGGCGATGACAAACAGTAGGACGAGAACGATGACCGCGCCTACGAGTTGCGGCATGATGCAATTCCCCCGTCAGACCGCTCAGTAGCGGTACTTGAGTCGATACAACAGCACACTCTGCACGATGCCTAAAGCAGCCAGGTTGGTCAGCAATGACGTCCGGCCGTAGCTGATGAACGGCAGCGGTATGCCCGTGACCGGGAGCAGCGTCAAGTTTGCGCCCAGATTGGCAACCGCTTGAAACAGAATCATTGCGCCAACTCCGAATGCCAGCAGCCGTCCGAATTCGTCACGCGACAGATCAGCCGCGCGCGTGACCCGGAACAGCAACACCATAAACAGACAGAACAGTACGCTGGCGCCAATAAATCCGAGCTCTTCGGCCGCGGCCGAGAAAATGAAGTCGGACTGGGTAATGCGCAGGAACCCGAGCTGGCTTTGCATGCCCTCGAGATAGCCGCGCCCAAAGAGGCCGCCCGAGCCAATGCTGATGCGCGCCTGCAAGATGTTGTAGCCCTCGTCGAATGCGGCATGCTCCAGGTCGACGAGCGTCCCGACATACGTCACGAGCCGCTCGCGCATGTAGTCGCGCATGCCCAACCAGACCAATGGCATCGACGCGGTGCCCGCGACGGCGAGCAAAATGGCGTGCCGCCAGCGCAGCCCGGCGACGAGCACCATCGTCACCCAGATCGTCAGGAACGACAGTGACGTACCCAGGTCGGGCTCGGCGAACACGAGCACGATTGGCGCCCCGACCAGAACAAGCGAGACCATCAGCCGGCGGAACGTGAGCGGGCCAGGGCCTTTATCACCCAGCACCCGCGCCAGAGCAACGAGCACGGCGAGCTTGGCCACCTCTGACGGCTGCAAATCGAAGACACCGAGATTGATCCAGCGCTTGGCGCCATAGTCATCGTCGGCGCCACCGCGGCCAATGATCAGCACGACGATCAACAACGCCAGGGCAAAGCCATACAGATGCAGTGCGTACACGCGATAGAGCCGGTAGTCGATCAGGCTGATCAACGCGAGCAGGCCAAAACCGGCGGCGGCCGACAGGCCCTGGCGGATGGCGTAACTACTCGGCGGAATCAGGCCTGTGCAGGGTGAGCCGCAAGTGGCACTGTGGATCATCGCCACGCCGGCTATGACCAGGCCGAACACGCAGGCCACGATGACCAGATCGAATTGCTGCCAGCGGTTCTCGCGCATCAGCCCGCGTAGCGCGCGCCGACAAAGACGATGATCAGGGCGATCGCCACGGCAAGGGCGATGATGACCCATCGGAGGCTGCTACCGCCACTGGCGGCGGGCGGGGCATCAAGGTCCGGGTCATAGGCGTCGTCGCCGTTTTCGTCTTCCTGGTCTTCGTCTTCGTCGAGGTCGTCGGCGTCGGCTGACGGAAGGAGCTCGAGCGCCCGCGTGGCGTCGATCGCGTCGACCCGCACCTCCCAGGCGGCGAGGCTCGGCACCAGGCCGGTGTCGCCGACCTGGGCGGGCGTCAAGCGATAGGCGATACCGGCTTCGACGAGCAGTCCGGCCCACATCTCGGCAATTTCGCGGCTAGGCGCTACCGCCACCGCGATGTCACCAGCCTTGCTCACAGGCGCAGCTGCGTCCAGCCGCTGAGTGCGCGCAGCAGTCGGCGACAGATCATGAACGTGGGCACGAGCAGCAGCGCATTCAGGATTGCCGCCGGCAGAGCGATCGCGTAGGTCTCGACGAGCGGCGGCAGGCCCAGACCGCGCGCCTGGAGCAGCAGAAACAGCAACGTGTGATAGGCCAGCGTGGCGAGCGCGGCCGTGCCCAGGAAGTAGGGCAGGTTGCCGCGGTTGACATTCACCTCAGGCAGGCCAACCAGGTAGCCGGCTACGCCCAGCAGGGCGCTATGTACGCCGAACGGGGTGTATTCGACCGAGTCGACCAGGATGCCACCCAGGAAGCCGACGATGGCACCTTCGGTCGAGCCGCGCAGCATCGCCCAGGCGAGCACCACCACCAGAGCAAAATCCGGCCGCCCGCGGACCACCGGCAAGCTCGGGCCGACAATGGACTGCAAGACTGCTGCAACGAGGAGCAGGCCCGCTGCCACCAGGAAACGCATTGGCGTCGTTTAGCGTACGCCGCCGTCACCGCACACGCTCACGCGGAGGGGCCTTTCTTCGGTGAAGAGATGCAGACTCTGGAGGCAGTAACGGCTTGTAGAGGTCGGGCCGCACCGTTATTGCACGCGCCACGCGGAGGGGCCTTTCTTCGGTGAAGAAATGCAGACTCCTGGGACTACGGATTTGGCCTCCCGCCACGCGAAAATGGCAACTCCCCTGCCGCTGCTTTCACGGAAGGGCTTTCCGCACGCAGCGACGGTGGAGCCTGACGCACTGACGAGCCTGTTCATTCCTCCAGACCCTGCTTCTCTTCAGAGAAGAAAGACTTTCCGCGCGGCGCGTGCGCTAACGGCGGCGTACGCTCGAAGAAAACTACTTGCCGCTGTCCGCGAGGACGTACAGGCGCTCTAGCTTGTCCATCGCCACCGCGGGCTCGACAACGGCGGCCTGGAATGGGTCGGCATCTTTGCGCTCGACGCGCGCGACTTTGCCAACTACGTAGCCCTCGGGGAAAACTTCGCCCTGGCCCGAGGTAAGCACCGTGTCGCCCGGCTGAACCGGGTCGTCCTGGCGAATGAAGGCGATAACCAGCGAGTTGCCCTGCGACTGTCCGCGCAACACGCCAGTGGTGCGCGCTTCAGTCTGCAGGCGCACGCCCACCGAGCTGTTCAGGTCGTTGATGAGGCGCACTTTGGCCGAGGTAGGGTTGACCCGTTCGACGCGCCCGACCAGGCCCTTGTGAGTGATCACCACGGCATCCTGACGCACCCCATCGCTCGCACCGCGATCGATGGTCACTGCCTGAACGTAGGGCGTGTCATCGCGCGCGATGACCGACACCGGGATGAGCGCGGCCGGCCCAGTGCGCTCCTTCATGCCCAGCAGGTTGCGCAGATCACGATTTTCGACTTCGAGCTCGTGCATCCGAACGATCTCGGATTGAAGCTGATCGACCTGATCGCGATAGTCGGCGTTTTCAGTGGCCAGGTTGCGTACGCGCTGGACGGTCTCGACGAAGTTGGACGCTTCGTCCAGAGTTTCGGAGATACCCATCTGCAGTGGCGCAATGGCCGTCGCGCCCATGCTTTCGAGTGGCCGACCCAGACCCGGCAGGAGGAACACCGCGGCGACCGAAACGACGACCAGGGTACTTACCCATCGGGGAAGTCGCCGGCGCGGGGGTTCGCTCATCATCTCCGATACAGTGGCCGTCCGGAGTGTTGATCCACGAGTACCTTACGCAGAACTTCCAACTCGTTCAAGACCTTACCCGTGCCACGTACGACACAACCGAGCGGATCTTCCGCCAGAAGGACATGCATCTTTGTACGTCGCGAGAGCAAATCGGCCAAACCTGGCAATAGTGAACCGCCGCCGGCAAGCGTGATTCCTCGTGCCATCATATCGGCAACCAGTTCGGGCGGTGTCTCTTCGATGGTATCGGTGACGGCATCGACAATGGCATTGACCGACATGGCGATGGCTTCACGAATCTCGTCGCCACCCACTTCCAGCTCGGAAGGCAACCCCGTCACCAGATCGCGTCCACGCACCACGACACGCTGATCAGGCGTGCGGCCATTGAGCCCATAGTAGGCGTTCCCGGCGGCGATTTTGACCTCTTCGGCCATGCGTTCGCCGATCAGCAAGTTGTGACGCTGACGCATGTACATCTGGATATTCATGTCCATCTCATCGCCGGCAATGCGAATCGAGCGGGCCACAACTATGCCGCCCAACGAGATGACGGCGACCTCGGTTGTGCCACCACCAATGTCGACAATCATGCATCCGGCCGGCTCGGTAATCGGCAGGCCGGCGCCAATTGCCGCCGCCATCGGCTCCTCGATCAGATGTGCTTCACGGGCACCCGCCTCGATCGCCGCGTCATGTACAGCGCGCCGCTCGACTTCGGTCACGCCCGATGGGATGCCAATCACGACGCGCGGCTTTGGCACAATCGTAAACCGTTCATGCACCTTGCGGATGAAGTAGTGCAGCATCAGCTCGGTCACGTCGAAATCGCTGATCACGCCGTCCTTCAGCGGGCGCACGGCGACGATGTTGGCCGGCGTACGCCCAACCATGCGCTTGGCGTCAGCGCCGACGGCCAGTGGCCGTTTGGTCTTGGCATCGATCGCGACGACCGAGGGCTCGTTGATGACGATGCCTTTTCCGCGCACGAGAACGAGCGTGTTGGCCGTGCCCAGGTCGATCCCGATATCCCGGGAAAACATGCCCATGACACTGTTGAAGGGGTTAGCCAAGGCGATTGGTTCTACAGCGTCAGAGGAACTCACCTACGCACGTGCAGGTCACGGTCGAGATCCAGTCTCTGAGAAGCCGGGCCGCGATTATACGGGGTGGTTTGTGCGTCTGATCTTCCTTGGTAGTCCATTGTTCGCAGTACCGAGCCTGGCCGCGCTGAAATCGGCAGGACATGACGTCGCGCTCGTGGTCACCCAACCCGACCGCCCCGCGGGCCGCGGCCAGCGCTCGACGCCACCCGCCGTCGCCGCCTACGCTCGCGCGCACGACCTACCACTGTGGCAAACCACGAGTGTGCGCGGCGCGGAAGCCGAGGCGCGCCTGCGTGCCGTTGGCGCCGAGGCGATGGCGCTGGCAGCCTTCGCCGCGCTGATTCCGAACAACGTGCTCGAGATCGCGCCAATTCTGAATGTGCACCCGTCGCTCTTGCCGCGCTGGCGTGGCGCGGCGCCCATCCAGGCCGCGCTCCTGGTTGGCGACACCGAAACCGGAGTGTCCATCATGCGGTTGGTGCAGGCTCTGGACGCTGGTCCCATCGTCCTTCAAGAGCGGGTACCGATTGCACCCGAGGACGATTACCTGACACTGGAGCCGCGCCTGGCCGCGCTGGGTGCACGACTCCTGGTCGATGCGCTTGGGCGCGACCAGGACGTACCGCAGGATGACTCGCTGGCCACGTACTGCAAACGCATCGCGCGCGACGACGCGCGCATTGACTGGTCGCAATCCGCCGAGACGATCTGGAACAAGGTGCGCGCGTATCGTGGCTGGCCACAGGCCTTCACGATGTGGGACGGTCGACTGCTGAAGATCCTGCGCGGGTGGCCCGTAGATGCCACGGCTGCGCCCGGCATGGTCGACGCCGTCGGCGGGCAGCCGGTTGTGGGGACCGGCCACGGCGGCCTGCGCCTCGACGAGGTGGTGCTGGAAGGCCGGCGGCCGCAGTCTGGCGCGGAGTTCTCACGGGGCTACCCCGGTTTCAACAGGGCAACCTTGAGCGTGGCATAGTTCGGCCGTGATGCAGCGGACCCTGGCCGGCCTGTTTCCGCACGAGCTCGAGACCCTCGTCGCCGAGCTGGATGAGCCTGCTTATCGCGGTCGGCAGGTGTTCCACTGGCTGCATCGGCGCGGAGCGCTGGACCCAGCGCTCATGACCGACCTTCCGCTCGGGCTGCGCCGACGCCTACCAACCACTGCCAGCCAGGAAGTCCGGCGGCTGAAGTCAGTCGACCGCCTGACATCCAAACTGCTGTTGCGGCTGCACGATGACCAGCAGATCGAAGCGGTCGAGATGAAAACCCGGACTGGCCGCAAGACGGTGTGTGTCAGCACCCAGGCGGGCTGCGCCATGGGCTGCGTCTTCTGCGTCACGGGTCAGTTCGGCTTCGCGCGTAATCTCGATGCGGGCGAGATCGTCGAGCAGGTGCTGCGCTTCAACAACGCCGCCGAACCCGTCACCAACGTGGTGTTCATGGGCATGGGTGAGCCGCTGGCGAACTATGAGGAAACCTTGCGCGCGATCCGCTTGCTGGTCCATCCCGAAGGCCTGCGCCTTGGTGCACGACGCATCACACTGTCCACATCGGGCCTGGTCCCCCACATCGATCGACTCGCCGAAGAGGGGCTGCAGATTGGACTGGCGATCTCTTTGCACGCGGCCAACGACGACGACCGCTCGGCGTTGATGCCGGTCAATCGCCGCTGGCCGATCGCCGAGCTTGTCGCCGCCGCGGACCGTTATGCCGCCCGTACAGGTCGGCGTGTCAGCTACGAGTACACGCTCATTGCGGGCAAGAACGACAGCCTGGTGCAGGCGGACGACCTGGCCAGGCTGCTGCGCGGCCGGCTGTGTCACGTCAACTTGATTCCGCTCAATCCGTCTGAGGACGCCACGCTGCATGCGCCCACGACAACCGCGGCATTCGCGTTTGAGGCGCGCTTGCAGGAGCACGGGATCGCGGCCACCATCCGCGTCAACCGCGGCCGCGACATCCTGGCCGCATGCGGCCAGCTACGCCTGGCCGAGAAGAAGGAGCGGCTCGCGCTGCCCGCATGAAGATTGCGCCGTCCATCTTGAATGCGGACTTCGGCCATCTCGCAGACGCGGTCCAACAGGCTGAAGCAGGCGGCGCGGACTGGATCCACGTCGACGTCATGGACGGGCTGTTCGTGCCCAACATCACGCTCGGCTTTCCGATTGTCGAAGCCATCCGCCGCGCGACGTCGCTCCCGCTCGACGTGCACCTGATGATCGATGCGCCGTCACGTTATGTCAAACAGTTCGTCGATGCGGGCGCAAGTTGGCTGACCATCCACCTCGAAGCCGACCGCCACCCACACCGCGCGCTGTCGGAGATTCGCACGGCTGGCGCGCGGGCCGGCCTGGCGCTGAATCCTGGGACGCCCGTGGTGCATGCGGCCGACCTTGTCGACGACCTGGATCTGCTGCTGGTGATGAGCGTCAACCCCGGCTTCGGCGGTCAATCCTTCATCCCGAACGCGCTACGCAAGCTACGCGCGGCGCGCGAATTGATCGACCGCTGCAACCCGGCGTGCGAGCTCGAAGTCGACGGCGGCATCAAGCTGGCCAATGCGCCCGATGTCGTGCAGGCGGGCGCGAGCGTCATCGTCGCGGGCAGCTTCGTTTACGCCGACGGGAACGTCGAAGCCAACGTGCGCGCCCTCAGAAAGGCCTAAGCGACGGGCTGTTTGCGCAACGTGCGAATGCAGCGCGTGCAGGCGTCGATGCGCCGCGGCACGCCACCCACGAGCACGCTGGTCTTCTGGATGTTGGGCAGCCAACGTCGATTGGTCTTGCGGTTCGAATGGCTGACGTTGTGGCCGAAGGCCACGCCCTTGCCACAAATCTCACAACGACTGGACACGATTGGGGGTAGGCTAGCATAGGGCGCCGAGGCATGACCACGCCGACCGATACGGCGGCACGCGAACGCACCCGCGCGACGGGTGCCGACCTGAGAGCCGCGTTTGTCGCTGCCTCGAGCTGGCTGGACGCGAACGCCGAGCGCATCAATGCGCTGAACGTGTTCCCGGTGCCCGATGGCGACACCGGCACCAACATGTCGCTGACGTTCCAGGCGGCGGCGCAAGCGCTGCGCGCAATGCCCGACCAGGCGAGCGTAGCCGAGGTTGCTCGCGCAGCATACGAGGCGGCCATGCTCGGGGCGCGCGGCAACTCGGGCGTCATCCTGTCGCAGCTGCTGCGCGGCTTCTCGCAAGCGCTGTTCGATGCGGTTGAGTTGACGCCGCAGGGTCTCGCCAATGCGCTGACGCAGGCCAGCGAAATGGCCTACCGCGGCGTGAGCCGGCCCGTCGAAGGCACGATCCTGACCGTCGCGCGGCTGGCGGGTAATGGCGCGCAAACCGCGGCGGCCTCGGCCAGCACGCTGTCGGCGGTACTCGAGGCGGCACTGCACGCGGCTACGGAAGCAGTGGCCGCGACACCGTCGCAGCTCGAGGTGTTGCGTAAGGCGGGTGTGGTCGACTCGGGCGGCGAGGGCTACCGCGTCATCATCGAAGCGACGTGGATGTGGTCGACCGGCCGTTCGCTCGAGCAGGCCGCGGAAGCACGGCCGCACGATCGGGCGCTCCTCGAGGGCGTTGAGGAACAGGGGTCGACGTTCGGCTTCTGCACCGAGTTTCTCCTGCGCGAATGCGATGTCGCGGCCGACGAATTCAAGGAATCCATGGAGTCCCTGGGCGACTCGGTAATCGCCGTCGGCGATGCGGACCTACTGCGCGTGCACGTCCACACGCTTCGGCCCGGCCAGGCCCTCGAGTACGCCGTCGACCACGGCACGCTGGTCAAGATCAAAGTCGAGAACATGCAGCTGCAACACGAGGCATTCGCGGCGAGCGGGCAGCGCGCGGCGATCGCCGCCGAGAGCGCTGAGCCGGTGACCTCGGTCGGCGTGATCGCCGTCGCCGCGGGCGACGGCTTCGCGCGGATCTTCCGCAGCATGGGCGCAACCGTCGTGCCGGGCGGTCAGACGATGAACCCGAGCGTCCAGGACATCCTGGCCGCCGTCAACAGCTCGGGCTACAAGGAGCTGATCGTCCTACCCAACAACAGCAACATCGTGCTGACCGCGCGCCACGTTGGCGAGCTGACGCCGCATGAGGTGCGAGTCGTCTCGACGAGCACGGTGCCGCAGGGCATAGGGGCGCTGCTCGCCTTCAACTACGAGGCCGATCTGGACACCAACGTCTCGGCGATGGAGCACGCGGTGAGCGCAGTCCATACGATCGAGGTCACCCACGCCGTGCGGGACGCCGAGGTGAACGGCATCATGGTCCGCGCCGGTCAGGTGCTGGGCATCTTCGATGGCCAGGTGGCGTTGGCCACTGACTCGGTTGACGAGGCGGTGCTGCGCTCGCTCGATCTGGCGGCCATTGATTCGCTCGAGATCGTGACCGTGTACTACGGCGCCGACGAAACGGAGGCCGCCGCGCACGCACTCGCGGCGCGCGTGCGGGATGCGCACCAGGGCCTCAATGTCGAGGTGCTGTGCGGCGGCCAGCCGCACTATCCGTACGTGGTTTCGCTTGAATAAGCAGTTAGCAATTAGCTCTTAGCAATTAGCATGCAAGCGAGTCGAACCTGTGACACTAACACAATAGCTAATGGCTAACCGCTAATGGCCGCTTCAATCGCGGTCGTCACTGACAGCACTGCCGATTTGCCGCAAGCGCTGGTCGAGCGCTATCAGCCGGTCATGGTGCCGCTGGTGGTGAACTGGGATGGTCAGACGTTTCGCGACAAGATCGACCTGACCACAGCGGACTTCTATCGCCGGCTGCGCTCGACCAGGAGTCTACCCAAGACGGGCGCGCCGAGCATGGCGGCGTTCGAGACCGTCTATCGCGACCTGCTCAAAGAGCACGATGGCGTTGTCTCGGTCAACCTGGCCGCCAAGCTCAGCGCCACCTACGACGTCGCCCGGCGCGCAGCCGAATCGGTCGATCCGGCACGCGTCCAGGTGGTCGACTCAGGTTCAGTCTCCATCGGCATCTCATGGCTGGTTGAGCTCGCGGCCCGACTCGCCGAAGAGGGCAAGGAGCTCGCAGAGATCGTGCAGCAGGTCGAAGAGGCTCGGCCGAGACTGCGCATCCTGGCGCTGGTCGAAACGCTCGAGTTTCTGCAGCGCGGCGGTCGAATTGGCCGCGCCGCGGCACTGGCTGGGACACTGCTCAGCGTGAAACCGATTCTCAGCGTGCGCGACGGCGAAGTGGCACCGGTCGAGCGCGTACGCACCATGAACAGCGCGCTGCGCCGGCTGGTCGAGCTGGTCGTGGCGATGGGGCCGGTCGAGCGGATTGGTGTGATCGATGGCGACGCCGGTCCGAACGCCGCCGAAGCCGCGCGGCAGCTCCAGGAGAAGTTCGCCGAGCTAACCATCGACCGCGGCGAGCTTGGTCCGGTCGTCGGCACCCATGGCGGACCAGGCCTGGTCGGGGTCGCCGTTCTCCTTGCCCGCTGATCTCCAGAACGCCCTCAAGATCTTGATGGCGGAGGCATTTGACGGCTGTCGCGACCGCAAAGTGATCGGTGGCCTGGCGGCCTTCTGGGGCAACTTCGCCGAGTCGTCTCCCGATCCGAAGGTCCACGAAGCTTCGGTGTTGCTGGCGGACTACGCATCGCTGTCGACAGGTGAGCGCGCCAAACGCATCAAGCAAGTCGCCGACACGTTGTCGACTGCCCCGAGCCGCGCGGGCGTCACGCGCCCGCGCGCCGAGCCGGTGCCGTCACCATCAGCTAGCGACCGACTCCCAGGCCTGGCCCCGCCTCCGTTTCCAACCTTGATCGATGTACGCGAGCGGGTTGTCATGGGGACCCCGCCGTACGGCCTCACGCTGGACACCGCGATTCAGGATCTCAAAGGCATCGGCCCCGTCCGCGCCCGACTGTACTCCCGCCTCGGACTGCGCTCGATCAAAGACTTACTGTTCCACTTTCCAACACGCCACATCCCGTATCCACCCACGTCGCCCATCGCCGAGCTGTTCTTCCAGTCAGAGGGGTCTGTCTTAGGGATCCTCGAAAGATTGGAAGTAGAAAACCTGCCGCGAGGCCTGAAGAAGTTGAAGGCGACGGTCAGAGACGCCACAGGTACGGTCCAGGCAACCTGGCTACGGCATGGCGTCGCCCGCATCGGCGTCGCACCTGGCGACGCTATAGCGCTGAGCGGCAAGCTGATCCTGCAGGGCCGCCACGTGTTCTTCGACAGCCCGGACTACGAGCGCGGCGATGGTCCACCGATCCACACGCGCGGGCTGGTGCCAGTTCACCCGCTTACGGCTGGCTTGACCGATCGTGAGCTGCGCTTCAGAGTCCACTGGGCGATCGGCCATTTCGCCCAGGCCGTGCCCGATCCGCTGCCCGATGCAGTCCTCGCCACGCACCAGTTGCTGCCCATCGCCCAGGCCCTGCGCCAGTTTCATTTTCCTGCTTCGCGCGAGGAGGCCAGCGAGGCACGTCGCCGCTTCGCCTTCGAGGAGCTCCTCACGATTCAGCTCGTGGTTCTGCAGCGGCGACTGCATGCGCAGCAGAGCCCAGCTACGCCGCTGCCGCGTCTGCCGGCTCCGCTGCAGGCCTTTGAGCAGGGGCTGCCGTTTGAGTTGACGCGTGCCCAGCGCCGAGTAAGCGACGAAATCCTGGCCGACCTGGCGCGGCCCGAACCGATGACGCGCCTGTTGCAAGGCGAGGTCGGCAGCGGCAAGACCGCCGTCGCCGCCCTGGCACTGCTCAACGCCGCGGCCAACGGCTACCAGGGCGCGCTCATGGCGCCGACCGAGATCCTGGCCGAGCAGCACTACGCGACGTTGTCGCGTCTGTACGCGAACGCGACGCTCGCTCGTGTGCTGGGACGTGAGCCACAAGTGAAACTGCTGACGGGCGGCGTCAAGGGAAAGGAGAGGATACGGACGTATGACGCCGTCGGCTCAGGTGAGGTCGATGTGGTGGTGGGCACGCAAGCGCTGATCCAGGACAAGCTCGAGTTCGCTCGCCTGGGCCTGGTTGTGGTCGACGAGCAGCACCGCTTCGGCGTGCGCCAGCGGGTGACACTGCGTCGTCGGGCGACCGAGGCCGTGCCGCACCTGCTGGTTATGACCGCGACGCCGATTCCGCGCACGCTGGCATTGAGCCTCTATGGCGATCTCGATCTGTCGGCAATCGACGAGATGCCGCCGGGTCGGCAGCTGACGCGCACCCTCCTGCTCGGCTCGGCCGATCGCCATCACGCCTACGAACGTGTACGACGTGCCGCGGCGAGCGGCGAGCAGGCCTTCGTGATCTGTCCGCTTGTCGAGGAGTCCGAGGTGCTCGAAGCCAAGGCGGCCACCGAAGAGTTCGAACGCCTGCGCGCAGGTGAGCTGAGCACGCTCCGGCTCGGCCTGCTGCACGGACGGATGAAGCCAGCCGAGAAAGACGCGACAATGCGCGCGTTCCGCGATCGCGAATTCGACGTCCTCGTGTCGACGGCCGTGGTCGAGGTCGGCGTCGATATCCCGAACGCGACGGTCATGCTCATCGAGGGCGCCGAACGCTTCGGGTTGGCGCAGCTGCATCAATTTCGCGGGCGTATCGGGCGCGGCGAGCGCCCATCGGTGTGCATTTTGCTCAGCGATCTGCCCGACCCCGAGGCGAACGAGCGCCTGGCCGCGGTTGTGCAGACCACTAATGGCCTGACGCTGGCCGAGCACGACTTGCGCTTGCGAGGCCCCGGTGACTACTTCGGGGTGCGCCAGAGCGGACTGCCGGAACTCAAGGTCGCCCGCCTCGACGATGCGCCACTGATCGAGTCAGCCCGCTCGGCTGCGAGCGGCATTCTCGCTAGCGACCCTGAACTGACAAAGGCGGAACACGCTGCCCTGCACGCGCATCTCGACGAGTTCGTCGCCCGCGCCGGCGAGCCCAGCTAGATCCGGTGCGCGTGATCGCGGGAACAGCGCGCGGACGACCCCTGCGGGCAGCAGCCGACATCCGACCGACGGCCGACCTGATCAAAGGCTCGATCTTCTCGATGCTCGAGGCACTCGCGTATAAGCGCGGTTTCGAGCCCGATGAGGAAGGCGCGCTGGCGGCTGCCCTGGCCTGGCCGCGCGTGCTTGACCTGTTCGCCGGCTCGGGCGCGCTGGGCATCGAGGCACTCAGTCGCGGCGTCCAACACGCGACGTTCGTGGAGCACGATCGAGCCTCCACGCGCATCATCGATGCCAACCTGCGCGCGACCGGCCTGACCGATCACGCCCTCGTTCAGATCGGTCCAGTCCATCTGGTGCTGCCCCGCTTGCGTGGCCCGTTTGACCTTGTCTTTGCCGACCCGCCCTATGGCGACAACGGCGCGCTACAGCACACAGTGGCGCTGCTGACGCGGGGCGGCCTGCTCACACCCGACAGCGTCGTGGTGCTGGAGCAGCCATCGGCAGAAGAGCCACCTGCCGAGATCGGACCGCTGCCATGCGCCAGTACGCGCCGCCATGGCCGCACGCGCGTCAGCCTCTTTGCCGGATGGTAATGTGATCGCGGTGGACATCCTGTATCTGCTCGACCAGCTTGAGGAAGTCCTGGGCGGCGGCTCGCACCTGCCACTGACGTCGCGCACGCTCGTCGACGAGCAGGAGATCCTGGACATCCTCGACCAGATCAGGGTCTCGATTCCAGACGAGATCAAAGCGGCTCGCCGCGTCACCCAGGAGCGCGAACAGCTGCTCTCTGACGCGCGTGCCGAGGCGGACCGCCTGGTGCGCGAAGCGGACGAGCACATCGCCGCGCGGCTGGCCGAGCACCACCTGGTGCGCACTGCCGAGGCGCGCGCTGCCGAGATCGAGGAGCGCGCACTCGAAGAGGCCGAGCGCATGCGGCGCGAGACCGATGCGTACGCCTATCGGGTCATGCAGCGCCTGCGTGAGCAGGTCGGCCAGATCACACTGACCGTCGATCGCGGCATCCAGGAGCTCGAGCCGCAGCGTCTGAAACGAGATTCGCCTTCAGCGTGAGCGCCCTTTTCGTATACTGAGCCATCGTGTGTCGCCGCCCCTGGCGGCGTTTTTTGTGCCATGGTCTCGGTCAATGTTGCCCAGCTACTCCAGGAGCTGCCTGGCGCCGTCCGCGAGTTCGATTTTGCCGACGCAGTAGCCGCGGTCGCGCACGATGTAGCGCTGCGCGGGCCCGTCCGCGGGCATGCCCGACTCACGCGGACGAATGAAGGCATCCTGGTGCACGCCAGTCACACGGCGCCCGTGACGCTGGAGTGTTCGCGCTGTCTGAATGAGGTGCATGCAACCGTCAAGGGGACCATCGACGAGGAATTCCTACCGAGTGTCGATCTGCGCACGGGTATCCCACTGTCGATCGAGACGCCAGGCGACGAAGAACAGCCGCTCATCGATGCGCACCACGAGATCGACCTGGATGAGATCTTGCGGCAGAATATCCTTACAAACCTGCCACTCCGTCCGCTGTGCGAGGCGAGTTGCCCAGGGCTGTGTCCAGATTGCGGCGAGCGACTGGATCGCACCCACCGGGCGCACGCCGGCCGTGTCGAGGATGACGCGCCTGTCAACCCGACGAGTCCTTTCGCACAACTGGCCAGCCTGTTGAACGACGTCGACCCACAAGAGAGGTGAGCAAGCAAGCCCATGGTTGGACTTCCGAAGAAGAAGATCAGCTCCTCGGTGCGCGGCCAACGGCGCAGTCACGATCGGATCGTGCTGCCACAGATGATGAACTGTCCGCAATGTCGCCAGCGCAAGCCGACGCACATGGTGTGTCCCAATTGCGGCACCTATAACGGCATCGACGTGCTTCGCCTCGAAGCCAAGGCCAAGCAGAAACCCGAATGAGGAATGGGGAGTGAGGAGTGAGGAGTGAGGGAAGCGAAGGCGGTCCCCCCACTCCCCACTCCCCAATCCTCTTCCTCACGGGGAGTGAGGAGTGAGGGAAGCGAAGGCGGTCTCCCCACTCCCCACTCCCCAATCCTCATTCCTCACTCCCATTCCGCGAACGCAGTGAGCCTTGCACTTCTATTCCCAGGCCAGGCCTCGCAGTTCGTCGGCATGGGTGCCGACCTGCGTCAGTCGAGCCTGGCCGCTCGGGACGTCTTTGCCGACGCCGATCAGATCACCGGGCTGCCGATCACCGACCTGTGTGAGCTGGGCCCGCTGGAGCGTCTGACCGAGACCGACGTCGCCCAGCCGGCCGTCGTCGCTACCAGCTTGGCGGCCCTCGCCGTCCTTCGCGAAGTGCTGTCCTTGTCGTTCGACGCCGTTGCTGGCCACAGCGTGGGTGAGTTCGCTGCCTACGTTGCCGCTGGCGTGTTCGATGCGCGCACGGCACTGGAGCTGGTGCGCGTCCGCGCCGAAGGCATGGCGGCCGCCTGCCAGACGGTCGACGGCACCATGGCCGCCGTCATCGGCCTCGATCTCGATCGCCTACGTGAGGCCTGCGCCGCCGCGTCGTCGAACGGCACCACGGTGGAGGTCGCCAATCTGAATGCCCCGGGCCAGCTCATCGTCTCGGGCTCCCGCTCGGCCATCGACCGCCTCGGCGACCTGGCGCGCACGGCAGGTGCACGGCGCGTGTTGCCGCTGAACGTCGGCGGCCCGTTCCACTCGGTCTACATGCGACCGGCCGCCGAGCCTCTTGTTCAGGCGCTGGCCGCCGTCGAGCTTCAGCCCCCCAGAGTACCTGTGGTCCTCAATACGTCAGCAGAGGCCAGCACCGACTCCAACGCCCTCCGCCAGGAGTTGGAAGTCCAGGTCTATTCACCTGTCCGCTGGATCGAAACGCTGGAGCAGCTTGAAGCGCTCGGCTGCGATCGGTTTCTCGAAGTCGGCCCGGGCACTGTCCTGGCGGGCATGGTCAAGCGCACCTTACCCTCAGCCCGCGTGGCTAGCTTCGGTGCACTCGGCGACCTCGAGGCGGCGCGCGCGCTGGTGAGCTGATGCCGGGTCGATTTGACGGCCGCTCGGCCATTGTGACCGGCGCCTCGCGGGGCATCGGCAAGGCCATCGCTCTGAAACTTGCCGCTGAAGGCGCGGCCGTCGTCATCAACTACAACAGCAACGCCATGGCGGCCGAGGATGTCGCCGGCCAGATTCGCGGGAGCGGCGGCCATGCTGAGGTCGTCCAAGCTGACGTGTCAGTGGCGGCCGACGTCGAGCGACTCGTCCAGGCCGCCACGTCGGCGTTCGACAAGATCGACATCCTAGTCAACAACGCGGGCATCACCCGCGACCAGCTGGTCATGCGCATGTCCGAAGACGACTTCACGTCGGTCATCGACACCAATTTGAAGTCGGCCTTCCTGATGACCAAAGCCGTGCTGCGCCCGATGCTCCGCCAGCGCTACGGCCGCATCGTCAACATCGCCTCGATCTCGGGGATCATGGGCAACGCCGGTCAGGCCAACTACTCGGCCTCCAAGGCCGGCCTGATCGGCCTCACTCGTTCCATCGCCCGCGAGGTTGCCTCGCGCAACATCGTCTGCAACGCCGTCGCCGCCGGGGTGATCGAAACCGACATCTGGCAAGGCGTCCCGCAGGCCGCCGTCGACGCCATGCTGAGCCTGATCCCCATCGCGCGCAAAGGCACCCCCGACGAAGTCGCCGAAGCCGTCGCCTTCTTCTGCAGTGACGCCGTCACCTACGTCACCGGCCAGGTCCTCAACGTAGACGGCGGCATGGTCATGGGGTAGGAGTGGGGAGTGAGGAGTGAGGAATGGGGAGTGGGGAGTGAGGAATGGGGAGTGAGGAATGGGGAGTGGGGAGTGAGGAATGGGGAGTGGGGACCGTTGCGGTGACCATCTCCTCGTATCGCGATCTTCGCGTGTGGCAAGCAGGCCTTGCGCTTGTGCGCGAGATTTACGCGGCTACCGCGACGTTCCCACGATCAGAGACGTTCGGACTGGTCAGTCAAATGCGCCGAGCGGCAGTCTCAGTCCCATCGAACATTGCAGAGGGGCACACGCGCGGCTATACGCGCGAGTACTTGCGCCACATCGTGATTGCGCATGGTTCGCTGGCCGAACTGCTGACCCAGATCGAGATTGCAGGAGAGTTGGGCTTCCTGGATGCCACGAACGCACGTGACCTCTCCATCAGCGCCGATTCTCTCAGTCGACAGATAAACGCGCTGCGCACGGCGCTTGCCGACCGACTTCCCCACTCCCCATTCCCCACTCCCCATTCCCCACTCCCCCAATGTTACGTAAGGTCCTGATCGCGAATCGCGGCGAGATCGCGGTGCGCATTATTCGCGCTTGTCAGGAGCTTGGGATTGCGACGGTGATCGCGCATTCGGAGGCGGATCGAGATTCGCTGGGGGTGCTGCTCGCCGACGAATCGGTGTGCATTGGGCCGCCGCCGTCGGATAAGTCGTACTTGAACATTGCCAATGTGGTCAGCGCGGCGCACATCATGCACGCCGACGCGATTCATCCCGGCTACGGCTTCCTGGCCGAAAACGCGTATCTGGCCGAAGTGTGCAGCGAGGTCGGCATCACCTTTATTGGCCCCAGCCCGCAATCGATCAGCGCCTTCTCAGACAAGGTCAGCGCGCGCAACCTGATGCAACAAGCAGGCGTGCCGGTCATTCCCGGCACGGAAGAGCCACTGATGAACGTGGAGGCGGCGCAACAGGCAGCCAGGGAGCTGGGTTATCCAGTCATGATCAAGGCGGTAGCCGGCGGTGGCGGCCGCGGCATGCGCGTGGCGCACGACCTGGACGAGCTCACCAGAACGTTCCCGCTGGCGCAAGCCGAAGCGCAAACGCACTTCGCCAACGGCGGGCTGTATCTGGAGCGCCTCATCGAACGCGGCCGACACGTCGAGATCCAGATTGCCGCCGATCGGCTCGGGCGGGTCATCCATCTGGGCGAACGCGAGTGCAGCATCCAGCGCCGCCACCAGAAGATGATCGAAGAAAGCCCATCGCCCGCGTTGACGGCTGACCGTCGCGCAGCCATGGGCCACATCGCGTGCTCAGGCGTTGCAGCGTCTGGTTATCAGAATGTCGGCACCGTGGAGTTCCTGCTGGATCAACAAGGAAACTACTACTTCCTGGAGATGAACACACGGCTGCAGGTCGAGCATCCCGTTACGGAGCTAACCACGGGCATCGACCTGGTCAAGCTGCAGATCGCGCTGGCCGCGGGCGACCCACTGCCATTCCGGCAGGAGGACGTCACCTGGCACGGACATGCCCTGGAGTGCCGCATCACCGCCGAGGATCCACAACGCGGCTTCGCGCCCGATGCAGGCCACATTCACACAGCGCATTTCCCCGGCGGCCCGTGGGTGCGCGTCGATACGCACGTCTTTCCGGGCTACACGACGCCCCCCTACTACGACTCGCTGCTGGCCAAGATCATCACCTGGGGCTGCAATCGCGCCGAGTCCATCGCGCGCATGCGCCGGGCCATCCACGAAACCGAGATCCAGGGCGTCAAAACCAACCTCGCATACCTGGCGCTGGTACTATCCGACCCACGTTTTCAAGCAGGGGATGTCGATGTTGAGTTCGTGGAGCGGCAACTGACCGAGGTTGAGGCGGCGATCTGATGTTGGAGAAAGCCGCGGACGAGCTACTCGAACAACTGCGTCGAGTATTTCCGCCCGGTCCGTTCCTCGACCGTCGATTAGGCCGCGCGTTTGCATTCCAGGCGCTGTACGAGATGGACCAAGGGCATCATGTACCGTCGCAGGTACTGGAGCGTCTAGCAGGAGCGTTTGTTGAAGACGGGCCCGATCCCTACCAACCTGAAGTGCTGATCAGCGCGACTGAGTTCGCGCAGAACCTGGTGCACGGCGTCCTCAGCAACCGCACGCCAATCGACGCCGTAATTCAGCAGCGTGCGCCGCTGTGGCCTTTGGCGCAGATGTCCGCGGTCGACCGCAACGTACTGCGCATCGGACTCTATGAATCCTTGTACGGCAATGCTACAGTGCCTCTGAGGACCGCTATTAACGAAGCGGTTGAGCTTGCCAAGCTCTTCGGCAGCGAGACCTCGGCCAAGTTCGTCAACGGCGTGCTCGGACGAGCCGTGGAGGCCAACGCCAGTGGCGAGGCGCCCGCAGATGCAGCACACCATCCGCCGCCGCGTGATCCATCCGCCGGTCGTCCTGCGCGCTCCGAGCCGACGTCTGCGCCGGACGCCAGCGACACGACCACCCATCCTGCGACATCAGCCGGTTGAGGAGAAAGGGGCTTTTAGAGAGACATGGCCACGAGCGCTGAGGACCGCCTGAAAAAAATCATCGCGGAACAGCTAAGCGTCAGCGAAGACGAGGTGACGCCTGAGGCCAATTTCATAGACGATCTGAACGCCGATTCGCTTGACCTGGTCGAGCTGATCATGTCTCTTGAGGAAGAGTTCAACGTCAAAATCAGCGACGAAGACGCCGAAAGAATCCGCACCGTCCAGGATGCGATGGACTACGTGCACGAGCACGGCGGCGGGTAAACTTCGGCCGTTCCGTCGTGAAGCGAAGGCGACCCCATGACCCTGACTGAAACCACTCCCGATACTCCCCTAACGCCCGAGCCAGAGCACGCGCCCGGCGATCGGGAGATGACGATGCTGGAGCATCTGGATGAGCTCCGGCAGCGTCTGGTGGCCAGTGTCATCGCCGTTGTGGCGGGCATCGTCGTCGCCCTCATCCCGATCCCCGGGTACGGCTCGATCACCGAGATCCTGTTCAAGCTCATGGCCGCCAAGGCGCCTGCCGAGCGACTCGTTACCGGCGGCCCGGGCGAGGCCTTCTTCGCCTGGCTCGAGGTCTCATTGATGATCGGCGTGGCGCTCGCCATGCCGGTCATCGTGTACCAGTTGCTGTCGTTTGTCGCGCCGGCGCTTTATGAGAACGAAAAGAAGTACATGTTCATCGCCGTGCCGGGCGTCACGCTGTCGTTCGCCATCGGCGCGGCATTCTGCTTCTTCGTCATGGTCCCGGTTGCCATCGCATTCCTGGGTGGCTTCCAGGCCGATATCTTCTGGCAACTGTGGACCGCCGAGCGGTTTATCGATTTTATCGCCAGCTTTATCTTCTGGGTCGGCGTTACCTTCGAGCTGCCGATTGTCATGTACTTTCTCAGCAAGATGGGTGTTGTTACGCCGAAACGCTTGAGCAGTTTTCGCAAGTACGCGTTCGTGCTCGCATTCGTCATTGGCGCGATCATTACGCCGACGCCTGACCCCGTCAATCAGACATTGGTCAGCATGCCCATCTATTTCCTGTACGAGCTCGGCATCATCCTTGCGAGGTTCGCATGACCCTGACCGCGGGCGCCTACCACTCGAGCGCAGAATGGCCAGAAGTTGAGGCCGTGCCCGGCGTGCACCGCCGTGTGCTGAGCTGCGGCGACAACATGATGATCGTCCAGTTCCGCATCGCACAGGGTGCCGAGGTTCCGCCGCATACTCATCCGCACGAGCAGATCGGTCACGTCGTGTCCGGCCAGATGCTATTCCGCATTGGCGACGAGGTGCGTGAGCTCGGCCCCGGTGACGGCTACTCGGTGCCCGGCGGCGTGCTGCACGGGGCTACAGGCGTTACCGATACGATCGCCGTCGACAGCTTCCACCCGGTCCGTGAGGACTATCGGTAGCCTCCACCCCCGAGGGGTTATGAAATCCGGAGGCTGAAAGAGCAGTGGCCACCAGGCAGGAAGCGGCGGAACGCGCGCAGCTCATTCTTGGCGCGGTGAGCCTGGCGATCTGGTTCGCCGTCGCATTTACGCTGGCGGTTTACTGGATCATTCAGGGCCAGCCAGACTCGACAATCATCCTGGCCGGGATGATTGCGCTCGCGGTGGCGGCGGTGCCGTGGTTGGGCTACCGCCGCCTGGTCGAGCGTCTAACTAGGCCGAGTCGCGGAACTCGGTAGCCTCGTCTAGCTCGGCAATCCCGGCGCCGCCCGTGCCAGAGCGCGTGGTGACCAGTAGCGGCGCCTGGCCGTGGGCGATGGTCTCGCGCCCGATGATGCACTTGCGCACGTCGGCACGCGACGGAATCTCGTACATCACCTCGAGCAGCACTTCCTCGATGATGGTCCGCAGCCCGCGCGCGCCTGTCTTCAAGGCCAGTGCTCGCTCGGCAGCTGCCTCGAGCGCGTCACGGGTGAAGACGAGCTCGACCTTGTCCAGCGACAACAGCTTGGCGTACTGCTTGGAGATTGCGTTGCGCGGCTCCGTCAGGATGCGCATCAGGTCGTCCTTCGACAGCGGATCGACGCTGACGACAACCGGCAGGCGGCCGACGAACTCGGGAATCAAGCCATACTTCAGCAGGTCATCCGAGCTGAGCTGGCGCAGCAGGTCAGCGTGATCCTGCTCGGTCGAGCGCTCCGAGGCGAAGCCGAGGGTGCGCTTGGCGCCTACGCGCTTGCCGACGATGTTCTCGAGGCCTTCAAAGGCGCCACCACAGATGAACAGGATGTTGGCCGTGTTGATCTGGATAAAGTCCTGGTGCGGGTGCTTGCGCCCGCCCTGCGGCGGCACGTTGGCGACGGTACCCTCGATGAGCTTCAGCAGCGCCTGTTGGACACCCTCGCCCGAGACGTCGCGCGTAATCGACGGGTTGTCGCCTTTGCGCGCGATTTTGTCGATCTCGTCGATGTAGATGATGCCCCGCTCGGCGCGCGAGATATCGAAGTCGGCAGCTTGAATGAGCCGCAGCAGGATGTTCTCGACGTCCTCGCCGACGTAGCCCGCTTCGGTCAGCGCCGTGGCGTCGGCGATACAGAAGGGCACGTCGAGGACCTTGGCCAGCGTCTGGGCGAGCAGCGTCTTGCCACAGCCAGTCGGGCCAACCAGCAAAATATTCGACTTCTGCAGCTCGACGTCGTCGACCTGCATGCCTGACGACACGCGCTTGTAGTGGTTGTAAACGGCGACCGACAGGACCTTCTTGGCGCGGTCCTGGCCGACCACGTACGAGTTCAGATGCTCGTAGATCTTGGCCGGGGTCGGCAGCTTGGCGAGCGGCAGACGCGGTTTGGCAGCGGCAGGCGGCGCTGATTCCTCGTCGATGATCTCACGGCACAGGTCGACACACTCGTCGCAGATATAGACCGCGCCCGGCCCCGCTATCAGACGCCGGACCTGGTCCTGGCTTTTGCCGCAAAACGAACAGTGATATTGACCGCGGGTGCCGCGTGTTGTCGCCATGTCGGTGTTGTGCCCCTCCCCGCTTTAGCCGCGGTTCCGCTCGAAGTGTGAAAGTGGTTGCGCCACGCAGTTAGCGGCCCTTGCCAACGGTCGCGCCGGTGACGGACGCCTCAGTCGCCGTTTCGCTGACCTTCGCTTCCGCCCGGTCGGCTGCCTGGCTCGCTTCCGTCTGCCCGTGGATCAGGTCAATGACGCCATAGTCGCGCGCTTCACTCGCGCTCATCCAATAGTCACGATTGATATCGTGCGAGATGCGCTCCAGGTCCTGACCGGTATCGGACGCCATCAGTTCTTTCAACCTAGCATTCAGGCGCAGAATTTCGCGCGCATGGACCTCGATATCCGCGGCTGTGCCCTGCACGCCGGCGGAGGCCTGGTGGATCAGGATGCGCGCGTTGGGCAGCGCGGCGCGTTTGCCCTTGGCGCCGCCACCCAGCAGCACTGCGCCCATGCTCGCCGCCATGCCGACGCACGTCGTGGCGACCGCCGGCTGGATCAAGTGCATCGTGTCGTAGATGGCCAGCCCTGCGTCGACCTGCCCGCCCGGGCTGTTGATGTACATCTGGATCTCGCGATCGGGATCTTCTTGAGCCAGATACAGCAGCTGCGCGACGATCAAGTTGGCCACCGTGTCGTCGATCGGGGTGCCGAGGAAAACGATGCGATTCTTCAGCAGCAGCGAGAAGATGTCGTACGCGCGCTCGCCACGGCTGGTCTGTTCCACCACCATCGGCACCGCGTATGACACGGCACGTTCGAGGACTTCATCGCGCGACGGACTGTGCTCCTTGCTCAGCCAGGGTGAGAAGTACGCGTAGCTCGGGCGTCTCATGCGCTCTCTTGCTCCTCCTCGGATTCGGCCGTCTCTGACGGCGACGGCGACGATTTCCGACGCTGTCTCTCAGTATCGGGCGTCTCGCCGCGCTGCGTGGCCTTTTCCTTGCCTTTAGCCCGCCCATTGCCGGTCGCCAGCTCGAGCAATCGTTCGCGCGCCTTGCGCTCGCGGGTCACTTCCTCGACTCGGGCGCGCGTCGACGGGTTCTGCAAGGCCAATCGCTCGACGGCTTCCGAGTCGGTCCGGCCGGCCGCGGCACGGCGCACCTCGTCTTCGATTTCCTGGTCCTCGACGCCGATCTTTTCGGCATCGGCAAAGGCGTCGAGGGCCAGCGAACGCGCCACGCGCGTTTGCGCCTGGGCGCGGATCTCCTCTTCGAAGGTCTCTTGCTCCTTGCCGACCATGCGTAAGTACTGCGGCAGCTGGATGCCCTGCTGTTCGAAATTCTTGCTGATCGTCTCGAGCATGTGCTGCGCCTCGTGCTCGACCAGCTGCGGTGGGAACTCGATCGACGAGATTTCGACCAGCCTGGTCATCGCCGCGTCCTCGAGCTTTTCGCGTACGCGATTTTCCTCGCGCGTGCGCAGGTCCGACTCGACAGCAGTGCGTAGCGCCGCCACGTCGGCATAGTCGCCCATCTGTTGCGCGAATTCATCGTCCAACTCGGGCAGCTGCCGTTCCTTCACCCAATGGAGGGTGATCCTAAACTCCGCGGGCTGGCCTGCCACCTCTGTTTGGGGGTAATCCTCGGGCAAGTCCAGGCTGAACGTCTTGTCCGCGCCGGCTTCGAGTCCGATCAGCTGCGCCGCGAAGCCCGGCGCCGGCCGGACGCCATCCGTGTCGACGATGTACTCAGCGTCCTTGCTGTCCTGGATTGGCTTGTCCTTGTCGGCAACGGTCGCCCGCAAGTCGATCCCGACGCGGTCGCCTACCTGAACGGCACGTTCGACAGGCGCCCACTGCGCGTAGTTGTCGCGCAGCCGATTGAGGTAGTCGTCGACCTCCTTCTGGTCGACGTTGGCCTCTTCAGCAGGCACCTTGAGCTGGCCCTTGTAGTTACCCAGCTCGACCTTTGGTGCGAGACCGACGACGGCTTTGACGCGCAGTGGGTCGAACTCGATCGACTCGACGCGGGGGCGGGTATAGGGCTCGACCTTCTCCTGCTCCATGGCTTCGGTAACCACGACCGGCAGCAGGTGATCGATGGCCTCCTGCATGATCCGGTCGCGACCGATCAGGCGCTCGACCATAGGCCGCGGCGCGCGGCCGCGGCGAAAGCCGGGTACGTCGACTTGCCCGGCCAGGCGTCGGTACGCCTCGTCCATTGCGCGATCGACACGCTCCTGCTCGACCTCGATGGCCAGCGAGACCTGTCGCGGCGGCAGCTCGGTGCTGTCGACCTTCACCCGGGACCCTCCTCGCAGTTGGGCGCGGACGCCCTTCGCGGTG
>DASXRR010000148.1:0-34276 GCA_036506475.1 Chloroflexota bacterium
GATTGGCCAATCCTCACGGAGTGTAAAGTGGCCTTCGCGTGGCTCGAGTGTCATCGTGCGCGTGGTGACCGCGCCAAACCGTTCGAGTGGGACCCACTGGGCAAATGGACTGAGGCCGTAGGGCACCCAGCGCGAACGCCGGGCGCCGTAGCCCAGCAGGCTCGAGGACGTCACCACCCGATTGCGCAGGCGGACGCCGTTGAGGTCGAGCATAGGGCCGCTTAAGGGGATACAGTAGCAGCCACTGGGCCCACTGGGGAGGAATGTGCGCTATGGCAGCGACAGACGTAGCGGAGCAGACGATCTCGGCCACGTCCATTCCGCGGGACTTCAACGTCGCCACGTATTTCGTCGATCGCAACGTGGCCGAGGGTCGCGGCGACAGCGTCGCCATCGAGTTCGGCGACGAGCGGATCACCTATCGCCAGGTTCTCGAGAACACCAATCGCGTCGGCAGTGCGCTGCGCGACACCCTCGGCGTGCGCATCGAAGAACGCGTGCTGTTGCTGCTGCTGGACTGCCCCGAATTCGTCTACAGCTTCTTCGGCGCGATCAAGATCGGCGCTGTGGCCGTGCCGACCAATACGCTGTGGAAGGCGCCCGACTACGAGTACATCCTGAACGATGCCCGCGCTCGGGTGGTCATCATCAGCGCGGCGCTGTTGCCGTACGTGCAGGCTATTCCGCGCGAGCGACTGCGCTACCTGCGCGAGCTCATCGTGGTCGGCGATGCCCCCGCCGGGACCCAGCTCGGCGTGCCTGCGGCCCGCTTCGGGAGCCCTAGGACCCAGCTCCGCGTGCCTGCGGCCCGCTTCGGGAGCCCTAGGACGCAGTCGTTTGCCGACCTGCTGGCTGGCGGCTCGCCGCAGTTGGAGGCTGAGCCGACATGCACGGACGACGCGGCGTTCTGGCTGTACTCGTCGGGCAGTACTGGCTTCCCGAAAGGCTGCGTGCACCTGCATCACGACATGGTCGTGGCCACCGAGCTGTACGCCCGCGGCGTACTGGGCATCACCGAACGCGATCGGTGCTACAGCGTGGCCAAGCTGTTCTTCGCCTACGGGCTGGGCAACGCGCTGTACTTCCCATTTGGCGTCGGCGCCTCGACGGTCCTGTTTTCAGGGCCACCGACACCGCCGACCGTTTTCGAGCTTGTTGCCAAGCATCATCCGACGTTGTTCTTCTCCGTGCCGACGAACTACGCCATGCTGCTCGCCCAGGACACGGTCGGCGACTTCTCGTCGGTCCGCTGGGGCGTGTCGGCTGGCGAAGCGTTGCCGCCCGCTTTGTTTGAGCGCTTCCGCGAGCGCTTCGGCGTGACCATCCTGGACGGGATCGGCTCGACCGAGATCGGGCACATCTTCATCTCCAATCAGGAAGGAGCGATTCGGCCAGGTTCGTCAGGCAAGCTCGTTGCCGGCTACGAGGCGCGCATCGTGGATGACCAGGGTCAACCGGTGCCCGTCGACGAGATCGGCAACTTGCTCGTCCGCGGCGACTCGACCTGCGCCATGTATTGGAACAAACACGACAAGACCAAGGACACCATCGAAGGCCACTGGATCCGCACCGGCGACAAGTACTCCGTCGATGCGGACGGCTTCTACTGGTACGCCGGGCGGAGCGACGACATGCTCAAAGTCGGCGGCATTTGGGTCAGCCCGATCGAGGTCGAAAACGCGCTGGTCGAACACCCGTCCGTGCTGGAGGCAGGCGTGGTCGGCCGCGAGGACCAGGACCGGCTCGTCAAACCACTGGCCTATGTGGTGCTCCAGCCGGGCGTGGCCGGGTCGCCTGAGTTGGGCCACGAGCTGGAGGAGTTCGTGCGCGGCAAGCTGGCCGAGTACAAGCGGCCGCGCTGGGTCGAGTTCGTCTCGGAGCTGCCCAAGACCGCGACTGGCAAGACGCAGCGCTTCAAGCTGCGCGCTCAGAGCTGAGCGCCATATGGACGCCCACGCCCGAAAGACGCTATTGTTGACGTTACCTCATGACTATGTCTGCTACCGACGCTGGGGCTGACGCGCAGACGCGCGCGCTCTACCTGCGCGTATTCGCCGGCGACCTCGGCGCGGCGCACGTGTGGTTCGATGCCGCCGTACTGGACCGCTACCGCGCCCTGGCGGGCTGGCGCGTCCTGCGCACTGATAGCGTCGGCCGCGTCCAGTCGCCTGAGGGCTGGTCGCTCGACGTCGGCATCGCGCCGGATGACTCGCTGGTGCACGCCACCCTGACCGATGTCGCCCAGCGCCTGCCCGCGAGCGAGCGCGACCACTGGGTGCATCATCTGGTTACACACTCGGCCAGTCGCAATTTCATGACTATGCGACTCGTCCCAGGCAGTTGCATCGACGACGGCGACCTGCGGACCTGGGCTTCACAAAGGCCTTAAGAGGCTAAGAAAGCTAGAGGGAGTAGGAGAGATGAGCGAACAGAGCTACGCGAATCCCGCGGCGTTGGTCTCGACACAATGGGTCGCCGATCATCTGAATGACCCGAATGTACGGCTGCTCGAGGTGGATGTGGACACCTCGGCGTACGCGCAGGGCCACGTTCAGGGTGCGGTCGGCATCAACTGGACGACGCAGCTGGGCGATCCAGTGCGGCGCGACATTCCGTCGAAGGAAGACTGGGAGAAGCTGCTCGGCGAATCGGGCATCGGCAACGACACGCGCATCATCTTCTACGGCGATAACAACAACTGGTTCGCCGCCTTCGCGTACTGGGTGAGCAAGATCTATGGCCACCAGAACGCCGCGCTGATGAACGGCGGTCGGAAGAAGTGGGAGGCCGAGGGCCGAGCCTACACCACCGACACGCCCTCGCCGTCGCGCGCCTCGTACTCGGCTCAGCAGCCGAACCTGTCGCTGCGCGCCTTCTTGCGAGATGTCCTGGATCGGCCGGCTGGTACAGCACTGGTCGACGTGCGTTCACCTGCCGAGTTCAATGGCGAGGTCATTGCGCCGCCCGGCATGACCGAGACTGCCCAACGGGCCGGCCACGTACCCGGCGCCGCGAATATCCCGTGGGCGCAGGCAGCCAACGAGGACGGCACGTTCAAGAGTCCCGACGAGCTGCGCGCCCTCTACGGCGGCAAAGGCGTGACCAGCGATAAAGACGTCATCGCCTACTGCCGCATCGGCGAGCGCTCGTCCTTCAGCTGGTTCGTCCTGAAAGAGCTGCTCGGCTTCCCGAACGTCAAGAACTACGACGGCTCGTGGACCGAATACGGCTCCGTCGTCGGCGTGCCGATCGAGAACCCGGCCCGGGAGCGCGCCGCCGCCCCCGCGTAGTTCCTTGTGCATAGTGCGGGCAGACGAACGCCCGCGCTATGCAGTACCACGTTGCTATGGCCCGTTGGCTAGCCACACTGGCCGTGCTGGTGCTCGTCGCCTGTGGTCAACGTCCCGTAACTACGGCCCAGCCGACAGTGATTGCCGCGCCGAGCGCCACGCCGATTCCGACACAGCCCGCGGCCGCGGCCGCCACGTCGACGGCCCCGCCGCGAGCGGCACCCCAGGCAACGGCGACGCCCACTTCACGTAACGTGTGGGTTGGCAACACCGACGGTCAGGGCGTTTTTGTGCGCCGTACGCCGCGCTTGTCAGATCGGCTGAAGGCATATCCCGACGGCACGCTGTTGCGCATCATCGGGGATGACGAAGATGGCGACGGGACCATGTGGCACCACGTTGCCGCACCCGACGGCGTCGAGGGCTTTATACCAGTGCAGTACACGCTCGATCGGCCGCCGCCCACGGCCATGGCAACGGCCGTCCCAACGCCCAAGCCGACCGCTGTCCCTGTGGCAACGCCACGACCTGCGCCCGCGCCCACACTCGTGCCTCCGACGAATCCACGGTCGTGCTGCCGCATCTGTACTACCGGGCAAGCCTGTGGCAATACATGCATCTCACGTAGCTTCACCTGCCACCAGGGCATCGGATGCGCGTGCAACGGCGGCGTACTGGATCATCTCGCGGAGTACTCGCCCGACGACCAGGTGTATGTGCTGAATCTGGCGCGGCTGCCGAGTCTAGTTGACGAGGCGTACGTCCTCGGCGTGCTTGATTCCGCTGAGCTGCGGGCGCAAGAGCCATGTCCGTCCGACGACAGCACCGCTCTCTAGCCGGGCCAGACGAGCTGCGTCGTCAGGACGACGACGATGCCGATGAGGATGGTGAGGGGCGTGCCGACGCGGACGAAGTCGGCGAATTGGTAGCGGCCGGGGCCGTAGATGAGCAGGTTGCCGTGGTGGCCGATGGGGGTGATGAAGGCCACCACGGCGGCCATGGCGACCGTCACGACGAAGGCCTCGGGGTTGCGGCCCAGGCCTGCAGCAAGAGCCGTGGCAACGGGGCCGAACAGCGCGACCGTAGCCGAGTCAGACATGAACTGGGTCAGCACGGCGACGATGCCGAAGATCACCAGCAGCACCACCGTCTCGTTGAGACCGCCGACGGTGGACTGGATCCAACTCGCCAGGAGCTTCGAGGCGCCGCTCTTCTCCATTGCGTCGCCGAGCGGTATCGCGCCGGCGATGAAGACGTAGATGCGCGCGTCGATGGCGCGATAGGCCTGGCGTGGCCGCAGGCAGCCGGTCAACACCATGGCACACGCGCCGGCGATCATCGCCACGGGTAACGGCAGCACACCAAAGGCCGCCACGAGCACGGTCAAAACCATGATCAACGCGGCCAGCGGCGCCTTGCGCCGTGGACGCGACTCGCCCTGGAACGGCATCAGCATCAAGAACGCGCGATCGTTGGCGACACGGCTGAGCGACTCCTCGTCGCCCTCCAGGACCAGCACGTCGCCGGGCTCGAGGCGGATACGCGACAGCTCTTCGTTCAGCCAGCCACTGCGCCGCCACAGGCCGACGACGATCGCGCCGTAGCGATCGTGAAAGTTCAGGTTGCCCAGGGTGCGGCCCGCGAGCTCCGAGCCCGGCGCAACGATCGCCTGGACGAGCTTTTCGCCGATGCCGTTCTCGTCACCGGCGTTAGCGCCATGGTCAGCGGCAGTGCCGTACTGGGTGATCGGGTGCAGTTCCACGCCGGCGCGCTCGGTAATGGTCACCATTTGCTCGGGTGAAGTGCGCACCATCAGCACGTCGCCGGGCCGCACCAGTCGATCGCCATACGGCGCGGGTACCGGTCGGCCATGGCGCAACCAACCGGTGACGAAGAGCTCGCGGTGGCCTTCGCCCGCCTCGATCTCGGAGATTTGCTTGTCGACGAACGGCGAATCTGCCAGGACCGTCAGCTCGGTAAAGTAGTCGGTCAAGCGGAAACGGTTGGCAGATTGCTCGCCTGCGCCTCGATCGGGCAGCAGCCGACGGCCAACGGTGAGCATGAACAGGGTGCCGACCAGCGTGATGACCAGCCCGACCGGCGCAATCGAGAACACGCTCAGCCCAGGATGGCCGGCCTTTTGCAGCACAGTGCTGGCGATCAAAAACGCAGGCGCGCCGATGATCGTGATCGTGGTGCCCAACGAGGCGGCAAACGACATGGGCATCAGCAGCCTGGACGGCGAAATCTCACGGTCGCGCGCGATCGTCATTGACACCGGCAGCATTACCGCCGTGGTCGTCACGTGATGGGTGAACGCCGACATCGGCGCCACGGCGAGCATGATCACCGCCACGATGCGCGTGTAGCTGCTGCCCGATGCGCGCGCGATCCACTGGCCGGCCAATTGCGACAGGCCGGTCTGATGCAGCGCCTGGCCGAGCACAAAGATCGCGGCTACGGCAATTGCTGGCTCGCTGCCGAACCCGGCCAGCGCCTCGGTCGAGGACAACAGCCCGCTCGCCGTCAGGGCGATGATGATGAGCACGGCGACCGCGTCGTTGCGCAGTTTCTCGGTGATCAGCAGGCCGAACGCGACGATCAGAATGACGAAAAACAGCGTCTGCTGCGGGCTGAGTGCGCCGAGCATTCACGTGCCGAGTCGCACGCTACATGCCAGAATGGGCGCACCTCCTGTGCGCCTGGCGCTCGTGGTCATTCTGGAAGTGGTCACGCTGGCCGCGCTGCTGGTGTTCGCGGCCACGGTGGCGATCCCGCTCGCTGCGCCGCCGCCCAGTTTGCCCACGCCGACGATCCCCCAGGGTGCGCTGCGGGACTGCCCGGTCGCGCTGCGCGGCTGCGGCTGAGCTTGACGCGGCACGACCTTTGCGGTGGGTTGAGGTCATTCTCGGAGAGAGGTGTGTGCCCGGACAATGACGTTGCCAGATCCTGGCCGGGAGCGAGAAGGTAGCGAGGAATTGAGCAAGCGCGACCTCATCCCGCCCAACGAGCGTGGACAGGACGAGTTGCGGACCGAAATAACGCATGGCCTGGCGGTCGATAGCTCACGGCCGCTGACCAAAGAAGAACGCGAGGCGGCCGAACACGACACTGGCGTGGTGGAACGCGTGTATGCGCCGGCGTCCGAACGCGTGCCGAAGGATCCGATCCCGGGCCATCGCGACTTCGTCGAGCGCGCCGACGACCGTACCCCCGAGCGCGTCGCGGCTGCGCATCCGCCGGAGCCATCGTTTACTCGCGTCGAGCGACCCAGCAACTCCACGCAACACCAGTGGACGCCCGCGCCGATGTCGACCCCTTATTCGTCGCCCATGTCGAATCCGACCTTCACTAGCGCGCCCAATTCAGGCGGCTGGCGAGCATTTGGCATGCCGTTGAGTCTCGGCACGCTGCTGTTCATCGCCTGTAGCGGCGCCGGCGCGTGGCTGTATGCGCGCTGGCAGCGCGAGCGCAACAAGCCGATCAATCGCTTGCGCCGACAGGCGCACGTAACCGCGGCCGAGCTGCGCGGGCGAATGCCGACGAGCCGCGACGAGCTACGCCAGGGCGGTGGGATTGGCGCGGCAGCGACGCTGGTGCCGATCGGTCTGGTCGTGTGGCGGCAGCTGACTGCTCGACAATCCCGCTCCCGTATACAGGCCGTGACCGATGCCGATTGGCAACGGCGGCTGATCGCGCTCAAGGACCGCTGGCATCCACGGCGCGTGGAAATGGAGAAGTTCTCGATCAGCCGGCATCACTAGTCCTTCGCTGCGCTCGGGGGGCTGCTGCGAGGTCGTGTCATCCCGAGGGACGAGGCATGACACGAGCGTCGGGGAGCTACCAGCCGCGGGCGATCCACTCCTCGAGGTAGGGTCGCTCCGCGCCGATGGTCGTGTCCCGGCCGTGGCCGGGATAGACCACGGTGTCATCGGGCAGCGAGAACAGCCGCTCGCGGATGCTCGTGATGATGCGCTCGAAGCGCACCGCGTCGTGCTGCGTATTGCCCGGCCCACCGGGGAACAACGTGTCGCCCGTGAAAAGGTGCTGACCAATGATGAAGCACGTCGAGCCCGGCGTGTGCCCCGGCGTATGGATGGCCTGCAGCGCCAGCGGACCAAAGTTGAAGGACTGCTGATCCACGATCAGCGTGTCTGGCTCGATGCTCAGCTCGGCCGCGTCGTCGATGCCAATACCCACGGGTGCTTTCAGCAGTGACTTCAAATCAGCGACGTGCTCGTGATGGTCGCGGTGGCCGTGGGTGATCAGGATGCTGCGCACCGCGACACCCTGCGCCGCCGAGGCGATGGTGTCCGGTTCGAAACCGCCGTCGATCACGTAGCCCTCACCCGATTCCGCGTGTGAGATCAGAAAGATGTTGTTCTCGTACGGGCCGAGATTGCGCAGACAACGAATGACGAGCCCGTCACTGTCCTGAACCAGGTCTTCGAGCGGCATGAGCGTTCGATCAGGATACGCGGCTCTACGACGAGCAGACCTCGGTGATGTGCGCGCCGACCGCGCTGAGCTTACCGACCATGTTCTCGTAACCCCGCGCCACGTGCTCGATTCCTAACACCCGACTCTGCCCCTCGGCGGCCAGCGCGGCCAGCACGAGCGTCGCGCCCGCGCGCAGATCGGGGATCTCGGCCGCGGCCCCCTGCAATGCTGACGGTCCGTGGAAAACGGCTGTGTGCGCATCGAAGACATGGATCTTGGCGCCCATCTGCTGCAGCGCGAGGGTGTAGTCGAACCGGTCCTCGTACAGATTTTCCTTGATGGTGCTCACGCCATCAGCCTGGACCAGGACCAGGGAAAACGGTGCCTGCAAGTCAGTCGGAAAGCCCGGATAGATCGCCGTCGAGATCTCGTGTCGATGGAAGGGCGGCTTGCCGCCGACACGAATACCAGCTGGCTCCAGCTCAAAGCCGACGCCTGTCCAGCGGCAGGCATCGATAAACGCGCCCAGATGATCTGCTCGTGCGCCTTCCAGAAAGAGCTCGCCGCCGGTGATCGCGGCGGCAATGGCGAACGAGCCAGCCTCGATGCGATCGGCGATGACCTCGGTGCTCGCCCCGTGGAGCGATCCGCGCGCTACCCCGTCGACGACGATCGTGTGCGCGTCGGTCGGGTCGCGCTTGACCCGACCGCCCATTGCGTTCAGGAACTCGATGAGATTGTCGACCTCGGGTTCAGCAGCGGCATTGGTGATCGTCGTGCGACCGTCCGCCAGCACTGCCGCCATGAGCACGTTTTCGGTGCCCGTCACGCTCGCCTGATCGAGGCGCAGATCCGTTCCGCGCAGTCCGCCGGGCGCACTGGCGTAGTAGTAGCCCCACTTGTAGTTGATCTCGGCACCCAGTGCTCGCAGCGCCTCGACGTGGATCTGCACTGGGCGTCGCCCGATACGGTCACCGCCTGGGTTGGGAATGACGACTTTGCCGAGCCGTCCGAGCATCGGCCCGAGCAAGACGAAGGACGCGCGCAGGCGTTTGGCGGCCTCGAGCGGGATGAAATCCCAGTCGAGATGCTGCGCGTGAATGCGCAGCTCGTGGTCGCCGATCCAGTGTGCGTCGGCACCGAGGTCGCACAGCACCTCGAGGATGTACTCGACGTCGGCGATGCGTGGCGCGTTGGTGATGACGCACGGCTCATCGCACAGCACTGCCGCGGCCATCAACTTCAGCACCGCGTTCTTGGCCCCCGAAATCGGTACCGCGCCGCGCAAGGGCGCGCCGCCTTCGATCACGTACACGTTCGACGGGCGGATATCGCCCTCGGCGTCCTGCGGTGCCTCCATACTGTGCATGGATTGTAGGCACGCCGGAAGGAGACGCGGATGCACAACGGAACGCAGGGCGAGCAGGCAACCGAACAGGCAATGCTGGCTGGTGGTTGCTTCTGGTGTCTGGAGGCGGTCTATACCGAGCTGCGCGGGGTCGAGCGGGTGATCTCGGGCTACGCCGGCGGCAGCGTCGTCAATCCTAGCTATGAGCAGGTGTGCTCGGGTCGAACCGGCCACGCCGAAGTGGTCCAGGTCACGTTCGATCCTTCAGAGATCTCGTACCGCGAGCTGCTCGAAGTGTTCTTCACGATCCACGATCCGACGACGCCCAATCGTCAGGGCGCCGACGTAGGCACCCAGTATCGATCGGCGATCTTCTACACCTCGCCCGAGCAAGAGCAGACCGCGCGCGCGGTCATCCGTGACCTCCAGGCCACCTGGACGAATCCCATCGTGACCGAAGTCGTGCCGCTGGAGCGCTTCTATCCGGCCGAGGCGTATCACCAGGATTACTACGCGCGCAATCCGTACCAGCCGTACTGCCAGGTGGTGATCGCGCCCAAGGTGGCCAAGGCGCGCGAGAAGTACCTGGCGCGCTTGAAACGCGCCTAGCGCCGCGCTCGTGCCGTCCGCGGCAGGCGCCCGCTGCGCGGGCTGGCCGCCCATGGTGCAGGATGGAGGTGTTGGCGTTGGCAGTCGGTGGCCGAAGTGCGTCGCGCCTGGCGGTTGCGCAGGAGCCGTCCTCGGCAGGCGCCCGCTGCGCGGGCTGGCCGCCGCCGACCGCATGGCGAAAACGGTGTGGTGGACGGCACGGCGTGATGTTGCGCATGGCGGCGGGGAAACGCCCGGGGGCGTGGCGGCGGGAAGCGTGATCGGGCTGCGTACGGCGTCGGTGCGCCCTGGCGTGGGTGGCTGGAAGCGTGACGGGGTGCGCACTGCGTCGGTGCGCCGGGGCGTGGGCGGCGGGAAGTGTGACGGGGTTGCGCACGGGCGTCGGTGCGCCCTGGCGGTGGGTGGCAGATGGCGCAATGGCATCGCGTTGGCGCGCGCGTCGCCAGAAAGCGCTGTACGCTTACTGGCCTGATGCGGTTCGGCGTGATGGTGGATGCGTCGGCGCCGGGCGGCGGCTCGGCTAGTGTCGACCAGCTGGTCGGCCAGGTCGCGGCGCGCGCCAACGACGGGCTGTCTTCGGCGTGGTTCGCGAACGTGTTCGGGGTCGATGCGCTCACGATCGTCGCCGTGACCGGCCGTGCCGTGCCGAGTATCGAGCTCGGCACCGCGGTCATGCCTGTCTACACGCGCCATCCGATGGCCATGGCCCAGCAGGCACTTACGGCCCAGGCAGCGATTGGCAATCGACTGACGTTAGGCATCGGCCTGGCGCACCAGATCGTGGTCGAGCAGCGCTGGGGCATGCCCTGGGAGCGCCCGGCAGAGTACATGCGCGAGTACCTGGCGGTGCTGCAGCCGCTGCTCAGAGGCGAGGCCGTCGGCATTCGCGGCGAGCGACTCAGTGGTGAGGGTCAGCTCACCATTCCCGGCGCGATGCCACCACCCGTACTGCTGGCCGCGCTCGGGCCGCGCATGTTGCGCCTGGCCGGCGAGCAAGCCGACGGCACGCTGACGTGGATGGCCGGGCCGAAAACCATCGCCAACCACATCGCGCCGAACCTGAACGAAGCCGCATCCGCGGCTGGTCGACCACAGCCGCGCATCGTGGTTGGATTGCCGCTGTGTGTGACGGACGATGTCGACGGCGCCCGACACCGCGCGACGCGCATCTACGAGCGGTATGGTCAGCTGCCGTCGTATCGCGCGATGCTGGATCGCGAAGGTGCCGCGGGACCCGCCGACATCGCGATCGTTGGATCAGAATCGGAAGTAGAGCACCAGCTCAACGCGCTCGAGCGCGCCGGCGCCACGGACCTGTGCGCGTCGGTCTTCGGCTCGGCCGAACAGAAGGAGCGCGGCTACTCATTGCTGCGAACGTTGGTGGCGCATGGACGAGGAACGCCGGTCTAATCGCCCGACGCCGCGCACGCCGGCTGCGATCGAGGCCGAGCTGCGCCGCCGCATCCGCCTGGAGCTGGCGCAGGCACGCACCGATGCCGATGGCGACCTCGATGACGCGACACTAGCCGAGATCATCGCCCGAGCGGTCGCTTCAGCATTGAGCTGGCATCTCGAAGCCCCCGAGCACACGCGCAATGCGACGCTCAGTAGTCGCACGTGGCGTCCGGCGGGCGGCCCGCGTGGCGGGCCTCCACCGCAAGGTGACTTCGACGAGGGGCCGCGGCGTCAGTTTCCGCCGCAACGCCCTGATTATGGACCGCCACGGCCGCCACGGTATCCCCAATACGACGAGCCGTATCGGGAGGATGATTACGGACCGCCACGGCCGCGGGGTGGTCCCGGCGGTCGGCCGCCGTCGGGGCCCCGACCAGGGCGTCGCCCGCCACCTGGGCGTGGCGGGGGTGGTGGCTTCGGTCCGCGCAAGCCGCGACGGAACGGCTAACCATTTAGTCAGTCATCCTGAGGGGAGCCGGAGCCTGCCCTCGAGCGCAGCGAAGGGACCCGAAGGAACCGCTTGCCGAAAACCTCCGGGCAAGCGGATCCTTCGCAAGCTCAGGATGACAAGTGTTTTGTATAGCGTTCGGCGCGACCGAGTGGCCCGAACGAGAAGCCGAGCGGAATCAGCACCGTCAGCACGCCGACCACGGCATAGAGCATCACCACGTCGTGCGTCGCCTCGAGCACCACGCCGCCGACAAATGCCCCGATCGGACTCGCCGACCAGGCCAGGACCATGGCAATGCTCACGATCCGCCCGAGCAGGTGGTTGGGCACGATCTCCTGACGCAGACTGCCGGTATTGATGTTGAACAGCGTGCCGAGACCGCTGATCGCTGCCCATACGAACAGGACGAACCAGTAGTTCGGGACCACGGCGATCACGACCGTAAGCGCGCCGCTGGCCATCAGGGCGCCCAGCGCGACCGTGCTGAAGCGATACCGACGCCGCAGCGGGCCAGCTGCGAGTGCCAGCAGCACCGTGCCGGCGCTCTCCGCCGCAAACAGCAGCGCGATTTGCGAATCCGTTGCCCCGAGGCGTTCCTTGCCAAAGTAGACAAGCTGGGCGTTCGAGGCGGCACCGACCAGGTTGACCAGCGCCATCATCGCCGAGATGTTGCGCAGCACAGGATGGCTGAGGACGTAGCGCAGACCGTCGACCACGTCCTGGCGAATGCTGGTCCGGGTCGGTCCTTCGACGACGTTGAAACTGGTGCCGATCGCGCCGAGCGACACGGCTGAGACCAGAAACGAGGCGGCGTCGACCATCAGCAGCTCGGGAATCGAGATCAGCGCGATGAGCGCGCCGGCGAGCAAGGGTCCGAGCACAGCGGCAGCGGAGTAGCTTGCCTGAATGCGGCCGTTGGCGGTCACGATCTCCGCCGGTTGATCGTTGCGGACCAGGCTCGGAAGAGCCGCGAACTCGGCCGAGCTGAAACAGATCGACAGAGTCGTGCTGACGAAGGTGACGGCGTAGATCCACTCGACGGAAAGTCGATCCAAGCTCGCCAGGAGCGGGATCGTGGCGATCACGGCCGCGCGGGCGATGTCGGTGCCGATCATTACCCGTTTGCGATTGGCACGATCGACCCACGCGCCGATCAGCAGGCCGAACAGCAAGTAGGGCAAATAGGTAGCGGCCATCGTGATGGCCAGATTGAGCGGCGAGCCGGTCAGCTTGAAGACCAGTAGCGGCAGCGCGAACTGGGTGAAGGATGTGCCCAGGTTGGAGATTGTCTGGCCGAACCAGAACTTCCAGAAATCGCGATTCACTTCGGCTGCAGGCGGTCCAGTCTTGACTGGAGGTCTTCGATCTCGGCAGTCGTCAGCTCATGCTCGGCATAGCGCACCTCGACGTAGGCCTCGGTCAGGTCATGGACGTCCGCGGGTGGCTGCAGTACGTCTGCCAGAGCTGGTTGGTGTTCATAGGGCGTCAGGGCCGCGGCGCGCGGTCGGCCCGCGCGCTGTCCGAGTGCCAGCAGCCGCCGATAGAGGTCACGCACCGTCGGCAACCCATCGGCCTGGGCGGGCGTGAGCGCATCCGCCGCCGGCGCTCTAGCTGCTGGTTTGACTGGCCTGATGCGCTGGAAGAGGCGCCGCAACCACGCGAATAATGCCTGTCGGAACCGGCCGGGCTCGAACACCGAGTCGCGCTCCTCGCGTGTGGCATCCGATTCGCCCAGGCGAGGCCGCCACCGCGCCACGGTGCGCGCCACCAGGAGCAGTGCAATGCCGAGCAGCAACACGGCGCCAAGTGCCTTCAAGACCACGAGCACCTCGGGCGGCAGCAGCTGGCCGAAAAGTCGCTCCAGGAAGGTGTTGACGTCGCCGGTCGAGTACGGCTCGGGCGGCCGGCGATCGGCGTCCGGCGAAAACAGACTCAGCAGCCAATAGGCGATCCACTCGACGATGAACGCCAGTGGAATGATCACGATGTACAGCAGGACGAGCAGGACGCGGCCGAGCAGCTCGAATATGGGCCGCGTCGCGACGATCAGCAGGTCGAACGACAACACCTGGGCGACCGCGAGCGCGGTGAGCACGAGCAGACCGGCCACTGCGATCAGCACCCCCAGCCACTGGGTATTGAGCGCCAGGGCGCGGGTGCTGGAGCGCAGGCTTTCCAGGCGCGCCAGCGCCAGGGTCAGCAGGCTGACGAAGAACGAGCCGACGACGAAGGGTGTGGCTTGCGCTTCGAGTAGCGACTGCTGGCTGGGTCGCGTGCCAACCGCGAGGACGACTCCAAAAGCGATCAGCGCGCCGATGTTCCAGCGAAACGCGACCTCGACCTCGGGCAGGCTGGGCGTGTAACTGCCGAGCTGGACGCCGCGCCACCACAGGATGAGTCCGAGCCCCAGCGCCACGGCGGGCGTGGTTGGTCTGCCCAGGAGGACCATGACCGCACTCGCCAGGCCGCCCAGCGACTCGGCGAGATCTGCCCCCGGATACTGGTTCAGCCACACCGCGACCAGGACGATCGCCAGGCCGGTGCCAATGAGTGTGAGCTGGCCGGTCCTGGCCACACCCACGGTCCGGATGACCACACGCGTCGCGAATGCCGCAAGTAGGATGAGCAACAGCATGGTCGCGCCTGACAAGAGGGGTCGTTCGGGCTCGCCCTGGATCCAGCGCACGACGAGCAATGACCAGGGGTAGATCCAGCACACTTGCATCGCCGCCAGGCCGAGCGTGAGTAATGCGCGATTCACCGCGCGTCCTCGAGCCGCAGGTGGTGGACTGGGATGGCGTCCACTACGGACGATCCGCCGATGCCATCGCCGATCAGCAGCAGCGCCGGTCGATGGCCGGCCCGTCGTAGGCGAGATAGCTGGCGCAGTAATGCATCGTCGGCGGTCGCGCTGACCATGACCACTGTCGTGCCATAGGCCAGGTCGCGTCCTTCCAGCTCGACCAGGTCATCGGGGCCCATGGTGGCCATTGGCACCAGGGTCGCCAGCGCCTCGAGCACGTGCATCAGCTGACGCGGATCGCGGCTCGGCAACATGCGCAGCGCCGCCCGCGAACGGTACGCCCTGGCGTTAGCCGACAGGCCGATCTGGTAGCCCTGCTCGGCGCCCCAGCTAGCTACGGATGCCGCGATGGTGATCGCCGCCTCGAGCGCCACCGGATCGTAGCCTTGCCAGGCCCAGTTTTCGGCAAACGTGCTGACATTGAGCAGGACCATCAGGCGATAGGTCGTGGTCGGCTCGAGCAGCTTGACCTGGAGCTGCTGGCCGGGGGCGCGCGCGGTCGCCTTCCAGTGCAAGCGCCGTAGACTGTCGCCTGGAAGGTAGTCGCGCACGCCGACCGTGCGCAGTGGATCTTCGAACAGCCACTGGCGCTGCAGGGGCACGTCGCCGAACGGATCGTGTGGCGGCAAGCCGAGCTGCGTGAGCGCGACGATGCGCGGGTAGACCAGCAGGTAGTCCTCGTTGGGCAGCTCCATCTCCTGCGTGGCGAAGCCGAACACGTCGCCGGTTCGGAGGGTGGCTGGGCCAAATGGGTGGTAGCCCCGCGCCTGGCAGCGCACGACGTAGTGGCGGCGCACGCGCTCGTACCAGCGCACTGACAGGAGCATCGAGAGCAGCCTGCGCCCGGGCATGTGCGACGGTCCGATGTGGCCTGGCATGACGGTCAGCCCCTCGCCGGGGACCGCGTCGTCGATCTCCAGCCACGCCAGCGGCAGCGGTTTATCGTTGGTGATCTCGACCACGAATGGCACATCCTCGCCAAAGAACGCGCGCGTCTGGCCCAGCTCACGTTTGTAGCTCAGGCCGACCAGACAGTAGCGATCCCAGATGCGTACCGTGGCCGCCACGAGCAGCAAGATCAGCGAAACAATGAACAGCAGCGGCTCATGGAACACCAAGCTGGCGATGAGTACGCCGCCAATCAAATACAGCCAGCCCTCGCCGCTCATGCGTTGTCACCGTGCATGGCACACGCTAGCCGACGGTGACCTTCGCACATCCTCGCGCTGCGCGCGCGTTCCGGCTCCATAGGGATTGGGTGGTAGTGGATCCACGTAGATGCGCAGCACGCCTGCATGTCCAGCTCGCGCAGGGAAGTTCACTACCAAGCCGGCGGCGCGCGGAGCGCGAGGATGATGGAACGTGACCATTCCGAAGGCGGCGTCAGGCTGAGGCGCTTGCCTCTTCGACGGGCGCGGGTACGGAGGCGATGACCTCGCCGAGGACGTCGTGCGTGGCGCGGCCGCGCAGGCGCGACTGGGCGCTGGTGATCAAGCGATGCGTCAGCACCGCGGGCGCCAGGTGCTTGACGTCGTCGGGCAGGACATAGGGCCGACCCTTGATCGCGGCGAACGCCTGCGCGGTGCGGTACAGCGCCAGCGTCCCGCGCGGGCTCACGCCGAGCTCAATCGAAGCGTGCAGCCGTGAGGCGCGCACGAGCCGGACGATGTAATCCTCGACCGCTTCAGCCACGTGGACCTCGCGGCATAAGCGCTGCATGGCCACAAGCTCAGTCACGGAGAGCACAGGCGGCAGCTCGTCCAGGGGATTGGACGAGCGGAAGCGGCGCACGATCTCCTTCTCGTCAGCCTCGCTGGGATAGCCAATCGCCAGACGCAGGAGGAAGCGATCGAGCTGCGCCTCAGGCAGCGGAAACGTGCCTTCGAGCTCGATCGGGTTCTGCGTTGCCAGCACCAGGAACGGTCGTGGCAACGGCCGAGTCTCACCCTCGGTGGTGACCTGGCGCTCGTCCATGCACTCGAGCAGCGCTGACTGCGTCCGTGGCGTGGCGCGGTTGATTTCGTCGGCGAGCACGACCTGCGAAAAGATCGGCCCGGGCCGAAACTCGAATTCCTGCGCGCGTTGATTGAAGAACGCCACGCCAGTAACGTCGCTCGGCAACAGGTCAGGTGTGAACTGGATGCGGCGGAATGAGCAGTCGAGCGTGCGCGCGATCGACTTGGCCAGCATCGTCTTGCCGATGCCGGGTACGTCCTCGAGCAGAACGTGCCCCTCGCACAACAACGCCACCACGATCAGGTCGATGACATCGGCCTTGCCGACGATGACTTGCTCGACGTTGCGCCGAGCCCGCTCGGCCATCGTCTGGACAGGCTGAACGGTAGGTGCCGGAGATAGCGACACAGTGCTGCGAGTGTAGTCGGCGCAGTACAGTCCGATGGTGATCGAGACGCAGCCCCGTCCACGCCTGGTCGACGGTGACCCAGCCGGCGCGCTGAGCAGCGCCACACTAGAGTCGTTCGAAACGTCGTTCGCCACGCGGCCCGCCTATCGGTTGGCCCAGAACGCGATTACCACCACTGCCGTCGACGACGTCACGTTGAACCGGGCCGTGGTGACCTCCATCGATCACACGTTTTCGACGTTGCTCGATGACTGGGTTGTGACCAACCAGAAGCAGACGGGTCGCTGCTGGATGTTCGCCGGGCTGAACCTGTTGCGCGTCGGCGCGCGCAAGGCGATGGGCCTCAAGGAGTTCGAGTTCAGCCAGAACTACCTCATGTTCTGGGACAAGGTTGAGCGCGCCAACTACTTCTTCGAGGCGATTATCGACGCCGCCGATCGCGACCTGGACGATCGTTCCGTGGCATTTCTGCTGGACGGGCCGCTGTCCGATGGCGGGCAATGGAACATGTTCATCAACCTTGTCAACAAGCACGGGCTCGTGCCCAAAGCGTTTATGCCCGAAACAGAGAGCTCATCCAATTCGCGCAAGATGAACGGGGTGCTGCGCACGAAGCTGCGCGAGGGAGCTCAGCGCCTGAGGGAGATGCACGCGCGTGGGGCAACCCTCGAGGAATTGCGCACGTGCAAGCAACAGTACCTGACGGTGGTGCATCGTATCCTGAGCATCCACCTCGGCACGCCGCCGACGCACTTCGATTGGCAGTGGCGTGAGTCGGGCGGCGAGTTCCATCGCTCGCCGACAATGACGCCCCAGGAGTTCGCTGGAAAGTTTGTCGAGCTGCCACTGGACGAGTACGTGTGCCTGGTGCACGATCCACGGCCGACGAGTCCGGTCGGGCGCACGTTCACCGTGCAGTACTTGGGCAACGTCGTCGGAGGCAATCGAGTCATCTACCTCAACGTGGACATCGGGCTGATCAAGAGCATCGCCCAGCGCACGCTCGACGCTGGTGAGCCGGTCTGGTTCGGTTGCGACGTGGGCAAGCAGATGCGGCGCGATATGGGCATTTGGGATCGCCAGCTGTTCGACTACGAAGCGCTGTACGACACGACGTTCGATCTGGACAAAGCCGCGCGGCTGCAATACGGCGAGTCGGCGATGACGCACGCCATGCTGTTCACGGGCGTCGACGTGGTCGACAGCTTGCCGCGGCGCTGGCGCGTGGAGAACTCGTGGGGCACCGATCCGGGCCAGAAGGGCTTCTTCACGATGAACGACTCGTGGTTCGACGAATACCTGTTCGAGATCGCCGCGCGCAAGGAGTACTTGCCAGCGCCGCTCCAGGCCGCGTTGGATCAGGAGCCGATCGTGCTGCCCGCCTGGGATCCCATGGGCGCGCTCGCCTGACGCTTTACTCCTCGGTGGTTGACTGAGGCAGCGCGCACTGCCGGTTGCGCAGCGCGAGCCGGTCGTCGGCCAAGCGCGAGCGCAAGATCGTCAGGCGCACCACCTGGCGCATCGCGAGATATGCGCTGGGTGGCAGGCCCCACGTGTAGGTCAGATCGAACGTTACTTCCGATGCGTGGTGCTGCATGACCATATGTACGCCGCCTGTGCCCGCACGGATCAGCCGCTGAACAGCACCGCGGCTCGTCGAGGTCGGCGAGCGCGCGCGTACACTCAATGAGTGGCGTGCCGCGGTTATGCCTCAGCCGCGCCGCGCGCTCGTGGCGAATAATCGAAGAACCGATAACCCACTCCTCGTTCGGTCAGGATGTAGCGCGGACTGGCCGGGTCGTCTTCGAGCTTTTGACGCAGATAGTTGATGTAGAGCCGCACGTAGTGCGAGGCGTCGCGGTACTCCGGCCCCCACACGCGGCTGAGCAGCGTCTCGTGGGTCATGACTACGCCCGGATTCGAAGCGAGGTGGTACAGCAAGCGGAACTCAGTCGGCCGCAGCTGCAGCTTCTCACCCTCCTTCCACACCTCGTGCCGATCGAAGTCGATGCTCAGTCGATCGTCGACCTTGAGCTCGGTGGATACGGGCGCCTGCGGCGGGGCCTCCGCCCTTCTCAAGACTGCTTTGATGCGCGAGAGCAGGACGCCCGGGCTGAATGGCTTGGCCACATAGTCGTCCGCGCCCAGGTCGAGGCCGTGCATGACGTCGCGTTCGTCCGCCTTGACCGTCAGCAGCACCACTGGCACCTGGCTGAATTTTCGAAGCTCGCGCAACGCCTCGAAGCCGTCCATCTCGGGCATCATGACGTCCATTACCACCAGGTCGGGCAGCCGCCGCCGCACCTCGTCCAGCGCCTCATGGCCCGTGGTCGCCTCGAAGACCTGGTAGCCCTCCAGCTCCAGGTTCATCCGCACCGAGTCCAGAATTCGGGGCTCGTCGTCGACGATCAGAACGGTGTGAACGCGAGTGCGGCGCTGCGCGAGCGTGGCCATGGGGCGTAGCTCCCGGGAGGATACACAGTGCCCTAGATGCCGACCGCCCTCATCGCGCGTCGCAGCACAATACTGAACCCCGTGTCAAACGCAGGCCGCGTCTCCTCTGGCAAGTAGACCCGCTGCCGTCGCCAGCCGAATGTGTGGGCAAACGCGCCGGTGAGGATGGCGAGCCCGAACGTGTCCGTGAGGCCGTGGCCCCACGGCTCCAGATACGCGTCGCGCAGCCGCGCGAACCACGGGTCGCCCGGCGGCACTTTGTTGAACTCCTCGAGGAAGCGAAAGGTGACGACGAGTGACGCAAACGGGTGCGAGATCGACGCATCGCCCCAGTCCAGCACCTTCAGCCGCTCACCATCTCGATAGACGTTCGCTATATGCAGGTCGTCGTGTTGGATCGTCTGCGGCACGTCGTGTTCGGCGAGCGCACCGCACAGCTCCGAAAAGCGCGGTGCGAACTCTCTGAGCCAGCGGATCTCATCACTGTCGAGCGGCAGGTCACTGCTCAGCAGATCGTCATAGCGGGCCGGCCACGTGGCGACCCGCAGGTCAGGAACGCCGTGCATGAGGTGATCGCTCGCGCGTGATGCCTCGCCGCGCTGAAGCTCGGCATAGCGTGGCAATGCCTGCAGCCATGCTTGCGGGGGATTGCCGAGGCTGCGCATCGGCGTGCCTGCGTCTGCCAGCAGAAGCCAGGCATGCGCGTCGTCTCGTGCGAGCACCTCGGGCACCCGGTCGGGCCAGCGAGAGAAAAGCTCGCCAGTAAGCCGCGGCTCGAATGCTTGCACCGCCGCGCACGCCTTGAACCAGGCACTGCCGTGGGCGAGCGGCACGCGCAGGACCGTTGACCACGACCGCTCCTGCGCGATCTCGATCGGCCCGACTGGGTCGACCTGCGCGCGGATCCACTCCTCGGCGGCGGCCCGATCCATCGCGCCATTGTTACGTACCGGCGGGTGTTATTCGGAGTGCTGTTCCTGGGGCGCGGTCGCGGTCATGGTGACTACGGGCGGCAGCGTGGCAACGGCCGAGGATGACGCGACGGCGTTCTGGGCGAATGGGGCGTAGTCGGCGATGTTCAGGGCTTCGAGCGTGCCCAGTAGCGGCGCGCCGGATTCGGGGTGCCAGCCTTGCTGGCGGTAATAGTCCTGAACGATCGTGCGCACCTCCTCACGGCTGATGGTTTTATCGGACAGCGGGCCTTTGAGCATGGGCTCATGCAGCCGTTGCGGAAGGCGGTCGTCGTCGGTGGACATGCCCTCGCGCAGGTTGAACAGGCGGGCCATGCTCAAGCCACGGCTGACTACGGCGCGCAGCTGCTGCTGATCGAGATCCCAGCCGGTCGCGGCACGAACGAGCTCGAGGGTCCGATCGTCGTCGTAGCCCAGGAAGATGCACAGCCCAATTGAGTTGCGCAGCGATGTCTTGGCATGCGCGCCGCCGGTGTGGTCGCCGCCGGTTGGGTTCACCGGGTAGTTCTCGAGCATGCGCGGCATGCCGCGCGGATCGTGCATGGCCACTTCGAGACCTTTGACGTGGACGACGTATTGCTCACTGTCGCGGCCCAGCTTGCGTGCAGCCGCGAGCGCGCCATCAGCCAGGAGCTCGCCGAGCGGTGCCTCGCGACGGGCCACCTGGTCGACTACCTTGAGCACCGTTGGCCCGTCGCCCCAGCGCAGCTCGACACCACCGGTGTCAGCCGTGGTCAGCAGGCCACGCTCGAAACACTCCATCGCCCAGGCCATGGTCCCGCCGAAGGACACGGTGTCGATGCCGACCTGGTTCAGCCGCTGATTCAGCAGCATGACGATCGGCAGATCGCCGATGGTCAGGTTGGTGCCGACCGAGCCGATGGTCTCGTATTCGGGACCACCGAACTTGGGCAGCAGGCTCAGCGCCTCGTCTTTGACGCGCTTCTTGCAGCGCACCGAACAGGCGTAGCAGCCATCCATCTTGTAGCCATCGGTGTCGGCAATCGTCTTGGCGTCGATGGCGTGGATCTTCTCGGGGTCCCACTGGCCGTCCTGGAAGTTGCGCACGATCATGTGGCCTTCCAGGTGTTTGCCGATGATCCCGGCACCCGTGCCGAAGTGATGGAAGTTGTAGTGCACGTCTTCCATCGTCGCCTGGACCCACTTGGCCGTGGCCTGGAGGGGCTTCGGATCGGCGACCGGCACCTTCTGGGTGCCACGCACCGCGATGGCTTTGAGGTTCTTCGAGCCCATCACCGCGCCCATGCCACCCCGCCCGGCGACCTCATTGAGGTCGTTGACGACGAGCGCGTAGCGCACCCCGTGCTCGCCGGCGATGCCGGTCTGGGCCACGCGCAGCAGACGCTCGCCGTGCGTCGCGCGCAATGCATCTTCGACTTCGGCGGTTTCGAGGCCCCAGATGTTGGAAGCGTCTCTGAGCTCGACGTGATCGTCTTTGATCCACAGATACACGGGCGTGTCGGCGCGGCCATGGAAGACGATCGCGTCCCAGCCAGCATGGCGCAGCTCGGCACCCCAGAAACCGCCTGCTTCGGATTCCCCGAACAGCCCGGTCATGGGCGACTTGGCGCCGACCGAATGGCGCCCGGCACCTGGGAAGGGCGTGCCGGTCAGCACGCCAGCGGCAAAGATCAGGACATTCTCTGGGCCGAGTGGGTCAGCCCCGAGCGGCACCTCGCTCAACAGATAGTGCGCGATGATCGCGCGGCCACCCAGATGGCGTCGCCAGAACGCGTCGCCCAACGATTCGATGCGCGTCGTGCGGGCACTCAGATCGACGTGGAGAATGCGGTCCCAGTAGCCGTTCGGCATTGCTTTTGCTCGTCCCTTCGACTCCAACCCGGGGGAGAAGGTCTTCAGTGTAGGTGCGCCTGGCTCGACTGCGCGACTGGCAGGCTAGCCGCCTGCGATCGGGGGCACCAGGTCGATCCGCGCCCCGTGGGGCACGGGGTCGTCCGCGCCTGCTTGCTCGCCATTCACGCCGACGATCACCCGCCGATCCGGCGGTAGGCCGAAGCTGGCCAGCACGTCGGATACGCGCGCACCATCAGGAAACTCGCGTGCGTACTGCCCACGACCTGCTTCGGGCGCAAACCGCTGCAGGCCGGCGTGCAGGTGGATCTCGACCTGGATGGTCATGCCACGTCCCGCAGAGGGTATAGCCCTAGGATCCGCCTCCGGCGGGGGTCGCGTCGTAAGCGGAGCGGACGGCCAGTGGAACGCCCGGCCTGTTTCCGCCTGCGGCGGGGTCGCGTCGTAACCGGAGCGGACGGCTGCTAAGTCAGCTGGCTGAGGCGCAGCTCGAGGTCGCGCTGAATGATGCGTCGGCCGATCAGGCCGAGCAGCGTCACGATGACTCGGCCACGGAGGCCTTTGCCGAGGCGTTTGACGGTGCAGCTGATCTCGCTGCCGCCCTGGGCATGCGGTCGCAGCTCATACTTCCAGTAGCTGCCGGGCCTTCGGTGACGTCGGCCCACGTCTCGCCGTGCGCGTGGACGCGATAAGTGCTCGGGTCAAGATTGCGCCAGCGCTTGGGCCGGCCAGGCGAAAAGTCCGTCAGCGCGTCTGCCTCCGTCCGCGGCGCAAGCGGCGCGACAACGGTGAAGCGAATAGTCGGCATGCGCCTCTCTTTTATCCTGCACGCGATGCCCGCACTCGAGACCGAGCTGCGCGACTATTTTGTCGAGCTGATGCCGCTCGAGCATGCGCCGGCGCACGTCAGGCTGGCCTTCCATGACGCCGGCACCTTCGACGCGCGCACGAGAACAGGCGGTGCACATGGCACGGTCCGCCTGCCTGAGGAGCTAAACCGCGGCGACAACACCGGCTGGGGCCAGGCGTGCATGGCGCTCATCGCCGACGTCAAATCGAGCTACCCGACGGTTTCGTGGGCTGACCTGGTCGCGGTCGCCGGCGCCGCGGCCATTCAAAAGTGTGGTGGCCCGCCAATCGAGCTTGGCCTGGGGCGGTCCGATGCCAACGAGCCGGCGCCGCCGCATCGGCTGCCCGGCGGCTACGAGGCTGCGAGCCTGCTGAAACTCATGTTCGCGCGAATGGGCCTGGGTCCGCGCGACCTGGTCGTCTTATCCGGCGCGCATGTCCTCGGACACACCCAACGGCGGCCATTCACGGCCGACCCGTGGCGATTTTCGAATGCGTACTTTGTCCAGCTCGTGGGGCAAGGCGGCAGCGCCGTACTGGGCACGGATACCGCCTTGTATCACGATCCTGAGCTGCGGCCCTTCGTCGAGCTCTACGCGCAGGACGAGTCGCGTTTTCTGTCCGACTTCGCCGACGCGTTTCGGCGCATGACGTGGCTCGGCAACCTCGCACCTGATCCAGGCTTAGTGCCCGCCACCGCCCTCCGCGACCCCGTCCGCGGCAGTCAGGGCTGACATCAGCTTGGTGCGCACAAGCTCGGCGACGGAGACGGAACCGCGCACATCGCCAATCTGATCTTTCACATCGCCAGGCGGTTCCTTGCGGTTGTAGACCTGCTCACCATTCAGGTAGATCTCCAACCGACCCTGCCCGACCGGCGTCAAAGTGACGCCAACTTCTCGGTTACGTCCGGCGCAGATTTGAGCTGCCAGACTGGCAGCTTGCCAGAAGTAGCCTCAAGAAACGCAGTACTGTATCTCCAGCTGAGCCTTGGCTTCGGCCATGCTTTCGACCTCCTCAGTTCATGGTTTGGAAGTGAACCGAGAGGATTGTAGGGGCCGTCAGCGGACCGGGCGCAGGTTCATGCGCCGACCACGTAACGGTGCCCGTCAGCGGTGCGATGGACATGGACTCTGGTCGCGTACAGCTTGCTCAGCAGATCCGAACGCAATACGTCGTCAACCGCGCCGGCGGTCGGGATGCCGTCGGCGATGTAGACGATGCCATCCAGCACTTCCAGCAGTGGGTTGAGATCGTGGGCCACGAACAGCACGGTGATGCCGCGCTGGCGGCGCAAGTCGTCGACCAGGTGGACAATGTCGTGGCCGCTGCGTAAATCGAGGCTGGCCAGCGGCTCGTCGAGCAAGACGAGCTTCGGATCAGTCATCAGCGCCTGAGCGATCAGCAGCCGCTGCTGTTCGCCGCCCGACAGCAGGCCAACGGGTCGATCGGCATACCCGGCCGCGTCGACCGCGTCGAGCGCGTCCGAGACTGCCGCTTGCTCGGCGGCTGTAGCCCGACCGAAGCCCCAACGATGGCCAATCAGTCCGAGCAGCACGAGGTCGCGTCCGCGCAGCGCCAGATCAGCCTCGAGCGTGCGCCGCTGTGGCACGTAGCCAATGGCCGGATTGCCGCGGCGGGGCGGCTCGCCGAGCACCCGTACGCTGCCAGCGGCCGGCTTGACCTGCCCGAGCAGGACGCGCAGGAGCGTCGTCTTACCGGTGCCGTTCGGGCCGATGATGCCGACGAGCTCGCCGGCGGTAACCGAGAAGCGGGCATGCTGCCAGATGGTCCGACCACCCAGCGCCGCCGCGGCATCGTCGAAAACGACTACTGCCGGCGCGGTGGCGGGTGAGGCGACCTCGGTGCGCCCGGGTGTGTCTGCGCGTGCGATCAACGACTATTTTGCTGCAGCGCGCTGAGCAGCCGTTGCAGCTGCATGGCTTGCCAGCCCTGGAACGTCTGCGCCCCCACTGGCATCGTCTCGGACACGCCTACGATCGGGATATTGTTCTGCGTGGCGAGCTGCTTGAGCTGCTCCGTGGTCGACGTCACAGTTTGTACGTTGTAGACGAGCACGCGCGCCTGGCGGCTCTTGAGCTGATCCTGGAATGTCGCGATGTCGGTCGCAGCAGGATCGTTGCCCTCGCTCAGTGCGTCCATGAAGTCCTGTGGACTGATGAGCCGCAAGCCGGTCGAGTAGGCCATGTCGACGAAGATCGACTCCGTCGCGCCGATCGGCGTCTGGCCGAACTGCCCCGCGATCTGGTTGATCAGGCCGTGGTAGGTACCGAATGCCTGGTCGAGGGCCGCGGATTGAGCGTCGAAGTAGGTGCTCGCGCTCGGGTTGGCCTGTTTGAGACTGGCCAGAATGGCAGCCTTGATCTGATCGACGTAGCCAGCGCTGTACCACACGTGTGGGTTGGCGCCGACCTGTAGCCCGAGCACGTCGCCAGCGCGTACCACGATCGGTTTCTGGCCGAGCGTGCCGATGATCTTGTCGGCGAAGTCGTCGTAGCCCAGGCCATTCTCGACCACGACGGCCGCACCCTGGAACGCGCGCACGTCGTTCGCCGTCGGCTGGAACTCGTGCGGATCGGCGTCAGGGTCCTGGAGGATCGTGATGATGCTGACACACTGGCCGCCCAGCTGCTGGACGATGCTGGCGTAGAAGTTTTCCACTGCCAGCACTGGCACTACTGAGGTGGGGCACGGGCCGTTGATGGCCGGCGCGGGCTGACCGACCAGAGGCAAGCCATCGCCATTGAACTCGAACGGGAAGCGCTCGTTGGTGCCGCGCACCTGGACCTGGCCGTTGGGGTCGAGGACCCAGGTCTGCGCGCCATTGGAGAAGGCGAGTGCGCCGTCGACGCTGTGCCAGATCAGTGTGCCGTTGCTCGTCGGCTGGGTTGATTGGCCGATGTCGGGTCGGTAGTGCTCATCGCCCTGGCAGGCGCCAACCTGATCGGGGATCAGGGCTTGCAGTTGGGCGAAGCCACCGCGGAACGAGCAATTGGCCTGGGCCGCCGCGGGTGCGCAGGATAGCGCCAGTAGCGCCAGGAGGAGGACGGCCACGCCGCCACGCCTGCCGATCATCCTCGTATCGAGATGATGTCTCATCGCAGCACAGCATGCCTGTTTTGAGACGGCGTGTCAAGTCGGCGCGGCGTGGCGGGCTAGTCTAGCTGGCCTTGGTGAGGCAGTTGGCGCACCGGCCGGCGAACTCGAGCATGTGCGTATCGACCTGGAAGCGCATGCGCTGGGCCAGCTTGCGGATCTCTGACTCGATCACGCTGGCATCGATCGGCACGACCGAGTTGCACGAGCTGCACAGCAGGTGATGGTGGTGACCCTCATCGCACACGGTGAACGCGTGGCAGGTGCCCAGGTGCACCCGGTTGAGGACGCCCAGCCGCTCCAGCACCTCGAGCGCGCGGTAGACGGTGGCGCGGCCGATGCCGTGTGGACGCAGCTCGTCGACGAGTGCCTCGGGCGTGAATGAGCCCGGCTTGTCCGCGATCGCGCTCACCACGAGCTCTCGGCGGCCGGTAAGCCGCACGCCGTCCTCGTCCAGGCGGCGCAGCATCCATTCGGCCCGAGATAAATTGCCGCCGCGGCGTGGCGTACTCGTCGCCTTGGTCATCGCCGTCTCACTTTAGCAGACCTTCTGAGACGCCATGGGCTGCCTCGCGGACAGCCTTCTGTGCGGGACGCCGACATCCACGAGCTTCTCGCGCTGCGCGCGCCACCGGCGTGGACCCCGTTCGGGGGTGGTGGGCCAGAGCGTGGCGCGCCTGGAGTTGCCTGCGCAACCGCCTCTCACCCGCCGCGGGATCCTTCGACAAGCTCAGGATGAGCGGAGCCGCCGCAGGCGGGTAAGGGGCCGCCCCTCACCCCAGCCCTCTCCCCGCCGCGGGAGAGGGAGTTGCTTTCGGCGCGTCGAGAAGCTGCCCGCCGTCTGGCGCACGTCAGCCTGAAGACCTGAAGACATGATCTAATTGCGCTCGAATGAGTCGAGCGGTCGAAGACGGCAACCGACGCATGCTGCGCGCGCGCGATGCGATGGATCGCACGTATTCCCAGGCGCTCGACATTCCGTACCTGGCCAGCGTCGCCATCGTCTCCGAGGCGCACTTCATCCGCACCTTCAAAGAGACATTCGGCGAGACGCCGCATCGCTACCTCCAGCGGCGGCGCGTGGAACGCTCGATGTTCCTATTGCGCGAGACCGAGCGCAGCGTGACCGACATCTGCCTGGACGTTGGCTTTGGCAGCCTGGGCACGTTCAGTCGCACGTTTCGCGAGATCGTCGGCATCTCGCCCAGCGAGTACCGTCAATGCCGCGAGTTCAAGGCTGTGCCGACGTGCTTCATGATGGGCTGGACCAGACCAAGCAGCCTCTCGCGAACGAACAGCAGTTTCGGAGAAGCCCAGTCGAAAAACGGTCACTAAAGTTGGCCGTATGTTGAATTCCATCGTTCTGTCACAGATCTACGTTCTGGACCAGCAGGAAGCGCTCGACTTCTACGTTGGCAAGCTGGGCCTCGAAGTCAAGAACGACATCGACATGGGCTTCATGCGTTGGCTCACGGTCGGCCTGCCAGGTGAGGCCAATCGCGAGGTGCTGCTCGAGGTGCCCGGCCCACCAGCCATGAACGAAGCCACCGCCGAGCAGGTGCGCGAGTTGATCACCAAAGGCGCCACCGGCGGCTGGCTCGGCTTCACGACCGACGATTGCCAGAAGACCTACGAGCAGCTGATGGCCAAAGGCGTCGAGTTCACTCAGGAACCGGTCGAGCGCTTCTACGGCATCGACTGCGGCCTGCGCGATCCGTTCGGCAACGCCATCCGCATCACCCAGTTCAGCGCGTCTTGGCAGCCGGCGCAGCCCAAGCCGCGATGAAATTTCACACCACGCTGCTGCAGGGCGATAAGACCGCCGTCGGCATGGAGGTGCCACCCGAGGTCGTAGAAGCACTGGGCAAAGGCAAGCGACCACCGGTGCGCGTGACGATCAACGGCTACACCTATCGCAGCACAGTGGCGGTCATGGGCGGAGCGTTCATGATCGGCGTCAGCGCCGACGCACGCGGCAAGGCGGGCGTCAAAGGCGGCGACGAGGTTGACGTCGACCTCGAGCTCGACACCGCGCCACGCGAAGTAACCGTCGCGTCGGACCTGGCTGAAGCAATGACCCGCGAGCCCGACGCCCAAAAGTTCTTCGAGAGTCTGTCGCCCAGCCAGAAAGGATGGTTCGTGTCGAGTGTCGGAGGTGCCAAAACCGCCGAGACGCGCCAGCGGCGCATCGACAAAGCCCTCGAGATGCTGCGCGCCGGCCGTAAGCCGTAGGGCTGGCGCAGGCGCTCGATGTCGTGCAACACGTTGAGCACGTCGCGCACCAGTTGATCCACTGGTTTGTCGGTCACACGCGTCGACGTTAGGATAGCCAGGCGTGCTCAACTACCCGCTCACGCTGTCCTTCAAGATCATCGCCATTGCGCCACAGATCAAAGTCACCGACGCGATGGGCCAAACAGTGCTGTACGTACGTCAGAAGGCCCTCGCCCTGCGTGAGGACGTGCGTATTTTCGCCGACGAACAACAGCAGCAAATGCTGTTTCAACTGAACGCGGATCGCATCCTGGATTGGTCGGCGAACTATCGCGTGCGCACCGCGGAAGGCACGCCACTCGGGAATATCCGGCGGCGGGGCATGCGCTCGCTGTGGAAGGCGACTTACGAGGTGGCCGACCCTGACGGGCGGGAGGTCGCGCATATCCACGAAGAGGACCCGTGGATCAAAGTGCTCGACGGCCTCGTAGGCGAGATACCGATCGCCGGGATGATCCTGACCATGTTCATCAACCCGGCCTATCTCGTCGATCGCGACGGTCAGACGTTGCTGCGGATGAAGAAGGAGCCGGCGTTCCTGGAAGGGCGGTTCACGGTCGAGAAGCGCGGCGACTTTGCCGACCGCGAAGAGTCGCTGCTGTTGGCGAGCATGCTGATGATGCTGTTGCTGGAGCGCTCGCGGGGATAAGCTGCCGGTGCGATGCACGCCGACAGCTCCGCGGCTACTGACTTCGAGCAGCTCAGTGCCCTGAATCAGGATTACATCGACTCGGTTCAGCACGGCGACGTTGCCCGTTTCGAGCACATTCTGGCGGACGATTTCCTGGCCTCGAACCCGGACGGGTCCCTGGTCGACAAGACCCAGTTTCTCGTGCAGACCGCACGGCAAGTGACCATCCAGGGACTTGCGGCGGACGATGTACAGGTGCGTCTGCTGGGCGACGTGGCGATCATCCACGCGCGGACGAGCTATGCCACCGCGTCCGGCGCGCCGCGCAACGGGCGGTACACCGACATCTGGGCGCGCCGCGACGGGCAGTGGCTCGCTGTCGCCGCGCACGTGACACGTTGAGGTTGGCGTGCTGCGCTGGCTGGTTTCGGCGGCGCTGGTGGTCTTGTGCGGCTGCATGGCCGCGCCGGCCAGCATGCCGCCCGAACTCACCGTCCAGCGCTGGGCACAGGCGCTCGCTGCGCAAGACGGCAACGCCGTTGCCAAGCTGACCTGCCGCGCCAGCCAGGCAGACAATCAGACGCAGCGACTGTTGTCGATGGCGCTCGGCACACCAGTGCCGCCGTTCGGCGGTGGTGCGGGCGCGTTCGGCGGCGGCGGGGCTGGTAACGCCGCCTACGACGTGACTGACCTGGCCTTCGAGACGACCTTTGCCGATGACCGCACCGCCGAGGTGCGCGTCACTGGCTTTCTAAAAATGGTGAGTGGCCTGGCCTCGCAAGTCGTGCGGATGAATAGCGTGGTCGGCCTGACACGCGAGGATTCGACCTGGCGGGTGTGCAACCTCCAGTAAGTGCCTACGGCATCAGGTGCACGAATTGCGCTTGCGACGGCACGCCGGCTGAGTTGAGCACGAACAGCATGTAGTACCCGGGCGGCGCCACGTTCGCGTTGGGTGGGGCGACCAGGGTGACCTGGGTGCCTGCTTGCCCGATCAGCGTAAGTCCGACCAGACGCTGCTCCATGTTGAACGAGTGGGTCACCGAGCCTGGCCGCATGAGCACCGCCGAAGAGATACTTGCGGCCTGGTCCGAGGTGACGATGAACGTGGCGCCGTAGCCCAGCACGTCCGGCACGTCGCTCAGGCTCGGGCGCGGGCCGTGGAACAAGTAGGGTGGGCTGAACACCTCCAGGCGATGTTCGGGGTAGTCGTACGGCGGCAGGTTGAACAGGAAGTCTTTGCCACCAATCAGCACCTGCGCGCTGGGCAGCAAGATGGCCATGGAGTGGTACGAGCGGGGCGTGTGCATGGGCGCCAGCTGGAGCCAGGTCTCGCTCGTGGGATCGAACAGTTCGACTGGCAGCACCGGGTCGATGCCCATGTCGGATCGACCGGTGGCGCTGCCGCCGGTGACCAGGACCGTCCCATCGGGCAGCAGCGTCGCGTCGGGCATGACGCGCGGCGTGCTCATTGGGGCAGTGAATCGCCAGGCTGGATCGGGCTCGCCCAGGTCCAGAATCTCGACCGTCGCCGTGGCGGGCGTCGACACGTCCAGGTCCTGTGGATCGGCCCCACCGCCGCCGACGATCAGGACGCGTACGCGATACGGCGAGTCAGCGCTCGGCAGCAGTGGCAGTACGACTGAGCTGGCCTGGCCCGGGTACGTGCGTGAGTGCGGCCACGCCCCGACCAGCTCGACGGGCGACCAGGTGTTGCTCGTCCAATCGTAGAAGCGCGTGACGTTGCGCGAATGCACCAGCAGCTCAGCGGAGGGCAGGACATACACGAACGGGTACAGATCGATCGTCGGAAAATCGGCCGGGAACTGTGCGGAGAATGGCGATGGCAGGTCGACGGTCGGCTGCAGACCCAGCTCGGGATCGAACACCTGAAGCGTGTTGTTCACCGGCGCGGTCGGCGAAACAGGTCCGCCGCTGCCCATGGTGCCCGATAGCGTGAGCACCTGCCCGTTGGGCAGCGCGGTACAGGTCGGATACCAGCGCCCGGCGGCCATGTCGGTCACGTGCTCGAAGAAATCGTCTTGCGGATAGAAGACATGCACGCCGGTAACGCCTGCCATGTGCCCGCCCACGATCAACACCCGCCCGTCGGGCAGCATCGCGTGGCCGCTGCAGAACAGATGGTGGTGCTCGGACGGGACGAGGCTGGCGCCCGTCTCCAGATTGACCACCGCCTCGGTCCCGGCGCCGGCATCGAAATCGGTGTTGCCCCACACGGCCAGCTTGGCGGTGTGCGCGAGCGCGCCGTGAATGGCCACGATCGGCGGGGTGTACGCGACGCTGCTCGCGCCTGCCACGCTGGGGTCGGGCGGTGATGTGTCGACGATGACTGTCGGCCCATTCCAAGCGCCCGACTCGGTGTCACGCCAGTAGTGGTGGACCTGCGCGCCAACGCGCGCCACCAGCTCTAGATTGCCGCCGCCGAACGTGCTCTGGATCAACGCGACGGCGGCGACGGTGCCCGCGCCAAAGAACGTCGGGCCGTGCCAGCTGAGCAGCGGATCGTCGTTGTCGCGCCACCAGTGGGCCAGCCCACCGGCGGCGAGTGGCGCAACGAGCTCGAAGTTGCCATGCTCGCCGAACGAGCTCTGCAGCAGGGCGTGCTGGCCGGCGACGCCCTCGGTGGCTGGGATTGCCGACGGCCCGCTCCAGGCCCATGAGGCATCGTCGTCGCGCCAGTAGTGCTGCAGCTCACCCGCGGCGCGCACGACAAGCTCGAGGTTACCCTTCGAATCGGCATTCTGCAGCAGCGCCACGGCGTCGACCGCTCCGCCGCCGAACACTGTCGGCGCGCTCCACGGGAGGCCAGGCGTGTCGTTGTCGCGCGACCAGTGCGCCAGACCGCCGCCGCCCGCCGCGGCGAGCGGTGCGACTACCTCGTAGTTGCCAGTGGCACCGTGCGTGCTCTGGATAAGCGCGACACCGTGCACCACGGCGAGACTGCCCGGCAGCACCGTCCGCGCCTGCCAGCGCCAGCTACCGCCGTCGTCGCGCCAATGGTGCACCAGCTGGCTGCCTTCGAGGGCCACGACCTCGAGGTTGCCGGCCGGGCCGAGGTTGCCCTGGACCAGCGACAGCCCGTAGGTGTCGTCCGGACTGCCAAAAGCCAGCCCGCCGGCGATCCAGGGCAGGAGCGGATCGTCGTTGTCGCGCCAGAAGTGCGCAGCGCCGCCGCCCGCCAGGCGCGGCAGCACCATCTCGAAGTTGCCCACGACGCCGTGGGTGCTTTGAACCAGAAACGTGCTGTGTCGAGTGGGCATCCGACCGCCGCCGTCTCAGCATAGCCCGCTCTCAGAGCGTCGGCTTCACCACCATCAAGAAGACGATGACCACCACGTCGATGGCCAGCAAGATGCCGACGAGCGTGCCGCGCGCCGCCAGCTGGGTGTACTCGGGTGAGCTCGGACCGCCTGATTCGAGGGCGGCGATCTGACGCTTGAGCGTGGGCGAGTAGACGGCGAAGCCGCCGACCACGAGCAACACGTACAGCACGAGTGACGCGGCGATCCAGAACGTGGACAGGGGAATGCCGGCGATGAACGTCATCGCCAGGCCGAGAATCAGCAGCAGGCCGTAGCACGGGTTGGCGAAGCGGTCGTCGAGCGTCTTGATGCCGCGCAAGACGTGCAGGGCGTGCTCGGGCTCGCGCTGAGCGCGCGCGAGCCAGATGGGGTAGGAGGCGTTGAAGCCGATGGCGATGATGGCCAGCAGCACGTGCACGAACTTGAGCAGGATGTACAGAGTGGCCACAGGAGCTCCCTGGAGTGAATCTTGACAGTGTCAACATAGGGCCTTATCTTGTCGCTGTCAAGATCCGGCCGGTAGGCTGTGCGGGTGACTACGCCGGGCCGGCCCTATCACCATCGCCAGTTGCGCCAGGCGTTGCTCGAGGCTGCGCTCGAGGCCATCGCCGAAGGCGGACCGGCCGCGGTCAGCCTGCGCGACCTGGCCCGGCGGGCAGGTGTCTCGCATGCCGCGCCGGCGCACCACTTCCGCGACAAAGGCGGCCTGCTCACGGCAATTGCCACCGACGGCTACGTGCGGCTTGGCGCTGCGTTGCGCGCCGCCGAGCCACTCGGCTTCCTCGAAGTCGGCGTGGCGTACGTGCGGTTCGCCATTCAGCAGCGTGCCTACTTTGAAGTGATGTATCGGCCTGAGCTGTACCACCGCGCCGACCCGGCGCTGGTGGCGGCGCGCCAGGCCGCTGGCGAGGTGTTGTACCCAGGCGCGGCGGCGCTCGTAGGCAAGCCACCTGGGCATGCTCAGGGTCTGAGTGCGGCGATCGCGGCGTGGGCGCTGGTCCACGGCCTGGCCACGTTGTGGCTCAATGGCAACCTACCGCCAGTGCTGGGCGACGATCCCGAAGCCATCACCCGCCTGGTCGGCGCACATCTGTTTCCCGTGGAGAGGTAACTGGCACATGCCGATCTCAGGCGAGGTGTACAAACAGCTGGGCCGCTCGGCGGCCGGGCCGGTCTCGGTTGTCGCCGCGTTTGACCGCACCAGCGACACCATTGTCGGCCTGACCGTGTCGTCGTTCGTCACGCTGTCGTTCGACCCACCGCTGGTCATGTTCGCGATCCAGCACAGCGCCGACAGCTACTCCTCGATGGTGTCCAGTCACGCTTTCGGCGTGAGCCTGCTGCAGACCGGCCAGGACGAGATCGCCACCCTCTTCGCCACCAAAGGCGCCGACAAGACCGGCAAGACGACCTTCTCAGAAGGCGACGCGTTGCACGTGCCGCTCATTCCAGGCGCTCTGGCGCACATCGAGTGCTTGACCAACCAGATCTTCATCAGCGGCGACCACGCGATCGTCGTCGGCCTGGTCGAGGCCGTGCGCACCACCGAGGGCCAGCCGCTGCTGTACTACTCGCGCCAGTACGGCACGTTCACGCCGTCGCCAGCCTGACGCCACGCGCTGCGCGCGCCGTCTGGTTCCTAAGGAAATGGGGTGAACTGACGGCAGCGCCGGCTGCTCAGTGGCCGGCTATGTTCGGAGGTCCTCGCGCTGCGCGCGCCATCTGGTTCCAAAGGAATGGGGTGAACTGATGGCAGCGCCGGTGGCTCAGTGGCCGGCCACGTTGGAAGGCCCTCGCGCTGCGCGCGCCATCTGGTTCCCAAAGGATTGGGGTGAACTGATGGCAGCGCCGGCTGCACCGTGGCCGGCTATGTTCGGAGGTCCTCGCGCTGCGCGCGCCATCCGGTTCCAGGGGATGGGGTGAACTGATGGCGGCGCCGGCTGCACAGTGGCCGGCTTCGTTCGGAGGGCCTCGCGCTGCGCGCGCATTCTGGTTCCAAAGGAATGGGGTGAACTGATGGCAGCGCCAGCGGGCGTGGGAGTCGGCCGCCGAGGCCTGTGACT
>DASXRR010000149.1:0-16725 GCA_036506475.1 Chloroflexota bacterium
CCGATGCGTTCCGCGCAGCAGCAGGATTCGTCGAGGACCGCGAGCTCTCGGGTACTGCCGATTGGGAGCTCTGGCTGCGGCTCGCGGCGCGCTGGCCGGTCGGTTTCGTCGAGCAGACCCGGACGTGTATTCGCGTTCATCCGGGCAGCATGCTCGGCCAGCCAGAGTACATGGAGCCGGCCATGCTGGCCGGCGTACGCCACGCCCTGGCCGACCCTGTCGTCGCCCAGCGCGCCCGCGGCCGCGAAGCCTTTGTCCAGGCGTCGATGTACGTCACGCTTGCGCTGCACGCGTATCGTCATCGGCAGCGCACCCGCAGCGCACGTTGGCTGATGCGCGCACTCGGCGCCTGGCCGGCCGAAGCGCTCGATCCGCGGTTCCTGGGCGCCGTGGCACGCGCCGCGGTCGGCCCAGCCGTCATCGCCTCGCTCAAACGACGTTCCGCCGCCGCCTGATGGGACGACCGTGCGTTCTGTTCGCGCGCAACCTGTTTCTGCCCGAGGACCTGGGCGGCAATCGCTATCCATACGAGACGATGCGCCGTTTCGCCGCGCGCGGCTATCCGGTGACTGTGGCCACTCCGCGCCTGCACGACGACTTCCCGGCCATTGATGGCCTGCGGTACCACTTCTACCCGGTGCTGCGCCCGCACCCGGCGGTCAGCCACTTCACCAACCTGCTCGGCGCCTCGCTGGCCTACCGCAACCTGCACCCCTCCGCAGTGGCCATTTCGGGTTCATACGACAGCGCCCTGGCCCTCGGCCTGGCCGGGATTGCACCGCGGACGCCCCTCGTGTTCCTGTTCCACTCCGAGTTCTATTCCGAATGGGTGCAAGCGCGGTCCATGGTGCGGGCAGTCCTGAAGCGCTATATGCAGGCGGTCGAACGGCGCGTGTTCGCGCTCTCCGCGCGCATCGTGGCCGTCAGCAGTTTTTCCGCCCGCCAGATCGCCGAACGCGCCCCTGAGGCCGCCGAGAAGGTACGGCTGGTACCCACCGGCGTCGATACGAGTTACTTCTGCCCACCGACCAGCAAGTCCGCCGCCAAGACTGCCGTCGGCACGGACCCGAACCAGCCGCTGCTGCTGGGCGTTGGCCGCCTGGCTGGCGTGAAGCAGTTCGATCGCCTGATCACTGCGTTCGCCGCCGCCCGGGCGACGGGCTTGAACGCGAAGCTGGTCATTGCTGGCGGCGGGCCCGAACACGCCCGCCTGCAGACGTTGATCGACACGTACGGCATCGGCCAGCAGGTGCAGTTGGCCGGCTATTGCGATCCGCCCAGGTTGCGGGCGTTCATGCAAGCCGCCGACCTGCAAGTGTGCAGCAGCGCGTTCGAGAACCTGTCGTTGGCCATTCTCGAAGGTCTGGCGTGCGGCACGCCGGTGCTCGGCACACCGGGCGGCGGCACGCCGGAGCTGCTCGCCTCGCTCGACCCGCGCCTGGTGCTGGCCGATGACCGACCCGCGACCATCGCCGACGCGCTCCCGAGCTGGCTGGCCGAGCCGGCACGCCTGGTGCAGCTAGGTGCACAGGCGAGGGCGCTCGCGGTCGAGCGCTACGATTGGGAGCGCGTCGTCGATGGTCTGGAGTCAGTGTGCAGCGAGGTAGCAACGGAATGGCCCTAAGCGCGGTCAGCATCGGCGCCGTGGGCGCCGGCTATTGGGGCCCCAACGTCATTCGCAACCTCGCCGAGGTGAGCGAGTTCGACTTGCGTTACATCTGCGACTCCGACCCCGCCCGGCTTCATCCGCTGGCGCTGCGCTATCCGGCTACGCATGCGACGACGCGCGTCGAGGATATCCTCGGCGATCGCACGATTGACGCGATCTATCTCGCCACGCCAGTGAGCACGCACTATGCGCTGGTCAAGCGGGCACTGCTGTCCGGCAAACACGTGCTCGTCGAAAAGCCGCTGGCGACCACCGTGGAACAAGCCGAGGAGCTTGGCCAGCTGGCTGAGCAGCGCGGGCTGACGCTGATGGTCGGCCATACCTTCGTGTTCAGCCCGCCAGTGCGCAAGATCAAAGAGCTGATCGACGCGGCCCAGATCGGACCGATCTACTACATCGAAACCACGCGCGTAAACCTGGGCCTGTTCCAGAAGGACGTCAGCGTGTTGTGGGACCTCGGCCCGCACGATCTGTCGATCCTGATGTACTGGCTCAACGAAGTCCCCACGACCGTCGCCGCGCGCGGTCGTTCGTTCCATGGTGAGAGGCTCGAAGATGTCGCGTTCGTGACGCTGGAGTTCCCGAGTGGCATCCTGGCCCAGATCCAGATCAGCTGGCTGGCGCCGTCGAAGCTGCGCCGGACGACCGTGGTCGGACGGCAGCGCATGGTCGTCTACGACGACAACGAGGCGGTCGAGAAGGTCAAGGTCTACGACCGCGGCATCGATCGCCAGCCCGCCTCGTTCGGCGAGTTTCAGCTGACCTATCGCTCCGGCGACATTCTGAGCCCGCAGTTGGACAATACCGAGCCGCTGCGACTCGAGTGCGAACACTTCCTTGAGTGTGTGCGCACCGGTCGCCAGCCTGATACGGGCGCACGGTCGAGCGTGGACGTGGTGCGTGTCATTCAGGCCGCGGAACGGTCACTACGTCAGGGCGGCGCACCTCAACTTGTCGGGGCGGACGCCGCAATAGTGTCCACGCCGTAATAGCGCGCCACGCACACATTCAAGAAGTGCTTCGGGTCGGCCGTGACGAAGTCCTCGCCCAGGTTGGGCGGTAGTGGCGGCACGACCAGTTCGCGCTGACCCGAGTCGCGCGCCGAGCGAATGAGCGCGTCCTCAGCGTCCCACTGCGCCGCGTAGTCCGCCGCGCGCGCACCGTCGGGGAACGTGGTCACGGCGACACCCAGCGGCACGGCGAGCAGCGCGGCCACGCTTGCCCAGCGCCCGGCGGTGGGCACGCGGGCGCCGAAATACGGCCCGAGGGCCACTCCCAGGCATGCGAGATACCCAATCAGGATGGCACCAGGCACGATCAGCGAGCGTGCGGGCGGGTTGCCGTTCTGGGCATAAAACGACGGGAAGTAGCAGAACGGCAAGGTAAACGCCACGGCCGCCGTGACCAACCCAAGTCGCCGCCCGTCAGGTGCGCGGCTGGGCAGCTGCAGTAGGGCGGGCAGAGCCAGACAAAGCGCCACAATGTGGGGGAAGTAGCGCACCAGGCGCAGCGCCTGATAGGCCCCTGCCGCGATCGATGCTGACAGAGCAAGCCATAAATCCGCGGGTGACCCGCCCACACGCGACGCGGTCGCCGGTGCAATCAGGATCGTGGCCAGTGCGAGCACGCCGCCGGCGAGCCCCGTCACGATGTACGGCAACGCGGACCGCCGATAGACCAGTGCCGCCACGGTCACGAGCGTTAGCGCCACGTTCTGTGGGATCAGATACGTTTCCGACAAGCCACCGGCGACATACGTCAGCGCTGCACACACGACAACGGTCGGCAGGCTCACGCTCGGCCGACGTTCGGCGCGTACCACCAGGCCGACGAACAGCGTGGCCAGGATCAGCGGCAGCAGGTAGGTCAGCATGCCCGTTTGCCAGTACAGCGATTGACCAAGGTCGGGCGCTGTGTGCAGCACAGCCAGGACAGCGACCTCGCCCAGGATCAGGGCCGGGCGAAGCCGAAGCCCGAACTGGCTGAAACACCAGACCAGCGACGTGAGCCAGGTCACGAGCGCAACAGTCGGCAGCAACGGCACGACCGCCGGCCCAGCGAGCTCGGCAAGATTGACCAGGAACGTGAACGCGTAGCGTGGCGAGTAGCCCGTGTACCACGCCACCTGGGCAGGCCAGAAGCCCTCGATGCGCAAGACGCCGGCCCAGCAGTAGTCGTCGGCGACGTAGCGCGCGTACGCGCCCACCCAGGCATACACGATGAGCGGGAGCGCCAGACTTGATCCGACCAGCCAGGAGAGTACCCGTGTCAGCAGTGGTCAGCGCTCCGCTGCACCGATTCGCTGCGCGCACGCCCTTGAGGCGACATCCCGCGGCGCATGGCCGCGCGAAGTGTACCCGTCAACGTTGGTCGCGCTTTAGCTTGCCCAGCGTCTGCGCACGCTGACGTACTGGCGCGTACCCCAGTCGACGTCCAGCGGTGGCGACGCATCGAGCACGGCCCGCAGACCATTCGCGTCAGCCTGCCACACCGAGAGTCCGCCCGCTCCACTGGCGTCCGGGCTGGCGAGCCAGTCGACGAGTTGACGTGCTTGATCGGGGTGCTGCCCGCCAACCGGGAGGGCGACGGCATGCGGCACCGGCGCCAGGCCAGTCAACGGGGTCGTCCCTGCAGCCAGGCCGAACACATGCGTCACGCGCAATTGAGCCAGCCAGCTGATGGCCTCGCTCGTGTTCGCGGCCAGCTCGATACCGGCCGCCCGGCGCCGCGACCACCACGTCCAGCCCGATTCGACCGCGCCCTCCTTTTGCCGCGCGCGATCGAGCGTAGCCAGAAGGGCGAACATGCCGTGCTCGCTACGTTCTGGGTCGGTCACGGCCAGTCGCGGCGCGGAGGCAAGCTCCTCGACCGACGCCATGTTCGGTTCGCCGGCGATAGACAACGTGTCGAATTCAACCGCCAACCACCGCCAGCCTGCCTCGTGCGCGGCGTTTGGCGGCACCATGGGCGGCTGATAAGGCTGAAGCAAGTTGTCGAGCGCCGCCGCGTGTGCCGCGTACGGGCCTGACCACAAGATGACATCGGGCGGCGGCGGCGCGCGCCTCGCCCGCAATCGTTGAAACAAGCTGCCGGACGAGTGGAATAGTTCCAGGCGTACTGGGACGCCGGTTGCGCGACAAGCCCGTGCGAGTGTCCCGCGCACCGCGTCTGCACGCGCCAGCGGCGCATAGACGAGGACGTCGGTCACGGCTCGGCCGATGCGCCCGGGCGGAGATGGAGCACCGGGCGGCGCGCGTGGACGCGCTCGGGAGCGACGTGGCCCCAGAGCCAATCCAGTCCGGCTGTGCCAAGGATCAAGAGTGCTGGCGCGAGAGTCTGGCGATGGCGTAGCAGATTGCCCAGGTTGCCCTCGCTCACCGCCAGCACGAGCCAGTTGGCCAGGCCATACGCCACCAGACACGCTACGAACAGGCGCTGGCGCGGGGGCACGCGCCAGGCGAAGAACGCCCCTGCCAGCAGCACATCCCAAATCAGCATCTCGGCACTCGCGGCGAGTTCGGTCAGGCTCCTGGCCTGCCACGGCGCCGGCGCCAGCAGCGCGAAGCCGAGCGGGTTGAGCACGTCGCCCACGAACGAAAACGGCGTTGCGTCGCTCACGGCCTCGGCTTCAGGAAGCTCCGTCTTGCCTTCGGGGCTGATGACTTCGGTTTCGGGTCGAATCTGGGTGCGCGCGTTCGCAGCCTCCTGGGCGCGGCGATGCCTTATCTGCAGCAGCGCGTCCTCGACGACGCCGCTGGGTGGGCGACCGCTGATCTGGCCACGCGCCACGAAAACCGTGCTACCCAGCACGCCGACGACCACGACCCCCGCGAACGCAAGCTGCCAGACCCGCGGACGAGGCTGCAGCTTGCGCGCGAGCACGACTACCAGCAGCAACAGCAGGATGGCGCTGGTCGTCGAGCGCAGATCGAGCGAGAGGACCATCGCCGCGATGAGCAGCGTGACGAAGTCGGCCGTCTTGTGTGGCGCGACGCCCTCCATGATGCGTTGCACCGCCCATAGGCCCAGCAGTGCCAATGTCAGGACGAGCGTCTCCTTAATAGTGATGACGCTCCACAGGATGAGGGTGGGCATGAGCGCAGCGCCGATGCTGGCCAGGATTGCGACGCGCTGGTTGAAGGCTCTGGCAGCGATCTCGTACACCAGCACGGCGCACAGGGCGCCGAGCGCGCTGTTGAGCAGCTTGGGCAGCAGCGGCGCGTGGCCGAACACCGCATACATCGCCGCCAACAAGTAGGTGTAGCTGCTGTCGAGCACGTGCTGGTGACCAGGAAAGATGGCGATGCCTTCACCCTTGCCGATGCGCACCAGCCACTCGGCGACGAGATCGTTCGTGTACGCATCCTGAAAGACTGAGCCGTTGCCGTCCTTGAGCTTGAAGAAGTAGTGGGTTGGCAGCGCCACCGCCACCCTGATGCTCCACGCCCCCAGAAAGATCCGCCGGGCCCAGCCGGTACTCGCTTTTCGCGCCAGCCAGTACCCCGTCTCCTGGAACAGCACCGCCCCCAATGCGGCTGGCCAGCCCTCCACGACCGCCGCCCCGAGCGGCACCAGCACGCGCAAGCCCCGCCAGAGCACGGCCAAGATCGTAGCAGCGCACTGTGCCCGCTTCGCGCTTCCTTCAGCGGCGCTGTCGCGCGCTGCCGCCCGGCGTTGACACGGATTCATGCGCGTCGCGTCGTATACCGGTGGGCCGTGGCCACTAGCGGCACCGAAGTCGCACAGCCCGCACCGCCTCAGCCTCACCCACTGGCCTTCGGGAACGTGGAACCTAGGCAGGCAGTGGCGTCCGAAGGCGCATGGCCCGCACCGCATGAGGGCTCACAACCTCTTTCTGGAACACGGAACGTGGCCGGAGGGCGTGGGCGCCTGTGCTGGGGTGATGCGCCGACTATCCACTGTGTGACTTGCGGCCGCGCTTGCGGCGATGCCATGCTCACGCGGCAGTGTCTTGGCGACAACGGGTGCTCAGGCTCGCGGTGCTCCTGAGCTGGATGTTGCTGATCACGTACTGGTCTGACCAGCCGTCGCTGCCGATCGATGCGCCTGAGATCAAGCTGCTGCTGTTCAACATGCAGCATCGGCTGGCGCATCTGGTGGCTTATGGCCTGCTCGGGCTGCTGGCGGGCTGGGCCTTCCAGGGCTGGCCACGCGCCACGCTGCTGGGCATCGCGGTCGCGTCGGTGTTCGGCGCGCTGGACGAGCTCCACCAGTCGCTCGTGCCAGGTCGTCGCCCAGGCATCGACGATTGGCTCTTCGACACATTCTCAGCGGCGCTGGCGCTGTACGTCTGGCCACGCATCCAACGCCGCACGCCAAAGTTAGGACCAGTTGGTCCCTTAGCCGTCGGGACAGTCTTTGCCGTAGGCCTCATCCTGCTGGCCAGGCCGCATTTGTCGCGGCCGCCCGACGTAAGCCGCGCGGCGGTGCGCAACGTGTCCACGCAAGTGATCAACAGCGCCAAAGAGGTGGCGCGTCAGATCCGCGCGCTGGCGACAGGCTGAGCGCGGTCTTCGAGAAGCTCGCGATACAGCAGCTCGGTATCGCCAACCATTTTCTCGATCGAGAACTGACCGCGCAGTCGCTCACGCCCGGCCACGCCCATGCCGTGTGCAAGTTCAGGCTCGTCGGCTAAACGCCCAAGGGCCTCGGCAAGCCCAACCGCGTCACCCGCACCGACCAAGAGTCCAGTAACGCCATCGAGCACGACTTCAGGAATGGTCGCCACGCGCGAGGCGACGATCGGCCGCGCCGCCGCCATCGCCTCGAGCAGCACCAGCCCGAAGCCCTCCCAGATCGACGGCATAGCGAACGCGTCGAACGCATGCATCAACGCGGGCACGTCGCGCCGCGGCCCGAGCACATGCACCCGCTCGGCAACCCCCAGGTCCAGGGCAAGCTCGCGCAAATAGTCTTCCAGTAAGCCGCCGCCGGCGATCGCCAGATGCGCCCGCGGCACGCGCTCCAGCAAGAGCGGCATGGCCTCGACGAGGTGGCGCTGGCCCTTCTGGGGCGCCAGCCGCCCAACGTTGCCTACCAGGAACTCCCCAGCACCAACGCCCAGCTCAGCGCGAATCCGCACGGCGTCGCGTTCCAGCTCGCGCGTATCGGGCGTCTCCAATCCGTGATAGACGCGCCGCACTCGAGCCGGATCGCGCACCCCGCGCGCGACGGTAAAGCGCGCGATATGGTCGGAGATGGCGATGATCAGGTCCTGGCGCGACGACAACAGGTAGTGGACGATGCCCACGAACGGATTCAGGAAGAAGCGGTCGTCGTTGTGTCGGGTCGAGATGAGCAGCGGCCGCCGCTCACCCAGGCGACTGACTGCGAGCCCCGCGTAGATATCCGCGCGGAACAAGTGCGAATGCACGATGTCGTACTGGCCCATGCGCAGCAACTCGACGAGGCGCACCAGGGCCAGCGGATCCATCCTGCCGCGTGCGCGCAGCGTGTGAACGGGGATGCCATCGGCGCGGAGCGCCGCAACCAGCTCTCCGTCACCACTCAGGACCGCCGTTTCGAAGCTGAAGGCGGACCGATCGGCATGCCGCAGTAGTGCCAGCAGGTGATTTTCTGCGCCACCCCGCTCGAGCGAGGTGATGACATGCAGCACGCGCGTGTGCCGCGCCGGCGCAGGCGCGTCTGCAGGCTCGGCGAGGACCGCCTCCACGCCGCGCTATTCTATCGAGCCGATGAAGGCGGCCCTGCTGCACTGGCTCCGCTGCCCGCGCTGCCAGGGCCGCTTCGACCAGCAGGCCGATACGCTTATCTGCAGCGACGGGCACACCTTCCCCGTCGCGCGCGGCGTGCCGCGCTTCGTCGAGCACGCTGACTATACCGACAGCTTCAGCTACGAGTGGACCCGCTTCCGCACCACGCAGCTCGACAGTCGGACGGGCCGCCATGAGACGCGCGACCGCTTGCAGGCGAGCCTCAACTTTCCACTGGAACACCTGCAGGGCAAGCTGGTCCTGGATGCAGGCTGTGGCGTCGGCCGCTTCGCCGAGATCGTGCACCACTACGGTGGCGAGTACATCGGTCTCGATTACAGCCTGGCCATCGATGCCGCGTATGCCAACGTTGGCCAGCTCGAGCAGGTCCATCTGGTCCAGGCTGACCTGTTTCACCTGCCGTTCGCGCCGGACACCTTCGACCTGATCATTTCACTCGGGGTGTTGCACCACACGCCCGATCCACGGCGCGCCTTCGCCAGTTTGCCGCGGGTCCTGAAGCCGGGCGGGGCGCTGTCGATCACGGTGTACGACGCGGGCAACAAGGTGTATGTGCAGAACTCACGTTTCTGGCGGCGCTTCACCACCCGCCTGCCGAGGCGCTGGCTGCATGCGCTCAGCTATTTGGCCGCGCCGCTGTATTACCTTTGGACGTTGCCCGTACTGGGCTGGCTGCTACGCAGCATCGCGTTCATCAGCCTCGAACGCGATTGGCGCTGGCGCGTACTCGACACCTTCGACTGGTACTCGCCGCGCTATCAGTCGTGGCACACGCACTTCGAGGTGTTCGGCTGGTTCAAGGAAAACGGCCTGAGCGACGTCGAAGTGCTCGCGCCCAGTGTGTCCCAGATTGGCGTAAAGTCCAGGGCGACCTGATGTGCGGAATCACCGGCGTCGCGGGCTCGCTGCGCACCGATCGCGCGACGCTGGTGGCCATGAACGACGCGCTGCACCACCGCGGTCCTGACGGCGACGGCTACTTCTGGGACGACCACGTCGGTCTGGCCATGCGCCGCCTGGCGATCATCGACGTGGCCGGCGGCAACCAGCCGATCTTCAACGAGGACGGCAGCGTATGCGTCGTCTACAACGGCGAGATCTACAACTTCCAGGACCTGCGCGCGCAGCTCGAGCAGCGCGGCCACACCTTCAGGACCAACTCGGACACTGAGGCGATCGTGCACGCCTTCGAGGAGTACGGTCCGGCGTGCGTCGAGCACCTGTGGGGCATGTTCGCCCTGGCCGTCTGGGACCAGCGCCAGCAGGTGTTGCTGCTCGCTCGTGACCGCCTGGGCAAGAAGCCGCTGGTCTACTACCAGGCCCCGGACGGCGGGCTGGCGTTCGCCTCGGAGCTGAACGCGCTGCTGAGACACCCGTCAGTGCCGCGGCAGGTCGAACCGACCGCCATCGACGACTTCTTGACGTACCTGTACGTTCCGGCACCGACGACGGCGTATCGCGACATCAAGAAGCTGCCGCCCGCGCACCGCCTCATCTGGCACAACGGGAGCGTCACGGTCGAGCGCTACTGGCATGTCCGGTTTGGCGAGAAGCTGGCCATCGCCGAAGACGACGCGCTGGCGCACTTCGGCGACCTCTTCCGCGACTCAGTGAGACGCAGGCTGATTGCCGACGTGCCGCTCGGTGCGTTCTTGAGCGGCGGTATGGATTCGAGCTCGGTCGTCGCGGAAATGGCCGAGCTCAGCTCCGGGCCGGTCAAGACGTTCTCGATTGGCTTCGGTGAGCGCGACTTCGACGAGCTCGCCTACGCGCGACAGGTTGCCGAGCGCTTCGGCACCGAGCACCACGAGCTGGTCGTCGAGCCGCGCGCGCTGGACATCCTGCCCGAGCTCGTCGAGCACTACGGCGAGCCGTACGCCGACTCCTCAGCCGTGCCGAGCTACTACGTCTCGCGGATGACGCGCCAGCACGTGACGGTCGCGCTGAACGGCGACGGTGGCGACGAGCTACTGGCCGGCTACGAACGCCACTGGGCGGCGCGCATCGCCGCTCGCTACGACACGATTCCGCGCTTCGTCCGCCATGGCTTGATCCGACCGCTGATCCCGTTGCTGCCGGAACCAAGGCAGCGGCGCGCCTTCTTGCGGCGCGCCAAGCGCTTCATGGCCGCCGCTCATCTGCCGGTGCTCGATCGCTACCTGCACTGGGTGGGCGCCTATACCCCGTCGCAGAAGCTGAACCTGTATTCCGACGACTACCTCGAGCTGCTGCACGGCCATGACGCTGGGCATTGGCTGCGCGACGCGCTGGCGCCCGAACCGCACCTCGATCCCGTCGACGCTGTCCAGCGCGCTGACACACTGCTGTACCTGCCGCAGGATTGCCTGGTCAAGATCGACATCGCCAGCATGGCCAACTCGCTCGAGGCGCGCTCGCCGCTGCTCGATCATCGCCTGGTCGAGTTCTGTGCTGCTTTGCCGTCGGCGTACAAGCTGCGTGGGCGCACGTCGAAATGGCTGTTGCGTCGGCTCATGAAGGATCGGCTGCCGCCGCCTATCCTGACGCGCCCGAAGATGGGCTTCGGCGTGCCCGTCGGCGAGTGGCTGCGCGGAGAGCTGCGCCCGCTGCTCGAGGACACCGTCCTGTCGCAGCGTTCGCTGGCGCGCGGCTATTTCCGCCCCACCGCGGTGCGCGCCCTCATCGACGAGCACCTGAGCCGCCGCGCCGATCGCACCCCGCACATCTGGGCGCTGCTTATGCTCGAGCTGTGGTTCCGCCAGATGGTCGATGAGCCCGTCAGCTCGGCGAGCAGGCAACGGGCTCAGCGCGGCTAACACCCCAGTGCGCCGCGCTCGTGTCCCAGCGCTGCCAGGCGCGATCCAGCAGGTCCCACGCCTCTGTGCCATCCGACGCTGGTGCAAGTTGGCTCAAGCGTTCACGATAGGCTAGCAACGCCTCACCCAAACGTATGAGCTCATTGGCCGCCGCGGCGACAACACGCTGTTCGCGCCATAACCCGGCGTCCAGCGTCGCCGACGAGACAGCAATCAAGAGCTGCTCGGCACGGCCCTTGAGTCCGCGCGCGACGTGGGTCGCTTCGTCCCAGTCAGCGTTCGTGGGCGGGTCCCACGCGAGATCAGTCGCCAGGCGACGCTCAGACTGGGCTGCCGTGCTCACACGAAAGGCCGCGTACATCTCGAACGTACGCAGCGCTTCGACGCCATCCGACAACACGGCGCGGGCTTCGCGTGACCAGCGATCGAATGTCTCGGGTGTGGCTACTGGCGACGGGCTGGGGCGCTCTGGCTGAGGCCGACCGCATGCAGCGGCCGAGACGGTGAGCGCGGCTAACAGCAGGCTTCGTCGGCGCACTTGATGACTGAGTGTAGTGGTCGAGCGAGCATGATTCGCCCGTGAAATCGGGCCGCCCAAACGGTCACGCTTAGAATACGGCCGATGATGCTCGCGTTCGGAGCGGTGCTCGTCGCCGCTCTGGCTGCGCGCCTCGCCGGGCGCGACGCGGTCACACTGCGGCGTCTAGCGCTTGTCGGCGGAGTGGCCTTTGGTGTCCGTCTCGTCGCCATCACGATCATCTACCTGATTGCGATCCGCACCCATCCCGAGGGCACCTGGCTCAATGACGAGGCCAGTTTCTATCTCGCAGCCGAGTCGTTACTGCCCAATCCCTGGAATGCGCCGCTTCCACAGGGCCTCGACCACCTCGGCGGCAACGGCTATCTGGGCATGCTGACCGCGATTGCTCTCGCACTTGGCCAGATGGACACGGTGGCGTTCAGGCTTGCCAACGCAGCCCTCGGAGCTATGGTCGCGCTGCTGACGACCGCGGTGGCGACGCGCTTGTTCGGGGTGCGCACGGCTCTCGTGGCGGGGCTCGCCGTCGCGCTCTGGCCAACCGAGGTGCTGTGGTCGGCGACCTTCCTGCGCGACACAGTGTGCTCGTTTGTAGTCGTTGCGGTGTGGTGGACGCTCATGTCGCACGCGCGCCTGGGTTCGATCCGCATCGGTGCCGTGCTCGTCCTTGCACTTGCCCTGCTGGCGAGTTTGCGCCCCTATCTGGCGGGCGCGGTGGGGTTGGGCGTGCTGGCTTGGGGACTGTTTCCGCTGTTGGCCGCGCAGTCGCGCCGCGTGCTCCTGATTCTGAGCGCGGCCGTCGTAGCTGGCACTGCGCTGATCGCGATGGTTGAGTCGCGCCAGATCGACGAGGCCGCACACGCGCTTGTCTACCGCCAGACAACGACGCGCCTGGAGACGCTCGGGCGGCTCTATTACGAGCTGAATCCGAACGCTCCGCCGCCTGAACGCCCGTTTACCCCTGGCATCGCGGTCGCGAAGGTCAACCAACAGACGGGTTGGCTATTGACCGGTCTGATTCAAGAGCCGCTCGGGCCCGGCATGGTGCTCGTCACGTACACCGACGAAACCGTGCAGCCGGAGCGCACTGCGGACCTGATGCTGCTTCAGAGTGCGCCACTCTCGCCGTTCCAAATCGCCGCCAGCATCGGCTGGGGGTTGTTGAGTTTCCTGTCAGGCGCGACGACCGGCACCGATTCGAGCAGTCTCGTGTGGACGGTCGATGCACTGGCGTGGGACATCTTGTTGGCGCTTGCCATAATCGGGACGATCCGAGCGCGGATTGCGACCCGCGAGTGGCTGTACCCGGCCGTCGTCGTACTCGGTACTGTATGCGCGCTAGCCGGGGTGCCAGGTGCGCCGGGCAACGACGATCGACACCGAGTAGCTCAGGCGCTTCCGTTGCTGACCGTGTTCGCGGTGGGAGTGATTGCTTCGTGGCCAACGCGAGCGCGCGCAGGGCGGCCTGTCAGCACTGAGCCAAGCAGCGCAACCAGCGCTAGCACGCTCGCGCCCTCGCGCATGCGCTCGCTACGGTAGGCAAGTTGGTACCCGCGGTTGGACCGCGCCGCGAAGTCGTCGTCTTGAATGTCAGCCGAGAACTGCGTCGATAGCCAGATGTCCCAATTTGTGCGCGGATGATCGATGGCTCTACCACGTGCCAGATCGACGCTCGCGTTGAGATCGTCCGCGGCTGTCTTCATCACCGTCGATGCGCCGACTCCGAGCAGTACCAGCACTGCGCTGACCGCCAACGCGACACTTGCGAGACGATCGACGAAGATCCGTGACATGTCAGCCCAGCAACATACTCATTTTGGCCGGACAGTATCGTAGAGCCGCTGATCTCGCACATGCCACGTCTCGAGCACATCGTCGTCGATCTATCGCTGCTCGGGCCTGGTGGCCAGAACGGTGGCGCAGGGCTCGTCGCCGTCAGCCTGGTCGAGAACCTCAGCCTGTTGCGCCCCGATTTGCGGCTGACGCTGCTGACCGCCAGCGCGAGCCACCACGAACTGGCTCACCTCGAGTCCGAACGTGTGCGACGGCTGTGCATTGTCGACGATGCCGAGGCTCCTCTCTCCGCGCGAGGCACGCACACGCGACTCAAGGCCATGGCTCGGCACGGGCTCGACTGGCTGAGCCCGGGCACGCGCGTCCGCTTGAAGCAGGCGTATCACAACCTGCGCCGGCGCCGATCTCAATCCCAGCTGCTGCGTCGGCTTGCGCCCGACCTCGTGTTTTGCCCGTTCACCTCGCCGCGCGTTCACGACTCAGTGCCCTCGGTCTCGATCGTCTATGACCTACAACATCTGACCTATCCCGAGTTCTTCGACCAGGACCAATGGCACTATCGGCAGCACCATTTGCGCGACGCATGTCGCCGCGCGACACGCCTGGTGTGTATCTCTGATTTCGTCCGCAAGACACTCGTGGCGTCATTTCCTGAAGCTGCCGAGCGTGCCGTTTCGGTGCCGCTTGGGCTCCTCGCGTCGCCCACCGCCGGCGGAAATGGAGCGGACTCGGTGCTCACTCGGCTGGGCCTAACGTCGAGGCCGTTCGTGCTTTACCCAGCTAATTTCTGGCCGCACAAGAACCACGCTGCCTTACTCGAAGCCATGCGTAGCTACCGCGAGCTGAACCCGCGGTCCGAGCTCGTCCTCGTGTGTACGGGTGTTCCCAATGCTCTTTCGAGCGATCTCCAGCGACTCGCCGATGAGACCATGCCAGCGGATGCGGTCGTCTTCGCCGGCTATGTCCTGCACGGAGAGCTAACCGCGTTACTAGCGAACTGCCGTGGGCTGATTTTCCCCTCGCTGTATGAAGGTTTTGGGATGCCTGTACTGGAGGCGATGGCGTTCGGCAAGCCGGTTCTCTGCAGTCGCGTGACCAACCTGCCCGATCTGGCCGGCGATGCGGCGTACTACTTCGACCCAACTCAGCCCGAAGAGATCCGCACGGCGCTAGCATTCCTCGAGGAAGGCGGATCGCCCGTTGCGGAGCTGGTGCGTCGTGGTCGCACACGCGCGGCTCAGTTTGGCACTGCGCGCGATGTGGCCTGTCGGTACATCGAGATCTTCGAAGCCGCCCTCGCCGACCGACACGCTTGAGCCGTGCTCTCCATATCGATCGTCACCCCATCGCTCAATCAAGGTCAGTTCATCGAGCGCACGCTGCGCAGCGTGCTCGACCAGCAGTACCCCGCGCTCGAATACGTCGTGTGCGACGGCGGCAGCAGCGACCAGACAGCCGCGGTGGTCCGCCCCTTCGAACGTCGTGTGCGCGTGCTCACTGAACTTGACCGTGGTCAGTCCGACGCCGTCAACAAGGGCATCCGCCTTACATCAGGCGAGATCATCGGCTGGCTCAATTCTGACGACGTCTACCGACCGGGCGCCCTCGCCACCGTCAGCCGCTACTTCGCCGAACACCCTGAGGTGGATGTCATTTACGGTGACGCGGAGCTGATCGACGAGCAAGATCAGGTTCTTGGTCGGTACCCGACCGAACCATGGCAACCGCGGCGCCTCGTCGAGCGCTGCTTTCTGGCCCAGCCGGCGGTGTTCTTTCGGCGTCGCGTCGTGGAGCGCCACGGCCTGCTCGACGAGCGCCTCCACTACTGCATGGACTATGAATTCTGGCTGCGGCTCGCCGCCGGCGGCGCCGTATTCGCGCGCGTCGACGACGTCCTGGCGGGATCGCGGACCCATCCCGCGACGAAGACGCTGCGCGACCGGCGCGCGGTGCATGATGAGCTCAACGCGATGCTCAAACGACGCTTCGGCGCGGTGCCCGCAAGCTGGCTGGTCAACCATGCGTACACCTTGACTGAGTTGAGCCGAGCCGGCGGAGGCGGCACGCGTGTGCCGTTCGTCGCCCAGATGGCACTGATCAGCCTCAGTCTTGCGTGGCGCTGGAATCGCTCACTGTCGAAGCCGCTCCTGGCGGATCTTGGGCGGCGCGTGTGGGGGGCCACTACCAATCGACTGCGCGGCCAGCCCATGGCCATGACATCGCCGATGTGAACGGCGCGGCGGGTCGGTACACTGGCCCACCGTGGCAGTAGCTAATGTGGGCGGGATTTCCAAGCGCCAGGCGGCGGTGGCCCGAGAAACTGGCGACACCGAGTTCATACCAATTGCTCGCCCGTTGCTAGGCAAGGAAGAGTCACAAGCCGTCCAGGCCGTTCTGGACTCTGGCGAGCTGGTCCAGGGCCGTTGGGTGGCTGAATTCGAGCAAGCGTTCGCCGAGTTCTGCAGCGTGCCGTACGCGGTCGCGACGTCGTCCGGGACGACGGCATTGCACGTCGCCCTGATGGCGCATGGCATTGGCCCGGGCGACGAGGTAATTACGACCGCGTTCACCTTCATTGCCTCCACCAACGCCATTCTGTACGTCGGCGCGCGGCCCGTCTTTGCCGACATCGAGCCCGACACGTTCAACATCGACGTGGGACATGTCGAGCGGCTGATCACGCCGCGCACCAAAGCTGTCTTGCCGGTCGATCTCTACGGCCAGCCGGCCAACCTGATTGATCTGGCCGAACTGTGCGAACGGCATGGATTGGTGCTTATCGACGATGCATCCCAGGCCCACGGCGCGGAGATCAACGGTCGCAAACTCGGCACATTCGGAACGACGTGCTTCTCGTTCTACCCAAGCAAGAACATGACCACGGCCGAAGGTGGCATGATTACGACGAATCAGCCCGAAATTGCCGAGGCTGCACGCAAGCTGCGCCATCACGGCACGCAACGTACGTATATCCACGATAGCCTGGGCTTCAACTTTCGGATGACCAACATTCAGGCTGCGATCGGCATTGAACAATTGAAACGCTTGCCGGGCTTCAATGCTCGACGCATCGACAACGCAGCTTATTTGAGCGCGACCCTGCGCGGTGTCGTAGCACCGGTAACTCGCACCGGCAATCGACACGTCTTTCATCAGTACACAGTACGTGTGGCA
>DASXRR010000150.1:0-7493 GCA_036506475.1 Chloroflexota bacterium
ACGCTTCAGGCTCTTCCTGGCGGGATGGCCCCTCGGAGGCCTAATCCGGTGCGCACCAGCGAGAGCTGACGGCTCCAGTTGCAAGACCACACGAAACGGCGGCCGCGGGAGATGCCCCGCCGAGTACCGAGCGCCACGACGCCGCGCGCTCGCCTTGCGCCACCCCGGCGCCCTGCGGTCCATGTTGCGCGGCCGGGAGGGCCAAGCCAACTGTCCTTTGGCGAGGCCTACATCTACGACGACGTAGATATCGAAGGGGACGTCCACGCGGTGTTTCCAGTGGTGGAGCACGTGCTGGCGCACCCTTGGACCGCTTCTACAACTGTATCTGGACGAGCAGATGGTCTACTCGTGCGCTTACTTCGGCTCGCCGGATGACGACCTGGATGGCGCGCAGGCGCAAGCTGGACTACGTCTGCCGCAAGTTGCGCCTGCGTGAGGGGATGCACTGCCGAGGTCGCCGATTACCGCGAGTTGGCGGAGGTCGATGGGTACGACGCCCTGGTGAGCGTGGGAATGGCCGAGCATGTCGGCGAAGCCAGCATCGACGAGTACTTCGCACGTGCGTGGCGGCTGCTGCGGCCAGGTGGCGTCTTCCTGAACCACGCGATCGCTCCAGACCCGACGCACCAAGAGGCGCGTGGACAATCATTGGAGGCCAACCATGCTGCGGCCGTAGCGGCTACGGACGAAACAACCTACCGCGTGTCGCGCGCGGATTGGTATGCGCCCGCGCGCGGTACTGGAGAGTGAGCGAATGCGCGGGCAGTTCTTTCACCCGCTTGGTATTGCCGCTGAGTCAGTGACCAAGCGATGAATGACTGGCGCGGCATCGATCCACTGGCGAGTGCCGCGGATCGCCTGACAGGCCTGGGCGGACTGGTGCTGCTGATCTCGGCCATATTCCTTGTCAGCGCGCTGCTGTCGGGCTTGCAGGTGTACTTGATGATGTATGCGGGCCAGAGCGTCCTGCGCCGGATGCGCATGGACGTGTTCGCACACATTCATCGCCTCTCGCTGGGGTACTACAGCAAGCATGAAGCCGGTGACGTGATGAGTCGCATCACGAATGACGCGGACGTAATCCAGCAAGCAATCGGCTGGCCACTCGTCGGCGTGGTTTCGGGCGTGCTGCTGATCGGCTGGATCGCGTTCAGCATGTTGTCGGCGAACATCGTCCTGGCGCTGGTCGCGTTGTCGGTGACGCCAGCAATGTTCATTGCCACGATGTGGCTATCGAATCAGGCTCGCAAGGCCTTCCGTCGCGTGCGCCGCACGGTCGGGGATGTTAACGCCAGCCTGCAAGAAAACATCTCGGCTGTGCGCGAAGCACAGGCGTTTAGCCGCGAGAGCCAGAACATCGAGACTTTTGCGGAGTCGAATGCAGCGTCGCGTGACGCCAGCATTCGGGCGGTGGCGTACACGAGCGCCTTGCAGCCAACCCTGGAGGCGTTGGGCTTCGTCGCGGTTGCTCTGGTGGCGGGTGTTGGTGGCTGGCTGCTGCTGAGGGGTGCGACGCCGTTCGGGTCGACGATTTCGTTGGGGGTGATCGTTGCGTTTATCGCGTTCACACAGCGCTTCAATCAGCCGATCGCGCAGATCTCGGCGATGTGGGGCAACCTGCAGAGCGGGATCGCTGGCGGCGAACGCATTTTTGGCTTCATCGATACGGTGCCCGACCTGCTCGACGCGCCTGGCGCCACGGAGATGCCACTCATCGAAGGCCGCGTCGAGTTCGATGCCGTCTGGTCTGAGTACGAACCGGGGCAGCCGGTGCTCCGCGATGTGAACCTGGTTGCGGAGCCAGGGCAGATGGTTGCCATCGTCGGTCCAACCGGCGCGGGCAAGACCACGCTGGTCAATTTGATTCCGCGGTTTTACGAGGTCAGCAGCGGGTCGGTCAGGATCGATGGTATCGACGTGCGCGCCGTAACCGCGCGGAGCTTGCGGTCGCAGATCGGCATCGTGCTGCAGGATTCGTTCCTGTTCAGCGACAGCGTGCTCAACAACATCAGGTATGGACGACCGTCTGCGACTGACGAGGAAGTCCGGGCCGCGGCGCGACTGGCGCGTGCCGACACGTTCGTCGAGCGGCTGCCAGATGGGTATAACACGGTTCGCGGCGAGCGCGGCCGCGGCCTGAGTCTGGGGCAGCGACAATTGCTGGCGATTGCGCGCGCCGCGCTGGCGGATCCACGCATCCTGAGCCTCGACGAGGCGACGTCATCGGTCGACACGCGTACCGAACGACTGATTCAGGACGCGCTCGAGAAGCTGCTCAGTGGTCGCACATCGTTTGTCATTGCGCATCGCCTGAGCACGATCCGTCACGCAGATCAAGTGCTCGCGATTCGCGACGGCGAGATCATCGAACGCGGTACCCACGCGCAGCTGCTCGCCAGGCGCGGTTATTACTACGAGCTGTACATGAGCCAGTTTCGGCGGGACGTCGACTTTACGGAAAATGGCGTCCTCGCGACCTCTGAACGCTAAGACCGCCGATTGCTTGTTGAAGCCGTCGCTCGCGCCACATACGCTAGTACGGGAGTGGCCAGCATGGACAGCGACACCGCTTTGAGGCCGTTCGAAACATTCACAGTTGCGCCACAACTGCTGAAGCGAGGCAAGACATCGACGCGTCTGGTGCGCACCGACCACATAAACTCGGGCATACAGGTTGTGGCTGAGGGCGGTGAAACGAACCTGCACGCCCACACCAGCCAGGATGAGATCTGGTTCGTACTGGATGGAATTGCCACGTTCTACACCGAAGGTAATGCGATCGTTGCCAGGCTGGGCAAGCACCAGGGGCTGCTGATCCCTCACGGCGCGGCGTACTGGTTCGAAAGTTCCTCGGATGAAAACCTGGTAATCCTGCGCTTCGGCGCGGCGGTGCCAGAAGCCGGGCCAGACCGCCGCATTGACATGCAGGAACGCAAGTGGGCAGTCAGCGGTGAGCCCGGTGGTGTATCTCGCGACGTTCAGTATGCGGCACGGAAGTTGGAGGCGTAGCCGAAGTCTCATGTCCGGAGGCAAGACCATCGCTACGAATTGCACGTTGACACGGCGATCCGCCATTTTCGCGATCGTGGGTAGCGCGTCAGCCGCGTTGGCTACCGCGTGCGGCACTCCGGCTCCGGCGCCGTCAACGCAGGTGCCGGTGCAGCCGACCGCACCACCACAGGCGCCCGTGCAGCCGACCGCGACCGCGCAAACGGCCATAGCCACGGCGAAGCCGCAAGCCGTTGTGCAGCCGACGCCCAGGCCGGAGCCACAAGCGCGACCGGGCGGTACCCTCCGCGCCGCACTGCAGACCGACTTGCCGAACGTCGATCCGCATTTCAACGCGCCAAGCGCCTACGATGCCTTGTGGCCCGCGTTCGATCGGCTGATTTACCTGGATAACAAGCTACAGCCTCAGCCCATGCTTGCAGAGAGTTGGGACGTCACTCCGGACTTCAAGCGCGCCACATTCCACCTGCGCAAGGGAGTCCAGTTCTCGACCGGGCGTGAGTTGACCAGCGACGATATCAAGTACAACTTGCTGCACGTACGGGATCCGAAGGTCGGTGCTGGCGGATTTGTCGGCTTCAGCAACTGGTGGACTATCGACACCCCCGATAAATACACGATCACCCTTACTTCAGACGTCTCGCGGCCGCTGCTCTTCGACAATCTCGAAACGTTCAACATCATCGACCAGGTGACGGCCGAAGGTCCGAGTGCCAAGAGCGAGGCGGTCGGGACTGGCCCCTTCATCCTGAAGGAGTGGGTCCCGGGTGACCACTTCACGCTGGTGAAGAACAAGAACTACTGGCGCTCTGGACGGCCGTACCTCGATTCGATCGAGTACACGATTCTGCGCGATGCACCGGCGATGCTCGCGCACCTCGAGGCAGGAGCGGTCGACATGGTGCTGAATCCGCCGCTGCGTGACGTCGCGCGGCTGAAGGACGACCCTGCATACCAGGCTGCAACCAACCCGAATACGGGACGCTTCTATGTTGCTGGATGGAACGTGGCCAGCAGCCCGCTGAACAACAAGCTGGTCCGCCAGGCGCTCAACTTTGCGATGAACCGGCAGCGGTTTGTCGACACGATTCTGGTCGGCTTGAGCCGGCAGATGACCTTACCGTGGGGCGCTGGCTCACCGGCGTACGACGACGTCAAATCGAACTTCTTCAAGTACGACCTGGGCAAGGCGAAAGCGCTGTTGAGCCAGTCAGGCGTAGGCCCGTTCGCGCTCGAGTATCTGATCTCGCCGAACTTTCCGGAGCTGTCAGAGTTCGGCCAGGTTTACCAGGCGGACCTGGCGACAATCGGGGTGACGTTGACGATTAAGCAGGTCGACAGCGCGGCGTTCTTCGACGCCATCAACAAGCGGACCTATCCAGGAATGTACGCCATCACCAGCGCGCGCGCCCAGTTGGCGCCGGGCATCACGTTTTCCTCAACGGCCACCTTCAACTCCGAGCAGAATAACGAAGGCTTCTCGAGTGACGCGTACACCCAGCTAGCCAAAGCCACAGCGACAGAGACCGACCCGCAAAAGTTGAAGCAGGTGTATCCGCAAATGAATGACCTGCTCTTGGACGAGGCGTTCGCCACCGCAATTGCGTCCGCCCCGCCGCGAATGCTGCTCAAGAGCAACGTCCAGGGACTAGGGTACACAATGCACGAAGGCTTCGACTGGACGAACGTCTGGCTCAGCTGAACATACGTGAAGGCTAGACTGAGATGAAATTCGGCGTCCTGCTGCACCAGGAACGCGGTGCAGATGCCGTCCTCCGCGAGGCGAGGCTTGCCGACGAACAGGGTTTCGATTCGGTCTGGCTGTTCGATCACCTGATGTCGATTCGCTCGCCAGCTGACCACGGCCCCGGGGAGCCGCTTGAAACCTTTACATTGCTGACCGCGGTCGGTGCGGTAACGCACCACGTGCGTCTCGCGTTTGCGATGCTGAACCTCAGCTTTCGACACCCACCGGTACTGGCCAAGATGCTTGCCACCCTGGACCAGATTACGCACGGCCGTGTCATCTGCTCGATCGGCGCCGGGTGGTTCGAGGAAGAGTGCGCGGCGTATGACATTCCGTTTGTCGCAGACCACGATGAGCGCATCGCACGCGAGCGTGAAATCGCGATGTTGTTCAAAGCATTGTGGACCCACCCGGCGCCCGAACGCACCACGTTTCATGGTCGATATGTGCGCGTCACCGAGCTGCCATTCAACCCGGCTCCGTACCAGACTCCACATCCGCCGATCTGGGTTGGTGGTGACTCTGTCGCTACGCAACAGCTCGCAAAAGAGCTCGCCGACGGTTGGGTGACCCTTCGGGCGGCAACACCCGAAACGCTTCAACAGGTCCGCGCAGCGCCAGATTGGCCGCAGCGCGACTTTACAATCGTCCGCAACGCGAACATCATGGTCGGCGAAACCGTGTCAGCGCTGCCGAATGCGATTGTCGGCACACCTCAGGAGTGCGCGGAGCAGGTTCGGGACATCGAGTCCTGGGGTGTCAACTACTTGCGCGTCGGATTCGACACGCTCGAGCGGCAGACGGCATTCGCGAACACAGTGCTCCCACTGGTGCAGGGCACGAGTGGCCGCGGCGCCGGCCATTAGACGGCTCCGCTCGGCACAGACCGTGGATAACCCATTTCCTGGTAGTACTGCGCCGCGCCGGGATGCAGCGGTACGCCGGTGTCCATCGCCACGGTGTGCTCGTCATACGAGTACGGAATGTGCGTCTGGCGCAGCAGTCCGCGCTGCTCGTCCAGCGTGCGCGCAAACAGGTAGGCGAATTCGTCGGGCATATCGTCGCGAGCCAGATAGCCCTGGAGTGGGCGGTACAGCGTCGGAATGGGTCGATCGACACCGCGCACGAGACGATATGGGATTCGACCGGAGTAGGCGCCCGCGCCGAAGTCGGCACACATGCGCGCTAGGAGATCATCGGGCAAGGCGAGAAAGCGCAGGTTGTAGAGCACCGACGCCTCGTGCCAGTAACAGGCCTCGATGGTGTTCGCCGCGTAAATCGGCTCCATGATCAGGTCGAACTCACCGGTTCGCACCCATGGCGACATTACCCATGGACTACCCGGCGTCCGTTGGGCGGCAATCAGGAACACGCCACCCCAGGCCTCGATCAGCTCGCGCGAGAGACCGTAGTGGGCCCAGACTGGTGCACACAGCTCGCTGCGTCCGCCGAGTACGCGCAGCGGATACCGGCGCTCCTGTATCTGCCCGAGATCGGTAATTCCACTTTCCCAGCGCACGGCAACACCCAGCCAGGCGGGCATCATGATGGTGGCGAGTGTTCGCAGCCGAGGCATGGGGCCGGTAGCGGCATACGACTTGATACCGGCGTAGGCCCAGCGCGTGGTCATGCTCTGGTTTGCGCCGAATTCGACGGAACCCGTGTGGATCAGGCCCGGACAGCGACCCATCGATGCCTCAGCTTCGACGGTAACGTCATACCCGAGCGGTTCCAATGCTTGCGCGGCGACCGCACCCATCGTGCCCCACGGCGACCCCGGCGGCGCTCCGCCAAAGACCAGATGTCTATTGCCGAAGCCCATACACTCACGATAATTCGACTGCTTCCACGCCCGCCCGCGCGAGTCTCGCGTTTACGATCGGTCGCTGAGTGGCAGCGCGCAGCCTGGAACCTGCCAGATGGTCAAGAATGGCGGGCAGCCGTCGGTCGGATGCTGGAGTTGGTCATCGATGGGCTGGGCCACGGCGTGGCCGATCGAGTAGCAAGGCCACGGTCAAGGGTGGCCGGAAGCGTTGTCGTGGCAGTTGACCAGCACGCGTCACAGTCCTAATCAGGGCGGCCGTTTCGGTGCCTTCTGACAACTGGCCACAATTAGCGCGACACATTACGGCACTACTCGAACGCGCCGGCCCGTGACGACGCCAATAGGACCCGAGCTCCCGAGTCACTCGGACACGTTGCGGTCTGGACGATGGGCACCTTCGACCAACTTGTTTGGCGCCTGCACCCACAACCAGGATGCAGCCACCTCTGCTTCGTCCGCCCTTCCCCTGCACGTACGTTGTGACCACCCGAGACGAACACCGGAGACGGACGATCGTTGCGTCGTCACAAAGTTACGGCGACCGGCTAGCAGCCCGCTCAAGACCGGAGCCCGGGAGGGCAGAAAGCGTCGGCGTGAGGCCTTGGACGGTGCGGGGTCGCCACAGCTCGTGCTCGTGCGCGAGCCAGACCAACTCAGGGTCGAGCGCGCGTACCCGCAGTTGGCCTTCGGTGTGCGGCTCGTCGAGCTCGCCGAACCAAACCGCCACGTCGCCGCCAACAACGACCGGGCGCCCGCCGGTCTCGACGACGACGACCTGCATGCCGCGTGTGTGGCCCGGCGCCGGGACAAGCCGGAGCCCGGGAACCAGTTCGAGTTCGCCGTCGAGTGGCACGTACCGCACGCCGGGCGCCTCGACGCACTCGCGAATGGTGTAGTCGTGCTCGTTGC
>DASXRR010000151.1:0-8521 GCA_036506475.1 Chloroflexota bacterium
ATGAGCCATGAGCTAACGGCAGACCTAACCGCTAACAGCTAAACAGCTAAACAGCGTCACTTCTGGCCATTGCGCCGGCCGGCCAGCGCCTCCTGGACCAGCGAGCGCATGAAGAACATCACGTTGGCCGGACGCTCGGCCAGGCGGCGCACCAGGTACGGGTACCACTCGCGGCCATAGGGCACGTACACCCGCACCCGATAACCTTGCTGAACCAGCCGCAGCTGCAAGTCGCGCCGCACGCCAAACAGCATCTGGAACTCGAATCGATCTGGCCCGATGCCCGCACGCGCCGCGAAGGCAATCGCCTGGCGGATCAAGCGCTCGTCATGCGTGGCCAGCGCAGGATAGGTGCCGTGCACCAGCAGCCGCTCCATCAGCCGCGCATAGTTGGCGTCGACGTCCGCCTTGTTGGCGTACGCGACGCGCGCGGACTCGAGGTAGGCGCCTTTACATAAGCGCACGCGGACACCCATCTCGATCGCGCGCTCGACGTCGGCAGCCGTTCGCAGCAGATACGTCTGCAGCACCACACCCACGTTGGTGAAGCCGTCGTTCCACAGCTCGGCGTGCACGTCCAGGGTGCGCTGTGTGTACGCCGACGACTCCATATCGATCCGAACGAAGGTATCGAGCTCTCGTGCGCGCTCGAGGATTTTGCGCAAATGGGCCACGCACAGCTCGCGCGCAACATCAAGGCCGAGTTGGGTTAGCTTCAGCGACACGTTGGCGTCGACTTGCTCGCGCTGCATCGTCTCGAGCGCGTCGAGATAGCCGGCAGTTGCGGCGCGTGCTTCGGCAGCGTTGGTAACGCTTTCGCCCAGGTGGTCGAGCGTCGCCATCAGGCGCTGCGTATTGAGCGTCTGCGCGACGACCACCCCGTCGGCGAGCTCCTCGCCGGCCACGTAACGCTGCGTTAAGCCGCGCAACAGATCGTGCCGCATCACCGCCCGATACACGGGCCGGCGATTTGCGAGGTACAACAGCGTACCTTTGAGCATCGCGTCAGTGCGGGGAACGGCCAGCCGCCAACTCGGTCGGCGCACTTGCCGACACGAGCCTGCGTGGCCTCACCTCACGTTGTACGCCTTCTCAGCATCGACCTGCCAGCCAACGCAAGTGCGCCCGCTGCCAGAGCGAGCGACACGAGGCTGATCACGAGCCCGACGCGGACACTAGTCGGCTCGAAGCGCAGCTCGACCACGTGTTCGCCAGCTCCGACTGGCACCACGCGAAAGAGGAGGTCGCCGCGCACGAGTGGCTGCTCGACACCGTCGACGAACGCCCGCCAGCCCGGGTAGTAGGTGTCGGTCACAACCAGCAGCGCCGCGCTCGGCGAGGACGTGTGGACGCGCACCGCATCCGCCGCGTAGTCGGTGACCTGGGCGGTGCCGGGCGCCGCCGCGTCACGCGGCGGGTCGAGACCAGGCAAGCGCGAGGTGATCTCGGGTGCGGTATCGGCGGCGACGACGACTTCTCGGCGCGGATCGAACGGGCGATGGATCATTTCGCCTAGCGATTGCCCAATCGTTGGCGAAGAACGCGCCTGGGTGACGAGAAAGGCTCGCGGCAGCGCGGCCGTGTTTTCGGCGACGCGCAGCTCGCGATCGGCATAGACGGGGCGATATTTCGCCTGGGTGCGTCCAAAGAGCTCATAGATGCCGCCGCCGCGGTCGACAACGGCGCCACCGAAGACGGCCAGCTCACCCTTCGGCAGGATGGCGCGGATGACCAGCGTCGTTGCCGGCACGCTCGGCTCGACGGGCAGCGAGGCAAACGACAGCACACGCGGACTGGAGTTCGCGCCTTCTTCAATACCCAGCCCGGCCACCTCGGCGCGCGCGTGGCGGACGAACGGATGGACGCTGGGCAGGTCCCAGGCCCACTCCATCGTGTCCCGGCCGGCTCGCAGCTCGAAGCGGGCGAGCACTTCAGAACTGGCTCCTCGGAGCTCGACGTCGGCAACGGGCTCGTCTTGCGGCGCGTCGACGGCGTTCATGAGCGCGGACACGATGCGCACTTCCGAGACGTCACTGCCCGGTACGAGGGCGAATCGCTGCTCGGCGTCGGCGCCGCCGGCAGGCGCGTGCAGCAACATCTGGCGCGGCAGGAAGTCCACACCCTTGTAGCGCGGCAAGACGCCGTATTCGGCCGGGTCGATGACGAAGCGCACATTCCACAGGTCGAGCAGCTCGTCGTCGACCTCGAGCACGCGCGACAGGTAGTCGCGATGCCAGACGAACTGCAGCGAGCTGTAGCCGTTAGCATCTTGCACGCCGAATGGCGCCAACCGATCCGTCGCGACCTGATTCAAGACCGGCGACGCCAGGACGCGCACTGGCTCGGCTGACTGGGCGGCCGCTTGTAAGACCGGGCCGAGTGCTGGCGGAACGGAAGCCAGTCGTTCGAGCGACGTGCGCGGATGGATGGCCCAGGCGAAGAAGAGCAGCTCGGCCGATGCCAGCCCGACCAGGAGCGCCGGCCAGCCGGACCAGCCCCGTAGTCCGTCGCTTCGACTGAGAGTCCAGCCGCCTAGGACGCACGCGAGTCCAATGAGCACCCCCACCGCCAGTGCCACGCTTGGGTTTTGCAGATCGGTGGCCCATAGCAGGCCGGCATAGACGTCGGCCTGGGTGAGGGCGTAGCCGTCGCGCGGCAGCGGCAGATACGCGGCGTCGATCGCTGCGTTCGTCTGCGCAGCAAACGTGCGAAAGACGACGTGGGCAACGCTGATCACGACGGTCACGCCGATCGCGAAGGCGAATGCACCGCGCGCCACGTAACGGGTCTGACGGAGGTTGGACGCCGACGGCATCCGCGTGTGCTGTTGCAGCCAGGCCAGCCCGTAGGCGGCCAGCATGCCCAAGGCCAGTACGACCACGATGGTGAAGCGTCCCGGCGCGCGCAGGCCGGAGATGCCGGGGACCAGCCACAGCAGATAGTGCAGGTTCAGCGGGCTGTACTGTCCGAGCGCCACAACGGTGCCCACCAGGGCCAGCACGGCCCAGCCGGCCACCTCACGGCGCCTGACCGCCAGCACCCCGATGGCGGCCAGCAAGAGCGGCGTCAGCCCGACATACAGGTACGACTCCCAGTGCGTCCACAGCCCCCACTGGAGTCCGCCCGGGCCGCGGAACAGGAAAGGCAGGATGAGCTGACCGAGCCCATACCAGGTCAACGAGTACGCGGCGGAGTCGGTGTACGGAATGCCGCCGCCGCGCGGTGAGAAGCCAGCCAGCTCAACCAACGGCACCAGCTGCACCGCCGCCAGGCACAACCCGAGCACGACGACCGGCACGCCCACCACAGCGATCGCGACGAATCTGCTCCGCACACGTGCAGGCAGTGACCTGGCAGTGGCCTGCGTAGCGAGCGGGCCGGCCCACCAGCGCATGGCCGCATAGGCGGCGAGGACGAGCAAATCGATTGCCAGCATCTGCGAATGCAGGGCCAGACCCGCCATGCTCAGCGCCAGCCCAGCCCAAATCGTCCAGAATGTGCGGCGCGATACTTCGGCCGCGCGCAGCGCGCGCTCGACCAGGACCAGCATGACAGGCATCCAGGCTGCCGTGCGCACGACGTTTTCGTGGTGGATTTGCGCTTGCAGGAAGTTGCCCAGGGCGAAGACCAGCCCGGCCAACACCGAGGCGCCGCGCGGCAGCCCCAGTGTGCGGGCGAGCGCGAAGGTGCCGAAAGCGGCAATCCACAAATGCAACAGACGCAGGAAGATGAATGCGCGCTCGGGTGGCATCAGCCACAGCGCGAGCAGCGCGGGCGGATAAGACAGGCCGATTTCACCGTCGGCGAAAATCGGGTAGCCGCCAAACACCTGCGGCGTCCACAGCGGCAGCACGCCTGCATGCAGCTGCTGGCTGACCCAGCGCATCAGCGGAAAGTAGAAGACGAACGTATCGCGCTCGTAGGCGACGACGTCGCCGAGCAGGCCGTCGGCCATCGACAGACTGACCACGACCACAAGGACCGCGATGGCTAGCCATGTGCCGCCCAGCTCGAGGCCGACGAAGCGCCGCGACGATGCGCGTGGTTCAGCCAGGTGGTCGGTGGCGGCGCCCCCGATCACATCTTCGGACGCGTCCGTGCGACAGCCTGGCCCAGTTTGCGGATGCACAACGTGCAGCACGGGGCCAGCGAGATTGTAGGCTTGCTGCCGATGACCGACACGCCAAATGGCGCCACCGTGCCTGTTGACATCGAGCTGGATACATCCGGTCGACGGTTGCGCTTCACGTGGGCAGACGGTCAACGCAGCGACTATGACTGGGAATACTTGCGCTGGCGCTGCCCGTGTGCCTTCTGCTCAGGTGAAGGTGAATATCCAGGCGTGCTCGCGTCCAAGACATCAATGACTGCCGACGAGCTCGAGATGATCGACATTGAGCTGGTCGGCCGCTACGCCGTGAAGCCCACCTGGCGCGACAATCATGACACGGGCATCTTCACCTTCCGCAACCTGCGCGCCTTCGCCGAACAGGACGGCTTGTTGACCCCAGCGTGATCTTCTTCTATGAGCTGCTGTTCGTCCTGCTGGCGATTGCGGCGTTGGTGATTGGCGAAATGTGGAGCAGGCTGGCGGCGGCGGTGTTCCTGGCGGTGTGGTTTGGTGCGACCTGGCTGGGCTCGGCCAGCTTTGGAGCCCGGCTCGCGACTGAGGGCGCCCTTGCCGAAGAGGAGCGGCGCTGGTACATGGACGCGCGCGACGGCTTGCGCCATCTCAGGTTGTTGCTCGGCCTGGCCACGTTGGCGGCGTTGGCGTGGCGACTCATCGCAGGGTGAGCCAGCCAGCGCGCGCCTGCTAGGCTCAAGAACGTCGTGTCGATTACGCAGGTGCCGGGCATCAAGGTTGGCCATTGGACCAATCTCGAGGCAGCCACGGGCTGCACGGTCATCCTGTGCGAGCCCGCGGCACAGGCGGGCGTCGACATCCGCGGCGCCGCGCCCGCGACGCGTGAAACCGAGCTGCTCCGACCAGGCAATCTCGTCGGCAAAGTGAATGCGATTCTGCTCAGCGGCGGCTCAGCGTTTGGCCTCGACGCGGCCACGGGTGTGATGCGCTACCTCGAGGAGCGCAACATCGGCTTCGCTTCGAGCCATGGCCCAGTACCAATCGTGCCGGCCGCGGCGCTGTTCGACCTGGGTATCGGCCGCGCCGACGTTCGACCCGACGCGAGCGCCGGCTACGCTGCCTGCCAGAACGCCACGACGCACACCGAGGAAGGCTGCATCGGCGCCGGTACGGGCGCGACGGTGGCCAAGCTGGGCGGACCCCAATTCGCCATCAAGAGTGGTCTCGGCACGGCGTCGACCGTCCTGGACGACGGTACCGTTGTCGCCGCGATTCTGGCGGTCAACGCCGTAGGCAGCGTTTACAATCCCGAGACCGGTGACCCGATCGCGCGGCCCAGGACCGCGCAGCAGCGTGCGCGTCCGCTCGCCCCGACCAGCACGACCATCGGCGTGGTGGCCACCACGGCGCCGCTCGATGCAGGCGGCGTCAATCGCCTCGCCAGCATCGCGCACGACGGCCTGGCCCTGACGATTCGACCCGCGCACACGCAGTACGACGGCGACACGCTTTTCGCGCTGTCGCTGCCAGCGCCTGACGCACGCCCAACAGAGCCACTCTGGTTAGGCCAGGCGGTGACCATGGTGGTCGCCAAGGCAGTACTGCGCGCCATCAGAGCCGCGACGACCCTGCACGGCATCCCCGCGGCGCTCACCTAGCGTGACGCCGCGCGAGCAAGCCGTCCTCAGCCAGGTCGATTCACTCACCAGCGACATCGTCGAGCTGACCTGCGCGCTGGTGCGCATCCCGACGGTCAATCCGCCAGGCGACTGCTATACCGAGTGCGCCACGCTGCTGGCGAATACGCTCAGACAGCTGGGCTACACCACACAAACCCTGGCGGCGAACGGGATGCCCGAGCACACCCAGCACCACCCTCGCTTGAACGTCATCGGCATGCTCGGCACCGCGCAGCCAGTGCTCCATTTCAACGGCCACTACGACGTCGTCCCCGCGGAGTCGGGCTGGACGCGCGACCCATTTGGCGCCGAAGTGTGCGACGGTCGGATTTACGGTCGCGGCACGTGCGACCAGAAGGCCGGCATCGCCGCCTCCATCTACGCCATCGAAGCTATCCGTCGAACGGGAGTCGAGCTCAAGGGCTCGATCGAACAAAGCATGACCGCCGACGAAGAGAGCGGCGGCTTCGCCGGAATGGCCTGGCTGTGTGAGCGCGGCTATGTGTCAAGTGAGCGCCAGCGCTTCGTCGTCATCACCGAGCCGCTCGATCCCGAGCGCGTCTGCATCGGCCACCGCGGCGTGTACTGGTTCGAAGTGACGACACTCGGCCGGGTCGGCCACGGCAGCATGCCCGGCCTGGCGATCAACGCCGCCGACGAGATGGCGCAGCTCATCCAGGCCATCAATACCGACTTGAAGCCACGCCTGGCTAGCCGCCTATCGCACGCGCCGGTCGAGCCGCCCGAAGCTCGGCGCCCATCGATCAATCTGAACGCGCTGCACGCGGGCCAGGCGCTGGACGGTTGGCAAACGCCATGCGTGCCCGATCGCTGCGTGGCCGTTTTCGATCGCCGCTTCATCCATGAAGAACACTTCGACGCCGTCAAGAGCGAGGTCATGCAGCTGCTCGACAGCACGGGCATCCGCTATGAGCTGCGCGACGTCATGCGCGTAGATCCCATGCTGCTGCCCGACGAGGGCCTGCTCGCCCAGGCCACGGCCACCGCCATCAACAGTGTCCTGGGCCACGAGCCGAAGTTCATCGCCAGCCCAGGCACCTTCGATCAGAAGCACGTGGTTCGGCGTGCAGGCATCCAGGAGTGCATCGGCTACGGCCCAGGCCGACTCGTATTGGCGCATCAGCCCGATGAGTTCGTCGCCATTGACGATCTGATAGCCGGCACCAAGGTCATGGCCTTGCTCACCCTGAACTTGCTGACATAACGCAACACGTGGTGGGCGGTTGATAGACTGTCAGACCACTTTGAGCACGGCCACCAGCGCGACATCGGCCGCGCGTTCGCCACAGGGCTTATACGACGACGTTGCCCGCTACCTCCCCGTCCCCGACGTGGAGGCGATCAAACGTGCTTACGCCTTCGCCGGCGAGGCGCATGCGCCACAGGTCCGCGAGTCAGGTGAGCCGTATATCAATCATCCGCTGGCGGTAGCCGAAACGCTCGCCGGACTGCACATGGATGGCGCGACGCTGGTCGCGGCGCTCCTGCACGACGTCTCCGAGGACTGTGGCGTGGCCACGTCCGAGCTCGACAGCCGCTTTGGGCGCGAGGTCGCGCGGCTCGTCGACGGCGTCACCAAGCTCGACAAGATGCAGTTCTTCAATGTCGAGGGCGCCGAAGAAGGCCGGCCGTCGCTCAACGGGCAGGACCTGTGGGCGGAGAACATGCGCAAGATGTTCCTGGCCATGGCCGAGGACATTCGCGTCGTGCTGATCAAGCTCGCCGATCGGCTGCACAACATGAAGACGCTGCAGTACCGCCCGCCAGCCAAACGGCGCCGAGTCGCCCAGGAGACGATGGAGATCTATGCGCCACTGGCGAACCGGTTGGGGATCTGGGAGCTGAAGTGGCAGCTCGAAGACCTGGCGTTCCGCCATCTCGAGCCCGAGAAGTACCACGAGATCGCCGACAAGGTTGCCAGTCGCCGCATGGCGCGCGAGAAGTACATCCAGCGTGTGATCGAAGTGCTCAAAGCCGAGTTCACGGAGCACAACATCCAGGCAGATCTGTCCGGGCGGCCGAAGCACATCTACAGCATCTACCGCAAGATGCAGCGGCGCGGCGTCGACATCGATCAGATCTACGACCAGCTGGCAGTGCGCGTGCTGGTCGGCTCGATCTCGGACTGCTACTCGGCGCTAGGCGTCATTCACTCGATCTGGCGCCCGCTGCCTGGACAATTCGACGACTACATCGCCAACCCGAAAGAAAGCCTGTACCAGTCACTGCATACCACGGTGCTCGCGGTCGATGGGCGGCCGCTCGAGATCCAGATCCGCACCCAGGAGATGCACCAGGTCGCCGAATACGGCGTCGCCGCGCACTGGCGTTACAAGGAAGGGACGCGCCAGAACCAGAAGTTCGACGCCAAGGTCGCCTGGCTGCGCCAGCTCATGGACTGGCAGAAGGACGTCGCCGGCGGCGCCCAGGAATTCGTCGACTCGCTCAAGACCGACATCTTCCAGGACCAGGTCTACGTCTTCACGCCCAAAGGCGAGATCAAAGAGCTGCCCAGCGGGGCGACCTCACTCGATTTCGCCTATCGCATCCACACCGATGTCGGCCACAAGTGCGTTGGCGCGAAGGTCAATGGCCGCCTGGTGTCGCTCGATACGCGGCTGAAGAATGGCGACATCGTCGAGATCATTACCGCCAAAGGCTCGCGCGGGCCGAGTCGCGATTGGCTCAACCCGAACCTGGGCTTCGTTCGCACCGCGCACGCGCGCGAAAAGATTCG
>DASXRR010000152.1:0-9791 GCA_036506475.1 Chloroflexota bacterium
CATCACCAGCGCGGCGACCTGGCGCACGCCTGGCCGACGCAGCTGGACATCCAGCGCAATGTTCGCCGCCAGGCCGATCAGCATCCCGGCGAAGTACAGCGCGATGTACAACAGCAGCATCGGTGGTGGTGCAAGTCTACCCTGTGGCCCGTCAGCTTCCGCTCCGCGGTTCAGGTGGGATGGCGTCTGCCTCGCGGTAACCACCAGGCTGTGACGGTTCCGCCTCGCGGCAGCGGCCTGGCAGTGGACGATTCCGCCTGGCGGCAGTGCCCCCCGCGGTGGACGGTTTCCGCATGGCGGCAGCGCGCTGGCAGTGGACGATTCCGCCTGGCGGCAGCGCCGCCCGGCGGTGGACGGTTCCGCATGACGCCAGCGGCCTGGCGGTGGACGGTTCCGCCTGGCGGCAGTGCCCCCCGACAGTGGACGGTTTCCGCATGACGGCAGCGCCCGGCAGTGGACGGTTTCCGCATGACGGCAGCGCCCAGGCGGTGGACGGTTCCACCTCGCGGCAGCGGCCTGGCAGTGGACGATTCCGCCTGGCGGCAGCGCTTGGGCGAGGACGGTGCCGCTTGGCTATCGCGTCGCGGCGAGCACGCGGAGCAGTGAGGGGCGGCTGAGTGGCTGAGGTGATCGTGCGCAGCCGCTCCGGGCTGACGCAGCAGATCACGCTCGGACCGCATACCTTGACGGCCGACGAGCCGCGGCCGGCTGGGGTTGACCTGGGGCCGACTCCGTATGACCTGCTGCTTTCAGCACTCGGCGCGTGCACGGCGATGACCGTGCGACTGTATGCGGATCGCAAGGGGTGGCAGCTCGAGGGCGTCGAGGTCAAGCTGCGGCACGACAAGATTCACGCGCAAGACTGCGCCGAATGTGAGACGCGCGAGGGATTCCTCGATCGAATAACGAAGGAGCTCACGTTTACCGGAGAGCTCGATCAGGAGCAGCGCCTGAGGTTGGCCGAGATCGCCGAACGGTGTCCCGTCCAGCGCACCCTGGAGCGTGAAATCGCAATCGAACAAAGCGTGACTTCGGCTACTGTCTGAAGGGTGGGTTCTGCACGCCCAGGCATAGTCATCGTCGCCAACCGCGGGCCGAATGACTTCGTCTATGAGGGTGGCGCGTGGGTCACGCGCACCGCCACGGGTGGGCTCGTCAGCATGCTCACACCGCTTGCGCGACGGGCAAGCGTGGCCTGGTTCTGCTGTGTCTCCGAGCCGCCCGACGCGCAGCAGGCGCGCGAAGGCCTGTACACGACGGCCGCCGACCAGACCGATCCGCGGCTGCATGTCGTACCGGTGCCCTTACCGGCGGCCACCTTCAATGCGTATTACGGCCAGATCAGCAACGAGGTGCTGTGGATGCTGCAGCACCACGTGATCGGCACGGGCGGCTTCGAATTCCTCGATCGGGCGCGCCATCAGGCCTGGGGTCACTACCTCGAGGCGAACGGCCGACTCGCGTCGGCCATCGCTCAGGCGCGGCCCAATCCACGCGCCTTCCTGGTCCAGGACTACCATCTCTATCCGCTGCCCGGGCTTTTGAAGAGTACGTTCCCCAAGACGCCGATCCTGCACTTCACGCATATCCCGTTTCCCGATCCGCCGGTGCTACGGCTGATCCCCCAGCCATGGCGCGAAACGATCCTGCGCGGCATGCTCGGCGCGGACGTGGTTGGACTGCAGACACGCATGGACGTGCATTCGTTCCTGGCCTGCTGTGCCGAGTTCCTCGACGTTGGTGTGGACGTGTCTGGCTGCAACGTGCAGTTTGCCGATGGGCGCAAGGTGTGCGTGCGTGCCTATCCGGCCAGCGTCGACACGCGGGCACTGCGGCGGCTGATGCGCTCGCTCGAAGTCGCCGCGGCACACGTTCGACTGGCGCCCGAGATGCGCGAGATGAATATCATCCGCGTCGATCGACTCGATCCGAGCAAGAACCAGCAAGTTGGTTTCATGGCCTTTGGGCGTTTGCTCGAGATGCGGCCCGACCTGTGCGGCCGGGTGCGCTTCCTGGCGTTCATGGTCCCGTCGCGGACCGATCTAAGCGTCTACCGCGCGTATCGGGATGCGGTGTACCGGACCATTTCGGAGGTCAACGAGCGGTTCAGCGCGGCATGCGGCGAGCCGCCCATACACGTGTTCTATACGAACGATCGCGAACAGGCCCTGGCGGCGATGGAAAAGTGCGACGTGTTGCTGATCAATTCGCTGCAGGATGGCATGAACCTGGTTGCCAAGGAGTGGGCGGTGGTCGCCCGCCAGCCTGGCGTGCTGATCGTGTCTGAGACGGCGGGCGTGGCCCATGAGGCGACCAATACTGCTTTGCGCATCTCGCCGCTCGATGTCGAAGGCACCGCGCGAGCGATGGCCGACGCGCTTGATATGCCTTTGGCTCAACGGCGCAGACGACACACCGAGTTTCTGGGGCGCGTGACGCGCTGGTCAGCGCGCGACTGGCTCAATGCGCAGCTCGCGGACCTGGGAGTCGGAGGGCTTTAGCGCCCGGAATTGAAGTTTCTTCTCTGAATTTTCTTCTCCGAAGAGCAGCAGAATCCTGGGACGGAGTGTGTCGGCGGGACGGCAGACGCCTGGGACGGAGACGGATTGGGGCACGGAATGTGCGCCCCCGTGGTTGCTATGGCAAATTGCGCCAATTGCGATGTGGCCATTTCCGATCCGACCGTGCAGGTCGTGCATGGCGAGCGCACGTATTGCTGCGCGAACTGCGCGGCGGCGATGGAGCAGGGCGGTTCGGGCTCCGATCCGCGCACGATGTCGCGCGACGAAGACCTGCGCTGCAGCCATTGCGGCGTGGCCATCGTGCACGAACGGACGATGGTCAGCCGCGGCGATCAGAGCTTCTGCTGCTCGAACTGCGCGGCCGGCGTCGTCGTCTCGTAGGCGGCCAGGCAGCGCTGGGCTACGTGCTGCCAGGTGAAGCGGTCGAGCGCTAGCTCGCGGGCGGCGGTGCCCATCCGGCGTGCCAGGCTGGCGTCAGACAGTAGCTGAGTCAGGCGGTCGCGCAGCTCGGCGATGTCGCCGGGCGTGACCAGGTACCCGGTGACCCCGTGCTGCACGATCTCGGCGACGCCCCCGATGCGGCTAGCCACGACCGGCGTACCACTGGCCATGGCTTCGAGCACGGCCAGGCCCAGTAGCTCGGAGACCTGGACGTGGCGGCCGTAGCACGTGCGCTCGACCGATGGCAGGGCCAGCACGGCGGCGCTGCGATACAGCACAGGCAGCTCACCATCGGCGACGCTGCCCAGAAAGCGCACGTCGCGCTCGCGAGCGAGCTGGCGCAGGAGCTTGGGGTAGTCGCGTTCGGGCAGGCGCGGATCATGGCCCGTGGAGCCAACCAGGCTGAGCTGCTCGGACAGCGGCACGGCCTGGATCAAGTGATCGACGCCCTTGTGCGGCGTCAGGCGACCGACGAACAACACGCCCGAACGCGTAACGGCAGGATCAGGCACGTAGCGCTGAGGGTCGGCACCGCCGTACACGATGCTTGTGCGCTCGGGCGGCGCGCCAAGCTCGCGCGCGGAATACGCGGACACCAGCAGAAAGGCGTCGAACAGCCGTGGCAAGAGCCCGCGCCACGAGCTACCGGTCAAGCCGTGATCGGTCACCAGAACGCGTCGGCCGAACGCCCGCCCGCCCAGGGCGGCCCATTTGCTCGGCAAGCTGCGCATATGATGGGTGTGAACGACGTGCGCCCGCGACACTGCTGCGAACAGGCCTGGCGCGATCGGATGGGCGGGGTGGCCGCCCAACCAGCCCAGCGCGCGCAGCGTGCGCCTGTGCAGCCCGCCGGGTTCCCGTTCGAGCCACGTTCGGCGACCGAAGCTGATCAGCTCGCACTCGACGTGTTTGGCCAGCGCGCGCGCCAGCTCGAGCGGGTAGCGTTCGCCACCGCCAAATAGGCCGGCCGCGCCAAATGGCGTCGGAGCGACGTGGATGACGCGCACGCTAGTGGCTGCCCTGGTGACTTTGGGCGACCCTGGGACGTTGAGCGGGGGCTACCTGTTTCACCGTCGGCTGGCGGAGCTGGCACCCACGTTCGATGCGCGGCTGGTATTCATCTCGTTTCCCAGTTGGCCGTTTCCGCTGCCCATCGCGTACGGACCCTGGGCCATCCAGGCGGCTCGGCGGCGCGCTGCGCAGGTGCTGGTGCTCGACAGCATCGCCGCCGCCTACCTGGCATCGTGGCCAACACTGGGGATACCCGTCGTGGGCATGCTGCATCAGCCGCCCGGCGGCATCGACCATGGCCCCCTGCGAAGCACTTTGCAGGCCGGCTTGGATCGTCTCGCCTATCGCAAAGCCGAACGGCTGCTGGTCGCCAGCGACTCGCTGGCCGACGACCTGCGCCACAAGCTGTCGCGGCCGGAGCGCATCCATGTGGTACCGCCAGGGCGCGATGTTGCAACGACGGTGGCTGAGGCGCCTGAGGATGTCCGAAGGGGACGGCGCGCCGCGTTTCTGAGCGTAGGCAACTGGGTGGAACGCAAAGGCCTGCTGGCATTGCTCGATGCGTTCAGCGCCTTGCAGCCGGACGCGGCGACGCTGCACCTGGTGGGCGATACGCGCGTCGACGAGCGCTATGCCGAGCGGGTGAAAGCACGGTTGCGCCAGCCTGACCTGGACGGGCGAGTGGTGGTGCATGGGCCGATTTCCACCGCCGAGGTCGCCGCACTGTACGCGGCATGCGACGCGTTCGTGCTGCCCAGCCTCAAGGAACCATATGGCACCGTCTACGGCGAGGCGATGGCCTTTGGCTTGCCGGTGGTCGGCTGGCGCGCGGGCAATTTGCCGTACCTGGCCGATCACGAGCGTGATGGGCTGCTGGTCAGGATCGGCGATGTGCCGCGGCTGACCGATGCGTTGCGTCGACTGGCCGACGACCCGTTGTTGCGTCAACGACTGGGTGAAAACGCGCGTCGACGAGCCGACGCTCGGCCGACCTGGCAGGATGTCGCTGGCCTGTTCTTCGATCATTTGCGCGCGGTGCTCGACCGGACTCAGGAGTAGGTCAGGACCACCTGGACGGTCTGCTCGGGGTGACGGTCGATCAGCGCGTACGCCTCGGCGGCCCGCTCGAGTGGCAAGCGGTGACTGATCAGCTCAGCCAAATGCAGCCGCGGCAGCAAGTCGAGCGCAACAGACAGGCGGCGAGCGTGCGACCAGCGCGGCTGGAGGGCGCCGTCGATGGTCGAGACCTGCGAGCTGACGATGCGCGGCCGATGGCGATGGAAGCCGCCGCCGAGCTGCAGCGAAACAGGCTTGGTGCCGTACCAGGAACAGATGACAGCAGTTCCGCCGAAGGCCAGGCTGTCGATCGCTTGCTGTAACGCTGCGCCATTGCCGCTGACTTCGATCGCCACGTCGACGCCAAGGCCATCCGTCAAGTCGCGTAGCGCGCTGGGCGTGGCTTCGTCGGGAGCCAATGCTAGATGGGCGCCCACGCGCAGGGCCAGGTCGCGTCGGGCGGCGATGGGCTCGACCGCAACGATGAGGCTGGCGCCAGCACGGCGCAGCAGCTGCGTCACCAGCAGGCCCACCACGCCCTGGCCGAAGATGGCGACGCGCTCGCCGAAGCGAAGCGCGGCGTCGAGCACGATGCTGGTCGCGGTTTCGATATTGGCCAGGAATACACCCAACTCAGGATCGAGCTCAGGTGGCAGCACAATGGGCATCGACGAGGGGACGACGTAGCTCGATTGATGTGGATGGTGGACGAAGACGGCCTGGCCCGGTGCGAGGCTCGCGTCAGGACCGGCGTCGACGACGCGTCCGACACTGGCATAGCCGTACTTGATCGGAAACGCGAACCCGCCGCGTAGGGTCGGTAAGTCGAGCTCCAGGCCATCCGGCACCTGGCCGCGCAGGACCAGCAGCTCGGTGCCGTGGCTGATGGCCGAAGTGATCGCATCAACGCGCACATCACCACGGCCTAGCTCGGCCGGCGGCTCCTGGCGGAGCTCGACCGCGCCGGGGCCGGCGAACCAGACGCTACAAGGTGCCGTCGAAGATAACGTCATCCTCGAGCACGGTAAACCTTGAGGCGCCGAAGCGCAGCGCCTGGTTCAAACAATCCACCTGTAGATCACCCACCGCGTCAGTGCCCTGGCCAATCAGCATGGGCGCAATGCACACGACCACGCGTTGCACCAGGCGCTGTCTGAGGGCCGACGTGATGACGGCGCCGCCACCCTCAATGAGGAGAGACTCGGTCTTGAGTAGGGGCAGTAGGGCCTGCAGATCCACTCGGCCAACGTCATCGGTAGGCACCGTCAACACCATGGCGCCGCACGCGGCTACGGCGTTGACCCGCTCGGGCAAGGCCCGGTCGGTGGTGGCCACGACGGTCGGTGCGGTGCCGTCGGTCAGGACGTGGGCGTCCAGTGGTATGCGCAATGCCGAATCCACAATGACGCGCTTCGGCGACGGCCCGGAGACCAGGCGCACGGTCAATCGTGGGTTGTCGGCGAGGACCGTGCCGACACCCACCAGCACGGCCGCGTGCTCGGCCCGCAGCTGGTGCGCCAGTTTCAACGACGCCTGACCACCAATCCACTGCGAGTCGCCCGTCCGCGTAGCCAGACGTCCATCGAGCGACTGGGCGTAGTGAAGCGTGATCAACGCTCGAACGCGAGCAGGTGCCCCATACGATCGGCCTTGGTGCGTAAGTAGTCGTGATTGACGTCGTTCGGCGGCATCTCCAGGGGCACCCGCTCGACGACTTCGACACCGTGGTCTTCGAGCGACCGCTGCTTGGCCGGATTGTTCGTCAGCAGCCGAACGCGGTGGGTGCCCAAGTGGTGCAGGATGGCGGCCGCCGAGTGGTATTCGCGGCGGTCCACGGGCAGACCGAGCGCCAGATTGGCGTCGACGGTATCCAGGCCACGATCCTGGAGCGCGTACGCGCGGATCTTGTTGGCCAGGCCGATGCCACGCCCTTCCTGGCGCAGATACAGCAGCACTGCGTGCTGCTCCTGGGCCATCAGCGCCAGTGATGCATCGAGCTGCTCGCCGCAGTCACAGCGCAGCGAGCCAAGTACGTCGCCGGTCAGGCACTCCGAGTGCAGCCGGACCAATGGCGGCGTCGGTGCGTCGAGCTGACCGCGCATCACGGCCAGTGCTTCGTTGTGGACCCCCTCAACGTGGAAGACGCCGACTTCGAACTCGCCGTGGCGAGTAGGCAGGGCGGCTTGCGCGACGAGTGTAACGGGGTCCCGAGCAATGGCCATGGTTCCTCCAGATCATGTGGCACAGTTTGTGCAGCCCCGTCCAAGGTCAGAATACTGCATCTTTTGACCGCCAGAATCTCCCCCCCTGGCGGCGATAACTAAAGAAACCGCCTGGTTCCCTCCCCCGCCAGGCGGTTTCTTTATGCCTGTCTCGGAGAGCCGGCGCACGTTCAGGCTCCCTCACGAAAAAGACAGGGAAACGTAATGCAAATGGCACGCGCGCTGGTATGAAGGTTGCTTCCTAGGACAATTCCGCCGATGTCCTATTTGAGCCACCAGAACAACCGGAAGCGCGCGGGCAGCGCGGAATTCGTCTGCATGCTCGTGGTGCTTGCGGCCGGCGCAGCCACGTTCTGGTGGGCCGGGCACAAAATCGGCATGGACCTGTCGTCGCTGGCCACGGCAGCATCGATGCTGGGCATCCGGGATACGCATCCGCTGCGCTATGACCCGCGTGTTGCCACGCAGCCGGCGACGATCCAAGTTGCCGGAGCCAGTGCCGAAAACGCGCCACAGCAACAGCTTGCGCCGTACTGCACCGCGGGCCAGGTGCCGGCCTTCGTGAACGGCCTGGGGGCGTTGAAGGTGCAGCTGGGCGAGACGATGGGTGCGCCGGTCGAGTGTGAGCATCCGGCGAGTGCCATCGGCGACACCGTGCAGGTGACCACCACGGGCCTGGCGGCCTACACCAAGCTGACCAACACGGTCACGTTCACGGATGGCTGGCGCCACTGGGCGCTACGCGGCGAAAGCGTCGTGACCTGGGAAGGAACGCAGTCCGACCCGCCCGTTGGGCTAAGCGCCGCGCAGCAGTAGCGCGATCAGCAGGCCAGCCGCCCACAGGACGATGCTGAGCTCAGAGGGAAACTGGTTCGGGCGGTGCATGCGCGGGTGCCTCTCGTACAGAGAAACGCACCCGTCCGCCGTTTTGGGACCTCTAGGACTTAGTCGACCTGCAAGTGCTGGACGACGATGATCTCGTCCGGCAGCTGGATCTCGAGCGCGTAGGCACCTGGCGCGACGTCGAAGAACTCGAAGTTGCCGAGCTCATCCAGATCCGAGGTCAGGGCTGGGCCCTGTCCAGGCAACAGGCGCACTTCGCCCTGCATTCGCTGTGCATCGTCAACCACGAGCAGGCCGATCAACGAGCCACGATCAGGTCCGCTCCCGATCGAGACGCTCGCGCCCTCGACGCGATACTGGCGCAACGCCGAGTCAGCGCCGCGGACACCGGCCAGGCCCAAACCGGCAGCCGGCATGAGCACACTGGCCACTACTCGACGCAACTGCGCGAACATCGGCTGCGGCACCGAAACGTCGGTCGCCATGTACTCGCGCAACATCAGCAAATCGGCGGTGCATGCGTCACACTCGACGGCATGCTGGGCGATGCGCACACGCTCCTCGGTCGGCACCAGCCCCAGCTCGTATTCGCCCAACGCGTGCGGCTGTGGACAGTCGAAGCGATACAGCAGCTGCCGCAAATCGCTCTGCGTTGTGGCAAAAGCGCCCACTTCAGTCGAACAGGTCGCGCAACCATGGACATGGCCCGCGACCTCTCTAGTCCTATCCCCATCGACGAAGGCGATGATTTCCTCGGGGGTCGGGTGCCCAGCGTCTGGTCGGTACATGCTCACGGGACTAAACGCCGCGCAGACGTTTTTTCGCGTACCGGCGTCATGCACTTTCCGCGAGAAAGGCGCGCACCTCGGGACTGCGGCGCAGCCGCTCGAGCACGTTGCGTTTGACGCGGTAGACATCGGCCACGCTCTCGTAGAGCGTGGTATGGCGGCGGTAAATCTCGGCTGGCTTGAGGTCGCGCGAAAAGGTCAGGTAGGCCACGACGCGCTCCGACTCACTCTGTAGCTCGCGACCGATTGCCCGCCACAGCTGCTGGCCGGCGAGCTCGCCCACCACGGTTTCTTCGGCATTCGTGAGGGAGGCTGACTCCTCGGGGACCTCGCTCAACGAGGACACGGAACCTGCGCGTCGGGAGCGAACTTCGTCGAGCAGCACGCTGTGCACGCACAGCTTGAGGTACTTGAGCAGGCCGGGCAAGTCCCGAAATTGGCCGAACCGTTCGGGACCGACCGCCATCCAGAAGCGTTGGAAAGCGCGATTGATCCAGAAGTCGTCGGTTTCGTGGACAACGGCGGCCGCGGAGTGCTGACCGACATAAGCCAGCACGATGCCGCGGTACTGGACCATGATCGCTTCCCAGGCGTCTGGTTCACGGCGCGCGACGGCTCGTTCGAAGAGCTCGAAGCAAAAGACATCGTCGCGCGGCTCGCCGCGCAGGAAGCGTAGGGTTTCCTCGCGGCACCGGCGTGCCAGGTCGGCCACGGACAGTCGGTTGAGGTTCATGCGGTGGCGAACCGACCCCAGTGTAGTTGCTGTCAGCCAGGGGGCTTGCAGCGATCAGCATTGGATGTGTTTGGTGCCGTCCCGACCAGCCCGGTCCATCCGGAGCCACCTAGTACCACGGGGCGCAGGTCTGCCGTTTCGATTGTCATCCTGAGCTTGCGAAGGATCCGCGGGC
>DASXRR010000153.1:0-4378 GCA_036506475.1 Chloroflexota bacterium
TGATCTCGCAGTCGTGGAGGCAGCCGCCTAGCTGCTGGAGCAGGATCAGGAAGCGGTGTTCGACGTCAATCAGTAATTCCGTTGCATGTCAATCAGAGTTGCCGCTTTGAGGCTCGTGGGATGAGGAAGCCGTAGTCGTAGTTGTCTCTGGGAGGTGGGGGTCTGGGGGAGGGACCCTCTCTGTACTACTAACGCCCAGAATCGTGTTGGTGGAGCATGGTTTACGCGGCCGCGGATGTGAGTTCGCGAACGGTGGAGCGGAGGGCGTTCAGAATGGCGGTGGTGGCCGTGCGCCCGACGATGGTGAGGTGGTATCGATGGGTGCCATTGACTTTGTAGATCAAGCCGTGAGTCCGCAACAGGCGAAGCTTGCGGCTGGCCCAGCTTGAGCGCCGGCGCGCTTCGCCTGGCGGAGTGGCAGCCTGAGTAAAGCAGAGCCGTTGCAGATCGCGGTTGCGGAAGCCGTTCAGAGTGAACTCGCCACGGCTGACGACCTGGAGGAGGTGCCGGTCATCAGGGGAGAACGGGTGAAAAGCCCGGACTCGCCGACCATGCCAGTAGCGAGGTTGGCCGAGCCGATGCAGAACTTGCTCGAGCGTCGTGTTCTGCTCGACGCTCGCCAAGGCGTCCAGGTAGCGCTCCGCGGCGTTTCGGGAGACCTCCGCTCGGCGGTGCATGTCGGCGATGCCGCTGCGCAGGACACGCCACGCCAACTCGTTGGCTGGGCCACCTTCTTTGGCACGGTAGACCAGGAAGTCGTCGGTGTTGTGGATGGTCGTCTCGGCGCGCAGCACGCTGCCCAGATCGGTGAAGGCCTTGTCGTAGAGCTTCACGGAGTTGCTGTTTAGCCGATGCTTGATGCGGATCCCCTCCTGCCGCGATTGGAGATCGGTGAGGACCTGGCCGCTGAACTGTGGTGGGACGCCGCTCGTCAGCGGAATGCGTCGACCCAGGAAGCGCAGTACATCGGCGCTGCCAAGCGTCGTCATCGCGTGCTGGACCAGACGTGGGTACAACTGCCGCAACTCTGTGGCTTTGCGAAACACGAGGTCGATCGCCCACTCACTTTGATGGACGGACCAGTAGTAGTTCGCTGGAAAGGCCGCGAAAAGCTGCGTGTGGATGGGGTTCAGGGTCCGCGCGATGCCGTCCAGCAACATCGGCCACTCGACTCGTAGTTGGTGGTCGAGCAACTGTTGTGCGCGCTGCCAATCGTCAATCCACGGAAAGCAATTGTCCTGGCGCACATACGCCAGGCCGGCCTGATCCATCTGGCGCGCCAGCCACTCTCGCCCGTTGAGGCAGATCTGTATCGGAAACGGGAACCAGGTTTGAATGCGCGCGTTGAGAAAGCCGAAGGTTGGATGGATCGCGTAGTGGTACACGAACAGGCACTTGCGGCGGCATAGTTGGAGCTGCAAGCGCTTGGTATCCCGATTGCGATAGATCTGGAAGCTCCAGCACGGTTCGACGCAGGTCAGAACGCATACCGGGCCTTCGGTGATGTGGTCCTCGGCAGCGATGCGGCGCGCGATATCCTCCTTGCTCACCTCTGGCGAGTACAGGTAGCGGACTGGGCGACCTGCCCCCATTGCTTCGGCCGTCGACGCCCCCTTCAGAGCTTGGCTGACCGACTCGACGTGCGCGGCGAAATTCTTGAGCAGCACATCGTTAGCCCACAGGTACTGGTTCATGCCTTCGGCATACGCGACCCGGCGCAAAGTGCCGCGCAAGACGAGCCGGTCGAAACCTGACAACACTCCTGAGATCTGCCGCTGGTGCTGGGCGATAAACTTCCGCACGGCGTTCTTGCTCTCCTTCAGGTGTGGGTCTTGGAACAACCACATCGTACGGAGGGCGGGAACGCCCCTTTTGGTTGCGGCTCTGCCGCGCTATGGACGGCTGGGGATTAGTGGATAACGGCGGTCACCTCCTTGTCGGGCTCCGGTGTGGACCCACGTCGGTCGTTGGCTTCTCGGGCGCGGTAACTGTCCATGCCCATCAGGTCGAGGATGACCGAGTGGTGAACGACGCGATCGATGGCGGCCATGGTCGTCATCGGGTCCTTGAAGATGCGATTCCAGTCGGAGAAGACCAGGTTGGTCGAGATGGCGACGCTGCGCCGTTCATAGCGCTCGGCGAGGAACGTGAAGAGCACCTCCATCTCGTCGCGGTCGTGCTGGACGTAGCCGATGTCGTCCAGGAAGACGCACTCGAAGCGGTCGAGCTTGGCCAGCAGCTGTGGCAGGCGGAGGTCGCGCTTGGCTGCGAGCAACTCCTGCACCAGCGTCGCGGTGGGCGTCCACAGCACCTGGTGGCCGAGCTGAACCAGCTCGTGGCCGATCGCTGCGAGCGCATGGCTTTTGCCGACGCCCGGCTTACCCGCGGCCACGAGGTTGACCGCGTCGTCCAGGAAGGCGCCGCTGCGCAGACGTTCCAGTTGCTCGCGGATGAGTGGCGGAAAGCGGTCGAGCTGCAGCGAGTGGAAGGTCTTGTCGGGTGGCAGACCCGAGAGCCGCAGTAACCGAGCGATGCGGTGCTCCTCACGCTGGATGCACTCGGCGCGGACCAGCTCATACAGAAACGCCTCGTGCGTCAGGCTGGCTTTGGCGGCTTTGAGCGCCAGGTCCTCGAACTGCGCGGCAATGGCGGGTAGGCGCAACGTGCGCAGCATCGCCCGCATCTCCAGTTGGCGATCAAGCATGCGCCACCTCGCGACTGAGCAGCCGGTCGTACACGCTCAGATCGAGCACCGGCGCACCGAGCTCCGGCACCTGCTGGGCGGCTGGCGGGCGAACGAGATCGCGGACCGCGTCGAAGGTGGGCAACACGCGCTGGTCCAGCAGCAGGTTGAGAGCGGTCTCGATCTCCGACTCGGACGTGCTCGCCGCCAGGTGCAGCAGCCGCACGTAGTGCCGATCGGCGCGCTCGACGGCGTGCGCTCGCAGTGCATCGTAGGCGCGACGGAAGACCAGGCTGGGGAAGAGATCGTCACGGTAGCGGTAGTGGGCGAACGCACCAGGCTTGCGTACCAGTGACCAGATCACGTGGCGGTAATCGATGCGATGCTGACCATGGCCCAGCAGCCGCGGCATCGTTAGCAGGTGCGTCGTGGCGCGATAGACCACGAGCGTTTCCGAGCGCACCCGCACCAGCACCGTCGAGCCGATCAAGCGCGACGGCACCGAGTACGTATTGCGCAGGACCTGGATGGTGCTGAAGCGGCTAACCGGCGCGCGCACCTCGCGGCATAGCGCCAGGGGTGCAGCGGGCAGCGGACGCAGCGCCTCGCGTTCTTCGAGCCAGCGCGCAGTGCGGCGCAGGTTGCGTTGCTTGACCAGGTTCTGCAGGAACCGCGTGTACGCGCCACGATCGGCGAAGTCGCGGCTGCCGCGCGCGCGCAGCGCCTGGTCGACGGCGCTCTTGAATCGGCGATGCTCTTGTTCGACGTCGCCGTTCTCATGCGCCACGCCGAGGTTGTTGGTCGTAGGCTCCAGCCCGTAGTGCGTCATCAGTAGCCGATAACGCTCTTTGGCCTGAGCTCGGCCGTCGGCGTCGAGCGGATGGATGGCTGCACTGAGATGGTCAGTGCGATGCTGACGCGGTATACCGCCGATCTGCCACAGGCAGATCTCGAAGCCTTCGACCAGCGACTCGAAGCTCTCGCTGAAGCAGATCTGGATCGTCTCGACGTTCGAGTAGACCAGCACCAGGTGGAACACGAGGTGTAGGAACGGGACCCCGCCGAGCGTGACGCCCAGGCTGGTCATGTGCGTGAAGTCGGACTGGGCGGCTTCGCCTGGCTCGTGCACCTGCGCGAAGATCACCTCGCGCTCGGGTCCGAACTGCGCCCGCCACGCGGCGATCTGCCGTTGCAACGTGCGTAGCTGCCCGTCCTGGTAGCGACCGGGCTGGCGATCGCAGAGCAACCTGAACAACGTCTGGCTCTGCAGCGCCGGGTCCTGCTCGAGCTGCGCGGCGATCCACGGCCAATCGTCGGCGAACGGGTTCGGCCGAGAGCGATACGTGCGCGGCTGCTTGAGTTGGCTGGGCAGTTTGGCGCGTTGCTCGTAGGCGCGTGCGGTGCGCACACTCATGCCCGCTCTGGCAGCGGCCTGCTCCTGGGTTCGGCCCTTGGCGCGTTCGCGCAGCATCAGGATGACCTCCGCGTCTCGCTTCATCGCGGCCCATTCTTCTAAGCCCGCGATGGCTGGCCGGCGTCTCCGTCCCGCGCCTCAGGCGGCAACTCTCATTGACATGCTCCGGCAGTACTGATCGTCGCTCAACAGCCGCCTGCCAGGAAGGAGCGCCTGTCCGCTTGCGGCGCCTCGGCTCGGGTCAATGGCCAGGCCGAGACTTTGTGACGCGCGAATACGCG
>DASXRR010000154.1:0-2200 GCA_036506475.1 Chloroflexota bacterium
CGTCAGCACCGCGACGCGGTAGATGCCGGAGTTGACACAGTTCGAAAGGGTGAAGTCGATGATGCGGTACTTGCCTGCGAAAGGCACCGCGGGCTTAGCTCGCTGCGCCGACAGGACGCTCAGGCGTTCTCCCTGGCCACCTGCGAGGATGACCGCCACCACACTGCGCATAGGCGCGCTTCCAGTGTAGCGCGGGTCAGACAACTTCCAGCAGGACGGCGTGGACGTGCCAGTACAGCCGCCACAGATCGGGCAGGAACGTTTGCCACGGCACGGGCCGATCGGGAATCACGTGCGCGAAGATCGAAAACTCCGTGTAGCGCTGGACCACCCCAGCAGGCGCAGCTGCGTTCAATGCCTGGCTCTGGGTATACGGAATGAACGTGTCGTCGAGGTCATGCATCAAGTACAGGTGCGCCCTGACTTGTGCCAGGTACGTCGACGGCGAGATGGCATCGAGCTTCTGGCGCGCCGCGGCCGGCAGGCTGGCGATGAGCGTGCGCGCACGGTCACGATTGGTGCCTGCCAGCAGCTCGGCGACATCCTGGCCAGGCTCGTCGTGCAAGGCGATGGCGATGACCTCCTCGGTCCGCGGTTCGGGCCGCCACGGGCGCACCTGGCCATCGACCTCGATCGACCGACTGGCCACGTCCAACAACAGCTGCGAAGCGTCGTAGTAGCTGCCGAAACTGTTCACAAAGCGGATGCGGTCACGCAGGTCCGGCTGGCCCGCGGCAACTATGCTCAGCCCGCCCGCGGCCGACAGGCCAATGAAGCCCACTCGATCCAGGTCCACATCGGGCTGCGTTGCAAGCACCTTGTACGAAGCCCGCAAGGCGTCGACCTCGTCGAAGGTCAATCGCTCGGACAGCATGCCCGAGGAGTTGGGCAGCATGACCACTACACCCAGCCGCGCCAGCGCCTCGGCGAAGCGTACTGCCAGGTCCGAGCGCGGCAAGTCACCGGCGCCGAGCGACAGAATGATCGCGCCGTGCCGGTCGTCGTCAGTGGGGTGATAGATGTCCGCCTGGATGGTGCCCGCGGCGTAGGTGAAGTTGTGCTCGGTATGGGTTGGGCGATCCGTCGCCAGGACAAGCGGGTCGATCGGCGCACTGGGGAACAGTGCGGGCAGCAGGACGAGCGCTTGAGCGGCGACGCGGGCGGGGTGCCAGTACAGCACGACCAGCGCCAGCGCCAGGAGCGTCAGCAGGATGAAACGAGCCGTCCGTGAACTCCCGGGCGGGTAGGATACCAGGCAATTCCGCGAGCCAGGGGGCCATTACCGCGATGACTGCACAGCGATTCACTCGACGCCAGGCGTTGCGTCGCGTCGGCGCGCTCGGTCTTGGATTGCCGATGGTCGCGGCGGTCCTGGCCGCGTGTAGCGCACCGGCAGCAGCGCCGACCAGCGCGCCCCCAGCCGCCGCGAAGCCCACCACCGCACCCGCCGCCGCGCCTACAGCCGTCCCGCAGGGACAGGCGACGACCGCCCCTGCCGCGCCGACCGCCGCGCCCAAACCAACGACCGCGCCCGCCGCGGCAGCACCAACACCGACGGCGGCTGCTGCCGCCGCTGGCCAGGCCTCGACCAAGCCCAAGATCATCGTCGGCATCGTCCAGGAGCCCACGTCGCTCGATCCGACCGCCGACGCCACCGCGTCGATCGCCACGACGCTGCTCGACAATCTGTATCAGGGCCTGGTGCGCCTCGATGGCGCGGGCAAGGTGCTGCCGTCGCTGGCCAAGTCGTGGGATGTCAGCCCCGACGGAACCGTGATCACGTTCAATCTGAACAGCGGGATCAAGTGGCACGACGGCGCACCATTTACCGCGCAAGATGTCAAGTTCTCGTACGAGCGCGCGGCATCGGCCGATACCAAGCCACCGAATCCACACAAAGACTATTGGGCGCCGGTCAGCAAGGTCGACTCAGTCGACGACAATACGGTCAAAGTCACGCTGAGCAGCTATAGCGACAACTGGCTCTTCCACATGGCGGCAGGTTCGGCGTGCATCGTTTCGAGTAAATCCGCCGACAGCAACAAGACGAATCCGGTTGGGACCGGTCCGTTCAAATTTGGTGCCTGGAACCGCGGTGCATCGCTATCGCTGAAACGGAACGATGAATACTGGGGTACCAAAGCCAAGCTGACCGACGTCGAGTTCCGCTTCATCAGCGACGCCGATGCGATGAACAATG
>DASXRR010000155.1:0-31345 GCA_036506475.1 Chloroflexota bacterium
TGCGGCGCAGGCTCGCACCGGTGCGGTCGGCAGCCAACTGGAGCGACTCGTGCGTGCTGTAGAAGTCGTGCTGGGTGGTCAGCAGCTCTTGCCCAGGCTGCACCACGAGGCCGGTGTAGAGCAGGCTCAAGCCCATCGTCGTGCTGTCGGTCAGTGCGATGTCGGTCGGATCGGCATGCAGGTACGACGCCGCGGCGCGCAGCACGGCCGCTTCGAACGGGCCCTGCTGCTGGTGCAGGTAATCGACCGGGTTGTCATCCAGTCCACGGCGATGTGTCTCAATGGCTTGCTGGACCGGGGCCGGGTGCGACGCGAGGTACAGCCCGCCGAAGTGCAGGTAATCTGGGTTCAGGCTGAACAGTCCGCGAACCGCGTCCCAGTCCTCGAGCTGGCGGGCCGGAGCCAATCGCGCGGCGGGTAGCGACGCCAGTGCACCGGCCGCGAACGTGAGCCCGGTGCGCACCAGGAACCCGCGCCGGTCCATGCTCGTGTGTCTAGCTGGGGGCCGCGAGTCGGCGCAGGACCGAGCGCAGCGCCGTCAGGTTGCGGTCGACCTCGGGATACCAGGGCGTGCTCAGCTCGACCAGGATGGCCGGGATGCCGCTCTCGCGCAGCCAGACGTTCATGCTGCCACTGGCTGAGTAGCCGAGCGGGCTGCGTTGGCCGCCGCCCAGGCCGCCACCGCCGGGCCAGGCATAGCCGCTTTCGTCGGCGTAGATCGACGCCAGCTCGCCAGGATCGCCGTCGCGCGGGCCAAACATGAAGCCGCCCGCGCTGTGATAGTTCATGACCAGCGCGGGGCGGACCGCTAGCACCCAGTCGGCGAGCGCCCTGGTCTCTTGCTCCGAGAATGGCTCGGGGCCACCCAGGCCGACGCGGAAGCGTGCGTTCGAGTCGAATGCATCAGCGCGCCAGTCGTGTGTTCCCCAGTTGCGATTCGGGTCGACTCCGCTCAGAAACTGGCGGCTGCCACTGGCCAGGCCGTCCGGGTTGGCCTCGGTCAAGATGTCGAGCTCGATGCCGTGTGGAATCGCTTCCGGATTGGATGTGAAGAAGTCCAGCATCGACTCGACCAGCTCGACGGTGTTGCGTTCGGGTCCGCCGTGCTGGCCACCCAGGATCAACACCCGCTTCGCCCCGCCGCCGAGCTGGTACACGGTGAGCTGAGCGCCACCCTGCGACGTACCAATGCTGAACGTCGTCGGCTCGGCAAATGCAGCTGGCGCGAGCGCCAACGCTGCTATCACTGCCGCAATAATGCTCAGTCGCAGACGCCACACCAACATCATGCCCTTCGACTACCCGGAACCGCCGGAGGCGGAACCCTCCTGGGGGTAGCTTTGCCGAGCGTAACGATGGCCAGTGTCACTCGGCCGATGATCGCCGCCTGGCGTGCCACTTGCAAGCTCGTCACTCGGACCTCTAGTATCCCACGCCGCCGATGGTTGCAAGCACCCTGTGAACCGCGTCACGACGTACGCACCACCGGCCCGGCGGTGCAGTCGCGGTAAGCCATAGACGTGGTCGACCTGCGCGCGCCGAGCGATACTCCCGCCGCCGAAGCGTTACCGGTCCAACTGGACCCAGACCGCCACGACGTCCGTTCGCTCGCCTTCGCCCTTGGTGGCACGTTCGTCCTGCGCTGCGCGTCCTACGCCGCGGGACTGATCATCCCCGTCTCGCTCGGCCTCAGAAGCCGCACCGACACCGACGTCAACCCGATGTACGCCTCGCTTATCGGCGTTGCCTTCTACTCCGCCGAGCTCTTTGGCGCACCAGTGTTCGGTGCGTTGTCCGACCGATTCGGGCGCAAGCCATTCATGCTCCTGGGGCCGATCTTCGGCGGCATCGCCATTCAGCTGCTGGGCATCACCGCGGTCATTCCCGTTTTCGTCCTGGTCCGCATCCTGGAGGGCCTGTCGACGGCCAGCTCGGCGCCGTCCACGCTTGGCTACATCTCGGCCCAGACGGCTGGCTCAGACCGCCTGCGGGCCCGGGTGATGGGTTTCTATGAAGCGGCGACAGTCGTCGGGCTCGCCTCGGGCGCGGCGTTAGGCGGCCGGTTGTATGACCATTTCGGCGGCATCGCGTTCTCGCTCGTCGCCTTGGTGTACGTGCTCGCGCTGCTGTTATTTTTCGGCGTCAAACGTCATGGCCCGCTGGCGCCGCCGCGGAGTGCGAGCGATCACCGTGGTCTCTTGCCGCGCCTGCTCAATCGGCGCATCATGCGCTTTGCCCCAGCGTGGCTGTCGGCCAACGCCGTCCTGGGCGCGTGGCTGAATCAGGGTCCGTACCTGGCGGCCGCGGCGCCGGATCCCGCGCAATTCCTCATGCAGCAGCGCACCGCGGGCGAAATCGGCATGGCCAGTTTGATCTTTGGCGTCGTCTTCACCGTCGGGGCCGTGGCGTGGGGCTTCATCATGCCCGTCATCGGTCGACAAAACACCCTGCTGTGGGGCGTCGGCGGCCTGGGCGCGACCAGCCTGGCACTGTGGGGGTTGAACAGTCTCGGCGAGAGCCCCGTGCACGGCGCCATCACGCCACTCATCGCGCTGGTCGTGCTCGGAATCTTCGTCGAAAGCGGATTTACCCCGGCTGCGCTGAGCTATCTTGCCGAAATCGCCGAGGAGCATGCGCAGGACCGTGGCTCGGTGATGGGTGTGTACTCGGTGCTGTTGTCGGTCGGACAGTTGACGGGCGTCGCTGTGGCCGGCCCGTTCGCGAATTCCGCGGGCATCAATGGCCTGATCGTTCTGACTGGCCTGCTGACGCTGATCGCGCTGTTCACGGTGCTGCTGCTGGGCCGTGGCGAACGGCGACCCCGAGCCGTTTGAGCTCCTCCGGCAGCACCTCGCGGAGGCCGTCGAGCAGGGAGCGCGGCCCGTAGCTCAGCTCGCGGCGAGCCTTTTCGTTCGAGCCTAGGTAGGTCCTCCCCGCACTTACCCGCGCGTATTCGGCGGTCAAGGTTGGCGGTAGCGTCGGCCAGAACGGCAGTCGCTCCAGCGCGCCCATCACGGTTGCCTGCGAACGCATCACCCACGTTGGCACGATCAAGCGGGGCGGCGGAATGCCGGTGACCTGCTCGGCAATCTGCAGCGCCTCGAGCAGCGAATGCGGCGGTCCAGCCACGATGTAGCTTTCGCCGAGCGCGCCCTTGTGCATGGCCAGAATGTGCGCCTGCGCCGTGTCTGCAACGTGGCCCCAGCAGTAGGCACTGCCGGCTGGTACACCGGGTAGCCGCCTGGTCAGATAGGCGCTGATGGCCTGGCCGAGCGGGCTCGGGTCCGCCACGCCGTACACCGCGCCGGGCTGGACCACGATCAGTGGCAGACCCGCGCGCATCATCGGCTCGGCGACTTCATAGTGGGCGGCCCACTTGGTCTGGTCGTACACGCTGAGCCACGGGCCATTGTGGCGGTACGTCTCGTTGACCAATATGCCGTGAGTGTCGGAGAAGACCGCGAGCGTGCTGGTGTAGACGCCCCGCGGGATGTTCTGGTCGCGCATTGCCTCGAGGACGTTGCGCGTCCCGTGCACGTTGATGGCCCATGCCTGGCTGGCGTCGCGCACGCCGATGCGGTACCAGCCGGCCAGGTGGAAGACACCATCCACGCCGGTCATCGCCGCGCGCACCGTCTGCACTTCCGTAATGTCACCTTGCTTGAGCTCGACTCCGATGCCGCTCAGCGCCGTGGCCCGAGCCGTGTTCCGCACCAGTGCCACAACGTCGTCGCCGGCCGCGCGCAGCTGCCGCGCCACCTCCGAGCCGATGAACCCCGTCGCGCCCGTGACCAGATAGCGCATCGGCGCCAGCATACGCCGACACGCACGTCCTCCTGTCTGCTTCTCTTCAGACGGTGCTAGCCGAACCCACAGACGGCGCAAGCCGGCACCCCGAGGTCTGCTTCTCATCCGACGGTTCGAGCCGGCCCCCGGACTGCATCTCTTCAGACGGTGCTAGCCGAACCCACAGACGGTGCAAGCCGGCACCCCGAGGTCTGCTTCTCTTCAGAGAAGAAACTACTCCCGCGCGGCGCGTGCAGTGACGGCGGCGCACCGCCCGTTGGCGCCACTGCACCCAGATGACGTCTAGCCGAGCACCAGCACGCGGCCTTCGCGGTCGGCCACCACGAGCGACCCGTCGGGGCGAATCGCCGGCGCGGTCCAGACTGGCGCCCCCGCGTCGAAGTCGAACACGGCTTTGCCCGTCGAGGTGTCGATGCCGAAGACCTTGCCGATCGTGCTGCCCGTGTATAGCACCCCGTCGACGTCGAGCGCGGGCGAGTTGTAGACCGAGCCCGGCATGCCGAAGCGCCACACCAGCGAGCCATCCTGTCGGCTGACGGCGTAGATGCCGCCCTTGTTTGCGCCGAAGAAGAGCGTGCTGCTGTCCGAGCTGAGTGCGGCCGTCGACCAGATGCCAGCAACTTCGCGCTCGGCCTCGAACAGCCACAGCAGCTTGCCCTCGGGCGTCAGCGCATAGAAGTTGCTGTTGTTGGCGCCTACGTACACCATGCCATCAGGCGCAACGGTGGGTGACGCACCACTGCCAATGCCATCAGCGCCCGCTGGTGGGACCGCGGCTTTGACCACCGGCGTCCGCCCAGGATAGTCGGCAAAGGCAAACTTCCAACGCACGGTGCCGGTTCGTCCGCCGCGCCCAGGCGCAGCGACGGCGTACAGCTTGCCGTCCATGCTCGAGACGTACACCGAGTCCCCATTCGGGCTTAGCGCCGGCGCTGCCTTCAAGGACGGGCCAGTCTGCGCGGTCCACAACACCTCGCCCTCAGGGCTCAGCGCAAACAGCCAGCCCGTGCCGCTGATCACGTACACCGTGCCGTCTGGTCCGATGGTCGGCGACGAGCTTTGCCGGCCCGGCCCGAGATTGACCGCCCACAACACCTCAGCCTCGACGCCGCTGCCGCTCGGCGCACGCAGCGCATACAGCGTCCCCTCGATATCCGCGCGCGTGCCTGGCCGGCTGAAGCCGAGGTACACCGTGCCATCAGGTGATAGGGCTGGCGTGGCGTGCCAGGACGACGATTCCGGCGGATGGCATCGCCATGCCAATTCCAATGTCTGGCGTTGCGAGCCACCGCTCGGTCCAGTGCGCGGGTCGCGCAGTGCGAACAGCACGCCCTGGTGGTTGGCCAGGTAGATGGTGCCGTCACTGCCGACGGCGGCCGAGCTCTGAATGTCGGGTTGGGGTGTCGCGCCGTCCTTGACCTGGAAGTTGCCGGTGTTGAACGAGCGCATCAGCTTGGGCTCACGCGGGCCGCGGTTTGGACTGCGCCCGGTGTGCTGCGCGTCCATCTGATACATCGGTCGGCCGAGCTGTCTTGGAGCCGGCACGGGCGTCGGCTCCGCTGTTGGCGATGGGGCCGCGGTGGGCACGACTGTTGGTGGGACGGTGGCGGTCGGCTCGCGCAGATCGAGCTGCGCCGGGCCCGCCGCTGGGGTCGGCGCGGGATTCGATCCACCAGTTGTCAAATCGGCGCGGCAGGCCGCCAGAAGCGGCACCGCTGCGAGAGCGGCAAAGCGACCCAGGACAACGCGGCGGGTAAGGCGCATGCGTGCTTGCACTCCGATGCTTCGACTCATGAACGCCCCGCGCTCAGGTTTTTGCGCATCCCATTAATCCCGTTCATCCGGGTCGGGCTGCGTCCTTGGGTCAGGGCTGCAAGTGCACCCCGCGGAGCGAAGCGGAGCGTGGGCTCCCCCGACCCGGAGACGGCACGAGCAAGAGTGCGCGGCAAGCTACGAGCGTGAACTTACTTGGCCGCCATTGCCTCCGTGTATTCCTTCTTGATCTGGTCGCCGGCGTCGCGCAGCCAGTCCTTGACCAGGGTGTCGACGTCGCTCATCGGCCGGATGCTGCGCAGGACCTCACGCATGCCGTCGTTGAAGGCGACGTCGGCGACAGCGCCTTTGGCATACGACGTCGGCGAGTAGAAGCCGTTCGTGGGATCGTCGATGCCCAGCGGAATGGTCGCCTTCTCGGCATCGTTCGACGCTTGCGCAAAGCCGGCCAGACCGGCCTGATAGAAGACCCACGGGTGCTGGGCGATATAGCGCCACGGCACGTAGCCGGCGCGGGCGATGCCCTCGGCAGTTGGTTTGGGATTGCCCTTCTCATCCTTGGTGTAGTCCTGGCCCTCAATGCCATACGTCAACAGCAGGTCTTCCTGCGAGCCGAAGGGCGACGCCAGCCAGTTCATGATCCGCAGCAGCTCCTTGATGCGATCCGCCGACGCCTTTTTGAGCACGTTCATCGACACGAAGCCGGTGCCCAGGTACTGGATCGGCTTCATGCTGTCCTGCGCCGGGAAAGGCTTGATCATGTTGTATTTGACGGGCGGATTGAGCTGCAGGCCCCGCTGCCAGAAATCGACCCACGAGTTGCCCTGGCCCTCGACCGAGAGGGCGATCTTCTGCGGCACGAAGCCGTCGGTCCGCGACTGGGTCCAGCCCGGCGCGTCTGGGTGCATCAGACCTGAGGCGATGATGTCGCGCAGGTAGCCCACTGCCGCCTTGTACTCTTCGGTTTCGCGGTCGCGGATCAGCTTGCCGCCATCGAGTTTCCAGCGGTTCGCCGCGCCGAACATCTGCAAATAGCCGCCCAGTCCGAACAGCGCGTCATTGTTACCGACATTGCCGATCGCCCAGCGATTCTCGTTGGGCCGATTCAGCTGCGTGAGCACGCGTTTGAAGTCGTCGGCGTTCTTGGGCACGAAGTCGCGGCCGACGACCGGGTCCCACATCGAGTCGTTCTTGAAGAAGTTGCCGCCGACCGGCGGGATCGACGTCATCTGGCGATGGATCGGGATCAGGTACAGGGCCCCGTCGACGACCGAAACTGAGTTCTTCCAGGCCGGCGTGGGCAGCGCCGCCAGGTACGGGTAGTCTTTGGCGGCGTCACCTGACAGATAGGGCGTCAGATCGGCGCATTTGGCCTTGAAGAAGCCGGGCAGATTCGGCGCGATGCTATAGCCAAAGAACAGGTGCATGATGTCCGGCAGATCGTCGCTGGACATCACCGTTGGGAACTTGAGTCGATAGTCCGCCCCTGGCGAGATGTTCATTTTGACGTCGGAGTTGAGCGCTTTGTTCACCGCCTGCCAGGTTGGGTTCAAATCCGGCGGAGTTGGCAGCGGGAAATAGCCCGCGATCATCACATTGACCGTGCTGCCAGTCCCTGGTGCTTTGTCGTTGGCTTTGATCGGATTGGCTGGGTAATTCTCGAACGCATCGCTATAGAGCGGGTTCGCTTCGTGGAAATCCGGCTTGGGGCCGTTCGCGACGGGGATATAGGTTGGGAACTTGCTCGCGGCACCGCCGGCGGCACCGCCTGCTGCGCCGCCGCCGCCCGCGGGCGCGGGCGCCGCGGGCTGGCCCGGAACACAGGCATTGAGCAGTGGCATCGCCACAGCGCCGGCCGCAACGCCGGTCAGGAATCCACGTCGGCTTAGTCGGTGCTGATCGCTGCGATCGCTCGGTGCCACCGTTACACCCCCTCGAACGTCATCGGTTACGGAGGGCGTGTCCAGCCTGACGCGTCCCCAGCCGCGACTCCCGGCGACTCTACGTCATGTTCACCCTCCGCTGTCAATAAGTGGCGCTCTGTAGTTGTGGCCGTGTGGGCATCCGCCACAGGCGATGTCACACAGGTTTCGGGCCGAATATCGCGGCTGCCTGGCGCCGAGGACTCAAATCCGAGTGGTGGCGGTGGCGTGATTGTTGTCCTCGCGGACCTCGCGCACGGTGTTCTGTGGGTCGGCTACCACGTCCGTGTTGCGGCTGTCGTCAGTCGTCGTCAGGAGCCAGAAGCTGCGCAGCGTTGCAACGCCACCAGCGGGGATTGTGCCGCCCGTGCAGGTCAGGACCTTGCCGCTGTTGTAATTGATGTAGCTGTAGGCGTAGTAGGGCGCGATGGAGCAGGAAAAGCCGCTGTCGGGGAAGACGCCGGCCAGCACGTCGGGGCCGCCGTCGTCGTAGTACTCCCATTTTGTCGCCTCGATGACGACGCGCACGTCCGTAGCCGGGCCGGCGCCGAGATTGCGCACCGTGACGACGCGTTGAAAGAGCGGCAGAAAAGCGTGGCTCACCTCAACGGCCAGGTCCGGGCGGCCATGCACCGTGGTGCTGACCGAAGCCGAGTTATTGCCCTCGTTCTGTTCGGCCACCGTGTTCTGGGGGTCGACGACGAAGGTACTGCTCATGACGCCATTCATGCGTGGCGCGATCAGCGTGAGCGTGATCGAGCCACGGCGGCCTGCGCCGAGCGTGCCACCGCTGCAGGTGACCACGCCACCAGAGGTCGAGCAGGTGAAGCCGGCCTGGTTCACGCGCGTGCCCGACCAGAAGCCAGGCTCGCCGTCGCCCGCGCTCCACAGCGTCGCGCCCGCTGGCAACGTGTAGCGCACCGTCACCGCGGAGGCTTCGGCACTCGAAGCAGCGTTGTCGACGCGCACGTAGTACGTCACCAACGACCCGTCGTCGACAGTACTGTCGGAGGCGACAACAGACAGGCTCAAGTCAGGCGCGGGCACGACGAGCGTCAGACTCGAGCTGTTGTTGCCTTCGTTGCGCTCGGCGATGGCGTTCGTCGGATCGACCGTGAACGTGCTGCCATAGGAGCCCGCGCCACGCGGGGCAAGCACTGTCACTGTGATCGTGGCGCTGGCGCCCGAGGCCAGACTGCCGCCCGAGCACGTCACCACCGGCGCAACGTAGACGCAGTTGAACCCGGCCGAAACGGACACCGACTGGAACGTGGCAGCACCCGGCAGCGTAAAGAGCGCCGAGATACCGCTCGCGGGGGCGTTGAAGTACACCGGGCTGCCCGTGAAGCGGTCGACGAACGCGACCTGGCCAACGTTGTACACGCCCAGCGTGTATACGACCTGGTCACCGCCACCGACGGTCGTAGCCGCTGTGCTGAGACTCGTCGTCAGATCGGGCGCCAGGAGAGACGTGGTCGACTGCGCGGCGGCGGCGGTCGGCAGACTCAAACAACCCAGCAGGGCAACAATAAGTGTGAACAGGTAGCGCATGCCCCGAGTCTGCTGGCGCCAGGCCAGCGTGGCTGTGGGCCACGTCACATACAGAACGTGGCCCACACCACATACGCACCCGACCGCTCTCCGCCCCGGACGTGACGGTTTGGGACCTCCGAAGGCATCCGGCCACGAACCTCAGAGGCGGGTGGGCACCAATCGGATCGCTAGTACCACCGGGCGCAGCTTTGCCGGTTGTCTCGAACGCAGCGAAGAGCCTGTCCTCGAGCGCAGCGAAGGAATCCGCTTGCCGAAACCGGCCCAGCCCGCGGATCCTTCGCAAGCTCAGGATGACAATCGAACGGCAGACCTGCGCCGGTCGGCACTAGGGCATGAGCACAGGCTGCAGCACGATGGGCTGGTGCACGGTGTAGTCGACCTCGTCGGACTGCGGCACACCGGCCGGCGTGAGCACATCCATCACCTTCGGTACACGGTTCGGGTCGAACGTGCAGTGTGCGTCGCTACTGGGCGCGGCACACACCCCGAACTGGAACGCCTGCGGCGTCGGAGCGAAGCCGCGGGCTTGATCTGGGCTGAAGCCATCCTGGCCTGTCAGCACCACGGTGAAGCCCCAGCCGGCCGTGGGTTGGCCGCCCAGACTGACCTTGGGCACGCTGAAGGTGATGAAGCGCGAGATCGCGTTAGCGCTGATCCTGATCGTGCCGACCGTGTTACCAGTCGCGTCCAGGTAGCGCTGTCCGAAGCCCTGTACCTCGAGCAGCCGACTCCACGCCCCGCCGGTCGCGATGGTGTAGTTGCGCTGCGCAAACGACGCCGCGGTCGACGTTGTGCTGGCCAAGGGATCGTGCACGTACACGTCGATTAGCTGGGCACCCAGCGGGCTGCCGAACGTCGGCGACAGATCACGCGTGCGAACGCGGAAGACGAAGTTGGTGCCGTCGTCGAACAACTGAAACTGCTGCAGGTCGAACGCACCGGCGTGGAAGTCGTCCGAGGTCGGGTAGGCGTAGTTGCCGGGTCCGTTGTCGTCGGCGTCGGGATCGGCGAAGTCGAAGAGCAACGTTCCGGGTACGAAGTCGAACACGACGATCCGCGTGGCGTGGCCCGTCGCGCCGCCGGCGCCGACCGCGACCACGTTCAGCACCGTCGTGCCGCCGCTGACTGCCACTGACACCTCGAACTTGCCATCGCTGCCCGTCACACCTTCGGCCGTGGTCGTTTCGCTGTTGCCGTCGACGTTCGTCGCGGCGACGAAGATATGGGTACCCGGCACAGACGTCCCGGTGACGACCACGGGCGAGGCAGTTACCGCGGAGGCATCCGCGGGCGCCGTGACGCTCAGAGCCGTTTGGCCCTGCTCATGCTGTATGTAGCGCGCGGTGGTGTTCTCCGGCTGCTCGAGCAGCTTGTTGGCGACGAAGTCTTGCAGCAGCCGCACGTACACCCCGGCCGACCAGGTCAAGGGTGAGGCGGAGCCAGCCGGCTGGCCACGCTGAAAGCCGATCGAGGCCAGCGTGGGATCGGTTCCAAAAGGCGAGCGCGGCAGATCGCGATTTTCCCAGACCTGCTCAGGCGTCAGGCCGACACCGCCGCCGAAACGGAACATCGCACGCAGCATCATGATCGCCTCGTCGCGATCGCCGGCCGCCAGGCCATATTCACCACGTTCGTTGTTCAGCGGCGGCCACAGATGCCCGCTGCCACGACCGCTCGGTGCCCACGGATGACCGTCGAGGTCGCCGTCACCGTAGCCGTCGCCGTTGTAGCGGTGGAAGCCAAGGCCGGCTTCGGTGCTGCTCTTGATCGTCGCGTCGACGATGGGCATCGAGCGGACGATGTTCACGTCGTTCGCCGGTTCGAGGCCGAGGCGCACCAGCTCGAGGAAGCCAGCGTCGATGACTGCGCGTTGGTCGAGGGTCGGCCCGCCGTTGCCGACGTTGTAGCTGATCGCGGCGTTGGGATCGCCCGTCTTCGACAGACGGATGAAATACGGATGGTTCGCCAGCGGCCCGTTGGTCGTGACTGCCCAACCGGCGAGCGAACGCTGCCAATCGTCGGCAACGCCACGCCACACCTGAGCACTCTGGCTGTCGCCGTTGTGCTCGGCGATGTCGGCCGCGGCGATCAGGCCGGCGACTTCGGCCGCGATCGTCGACGGCGAGAAGCCGCTCTGCTCCTCCCAGCGCTCGGGACCGAACGACGGCCCATGACTGATGATGAAGTTCGCCGCCGGTTTGATGTGGTCGCGATACAGAGCGGCGTTATTCATGTGCAGCTGGAACGCCATCAGGATGGGATAGGCGCACTCGTCGAGCTGGGTGTTGAACGTATCTGGTGCGGGCTTGCCGTTGACCAACGAGTTGCGTGGTAGCGAGCCGTCGGCCAGCTGCTGGCGCTCGAACAGGAAGAGCACCACGTCGCGCGCCGTGGCGAGATCGCCGGCAACCAGCAGGCCCGTCCAGGCCTCGTAGGCGTCGCGCGCGAATATTTCGCGATACGAGCCGAAGTACGTGTTGTTCGGATCGCCTGCCGAGACGGCCTGACCCCAGGGTGAGGCCAGGCTCGCTACCAGTGCGCCAGGGAACGTCTTGTCCTCGGACGCCTTGACCACATTGGCGCTCAGGAAGTAGCGGTCGACGAAGTCACGCCACTCCTTGTTGGCGATGCCGTTCACGTGGCTCGGCGGCTGATCCAGGCCAGCGTCGTACGTGTGCCAGCCCTGTTCGTAGCTGGCGACGAGGCCGTCAAAGCTGGCCTGCGCCGACAGCCGCGCGGTCTGGACTGCCGTCGCCTGATCGGCGCCGAAGCCGAGGGCCAGGACGAGCGGATCGTTGCGCGAGAGGTCGAGCTGGACGGTCTGGACCAGGTTGCCGCTGCTGGCGTCCGTGAACACAGCGTTCAGGGCGTGCGTCGCGTCGAGCTGGCGCAGGCCATCGCTCGGCTGGCCGGCGAAGCCGTTGCTCACCTGCACAAATGGTGTGGCTGCGTCGAGTGCGGCGCAGATGGGCTGGGCGTAGTCTCGATTGGCGGAGTTGGTGTCCGTCACCGGGTCGCACGCCACCGGCACGCCGTGCCCGCCCGACGTGTCGACCGTGCCGCTATCCGCACCGGCATTGGCGGCGCCGCCGCCACCGTTGCCGTTGATCGTGGGATCGAGCCGGGCGTACAGCTGGTAGTCCTTGCGCTTGCCGATCAGTGGCTCGAAGCGCACCTGCATGACGACCGCGTCGCGGCCCGGATCGGTGACGTAGTCAGTGATGATGCGGTACTTGCCATTGCGCGCGGTCGTGCGCACCTGGCAATCGAGCGCCTGGCCCCGCTTATCCAGCAGCCGGACCTCGTAGGTTGTGTCGCGCGTCTGCAGATCGGTGAACGTGGCGCCGTCGGTGACGATGAACTGCAGCGTTTCGACATTGGTGTTGTCGATAGTCGGGTAATAGACGTCGCTGAGCACACCGTCGGCGAGCGTGAACCACACCCTGGACGAGGTGTTGCGCGCAGTGCCGAGGCAGTCCTTGCGCGCCAGGTCGAAGTGCGAGACGGCGCCGGGCCCGTCCGTCGCGCTTATGGCTGGTACTACCGCCGGCGCCGCACCCGCCGCTGGCGCGAGTCCGCCGAGCAACAGTCCCAGCGCCATCATGCTGGTGAAGATCCTGTGCACCCATTTGTCCTCCCCGCTGAGGTGAACTCCCGGCGTGCAAGGGTAGCCGCGATGGGCCATGCGTGCAGCGCGGTGCCTCGCTGGTCACGCGCCCGCCGCGTCGAAACGCGCGAGGTAGCGCTCGAGCGCGGCGTCGACGGCGGCACGATCGCGGGTGGCGAGCAAGTCGAGCAGCAGACCGCGCATCACGGCGATGCTCAGCCGAACTTCCGCCCGCGCAGTGCGCGGATCCCAGCCCCGGATGACGGCGTACTCGGTCATCGGCTCGAGCCAGGTGTCGACGATATCGCCGAGCAGGCCGGCCGTGCCGGGGCGGTCCTGGAGCGCCTGACCATACAGCTCGAAAAACAGCCGTTCGTTGGGCCACAACGCCGGGTCGGCAAAGCGCTGCCACATCGTGCGCATCGTCTCGGTTGGCGACAAATCTGGACTCTCGGCGAGCAATTGGGCCAGGAACGCGCGCTGCGCCGCCTCGACCGCCTGGACCACCGCTACGAGCACGCCTTCGCGCGAGCCGAAGTGGTAGATGAGCATGCGATGGCTGGTGCCGACCGCCGCGGCCAGGTCGCGCAGGCTGAGGTCACTGATGCCGCCGCGCTGAACGTGGTCGATGATGGCGCCGAGCAGGCGCTCGCGCGTCTCAGCGCCGGCGCGGGCCACGCGCGACTTGACTCCGAGCGAAATGTACCATATGGTACGTGTACCACATGGTACACCAGATTCCTGATGGAGACCAGCCCCTGATGGCCGAGTTCCACTTCGCTGCCGAACGCATCCTCGACGCGCCCGCGGACGTCCTCTACCACTGCCTGCGCGACTACCAGCGCCACCACCGCCATGGTCCCGCGGGCTTCCTGCCACCGGCTTTCACCCGACTGGATGTCCTGCGCGGCGGCCTTGGCGCGGGCACGACCATCCGCTTCACCACCTCGCTGGGCGGGCGCAGCGTCACCCGCACCCAGGAGGTCAGCGAGCCCGAGCCGGGCCGCGTGCTACTCGAAAGCGGCAACGGCGAGTCGAGCACGTTCACCGTTGAGCCGCGCGCCACCGGCACACTGGTGCGCATCGAGACGGTGCTCCAGCCGACTGGCCTGGAGGGCATGGTCATGCGCTTGCTCGGCGCGCGCCTGCTCGCGCCGCTGTATGCCGACGAGCTGCAACGGCTCGAGCGCTACGCGCAGACCCACGCCCGCGGCGAGCCGGCACTAGCACAGGCGGGCTGACCACACCAAGATGGGCAGCCTGGTGCTGCTCAATTCGGCGCGGGCAACGCTGCAGTCGCGCATGGATCGGCTGACCGAGATCCTGGCGAACGGGCCTGGCCAGTGAGTTGCAGAAAGAAACTGACTCTGCTAGATTCGCTCCGATGACCGCACCCCACGCTCCGCTGCGCTCCGCGGGGCACGAGATTGGCGCGCGCGCGATCGAACCAAGGTCGCGCGCCCACTACGCCTGGGCCGTCGCCGCGATCACCTTCCTGGCGCTGCTCGCCTCGGCTGGCATCGGCTCGACGCGCGCGGTGCTGGTGCTACCCCTCGAGCGTGAGTTCGGTTGGGATCGGGCGACGATCTCGCTCGCGCTGTCGATCAACTTGCTGCTGTTCGGACTGTGTGGCCCGTTCGCGGGCGCCCTGATGATCCGCTTCGGCGTGCGCCGGGTGATGGTTTCGGCGCTGACGACGCTGGCGGTCGCCGTCGGATTGAGCATGTTCATGCAGTCCGCGTGGCAGCTCGTGGCGTTGTGGGGCGTGCTGGTCGGCATGGGCTCCGGCGCGATGGCGCTGGTCCTGGGCGCCACCGTCGCAACGCGCTGGTTCGTCGAGCGGCGCGGGCTGGTGACCGGGCTCTTCGCGGCCAGTACGGCGACCGGTCAACTGGTGTTCTTGCCGTTTCAAGCGGCGGTCGTCGAATACGCCGGCTGGCGCGTCGCGATCGCCATCGTGGCCGGCATCGCGGTCGTCGTCGCGGGCTTGGTGGCGCTGTTCATGCGCGATCATCCGTGGCAAATTGGCCTGCGGCCCTACGGCGCGCCGGACAGCCTGCCGATCGGTCCGCCGCCGCGCGCGACCGCAGTCGCCAATCCCTTCCGCATGACGGTCTCGACGCTTGGCGAAGGCGTTCGCAGCCGCGATTTCTGGCTGCTGGCCGGCAGTTTCGCGGTGTGTGGCGCGACGACGGTCGGGCTGATCAGCGTGCATCTCATCCCGGCGTCGGTCGAGCACGGTCTGACCGAGGTGACGGCCGCCGGCATGCTGGCCGCGATGGGCCTGTTCGACATCCTCGGCACGACCATCTCGGGCTGGCTATCCGACCGCATCGACCCCAAGAAGCTGTTGGTCTGGTACTACAGCCTGCGCGGTCTGGCGCTGCTGTTCCTGCCCGCGGCGTACGACCTGGGTGTGCCGGCGCTGGCCGGCTTCGTCGTGTTCTATGGACTCGACTGGGTGGCAACCGTGCCACCCACAGTGCGGCTGGTCGCCGACCGATTCGGTAAGGAGCGCGTCGGTCCGTTCTTCGGCTGGGTCTTCGCTGCGCACCAGTTTGGCGGCTCGCTGGCCGCCTTCGGCGCGGGTGCCGCGCACACGTTCCTGGGCAACTACCTCGTCGCCTTCCTGGTCGCCGGCTTGCTGTGCCTGATGGCAGCCGGACTGGTAATCGGTATCAGCGGCCCAGCGCAGCGGGTTCAGGCGCCAGCGCGCCCGCTCGAGCCCGTGCCCGCGTAAGCACCCCGCTCGACGTACTCGAGCGCGTGCTCGGCTGCCTCTTCGAGCGACCAGAGCCGACCCAGGTCGAAAGCGCTGCCGCGCGCCTCGGGTGGCCCTAGCCGACGCTCGAGCAATTGCCGCTCGGTCGGACTCAGCGGCACGCCGATGACGGCTCGCACGGTCGCGGCGGCACCGGCGAAGCGGAACGCGGACTCGGCGTCGCGGTCGGCCGCGAAGGCGGCGACGCCCTCCAGCGCCTGTGCCAGGTGGTGTCGATTGCCCAGCTGCTGCGCCAGTCCAACACCTTCGGCCAGCAGCGAGCGCGCGCGTACGGGGTCGCCCAGAGCCGTGGCGACCATCGCCAGGTTGAGCGCGGCGCGCTCGATCAGATACACCTCGCCGACTGCCTCAGCGGTGGCCAACGCTGACTCGAGCGCGCTGATGGCCGAGGTGAGTGCGCCGTCCAGGAAGCTGACACAGCCAATCGTGGTCAGCGCCATGCACCTGATCGATGGAAAGCCGTGGTCGGTGGCCACGTCCATGGCGGCCCGCGCTTGCTCCAGCGCGGTCGGTTTATCGCCGCGCAGATAAGCGGTCAGTCCTGACAGCGACAGGCTCAAGCCATGGATGTAGTGGTCGTCACCAGCGCGACTGGTGCGGCAGCCTTCCTCGAGCAGCGGCTCGGCAATGTCGAACTGGCCAAGCATCGTGGCGGCGATGCCCAGTGCGGCCAACGACCAGGCCATGCCGGTCTGGTCACCGAGCTGACGCCGCAGCGTCAGCGCTTCTTGCTGGTACTCGCGCGCGGCAGCGAAATCACCCTGGGTCCACGCCAGCGAACCGAGGAAGTGCAGCGCTTTCGCGCGCGCCGCGGCCGATCCACCAGGCAGCGCGAGCGCCTCGAGCAGACTTGCCCGGCCTTCGCTGGCGTGCCCGCGATAGACCAGCAACCGGTACAACGACGCACAGAGCCGTTGCGCGCCCTCGGCATCGGCATGCGCGACGAACCACCGCCGAGCCGCGCGAAAGTTTTCCAATTCCTGCTCCAGCCGGTCGAGCCACCTCCGGCGCGCTTTACCCAGCGCCTCGGGCTCGGCGGCCTCGACGAGCTGCAGGTAGTAGCGGGCGTGGCGTTCAGAGACCGCCTGTACCACCTCAGGTGCGCGTCGCGTCAGGCGGTCCTGTCCGAACTGGCGCAGCACTTCCTGCAACTGATAGCGCGTTGTACCGTCATCGCTCGGCTCCGCGACGACGAGTGACTTGTCAGTGAGCTGGCTCAACAGATCGAGTACGTCGCCCGAATCGAGCCCGTTGCCAGCCGCGACATGCTCGACGGCCTCGAGCGTGAAACCGCCCGCGAAGGCCGCGATCCGCTCCAGGAGCATCTGCTCCGGCTCGGTGAGCAGACCGACGCTCCACTCGATCGTCGCCTGCAGCGTGCGGTGCCGTGGTGGCGCGGAGCGGCTCCCGTTGCTCAACAGGCCGATGGCGTCGTCGAGGCGCAGCGCGATCTGCTCGAATGTGAACGTCGGTGCACGCGCCGCGGCAAGCTCGATGGCCAACGGCACACCATCGAGTCGTTGGCAGATCGTCGCAATCGCGCGGCGCGCCTCTGCGCTCAGTGGTGGCATGGCGGGCGACGGCTGCGCGCGCTCCAGGAAGAGGCGGGTGGCACCATGCGCGGCCAGTGTTTCGATCGAAACTGGTCGGCCGAGCTCAGGCACCGTCAGTGGCGGGACGCGCCAGATCGACTCGCCTTCGACACGCAGTGGCTGACGACTCGTCGCCAGGACGCGCACCCCCGGACAGGCGCGCAGCAGTGAACCGAGCAGCACAGCGCACGCATCGAGCACGTGCTCGCAGTTGTCGAGGACCAGCAGCAGCGAACGGTCGGCCAGCGCCGTGCACAGCGTCTCGAGCAGAGGACGTAGGAATTGCTCGCGCACCCCGAGCGCCGTGGCGACGCATGGTAGGACCAGCCCACCGTCGGCCAACGGACCGAGCTCGGCCAGCCAGGCACCGTCCTCGTACTCCACGTTGACCTGACCCGCGACTGCCAGGGCGAGGCGGGTCTTGCCGATGCCACCGGTACCGGCCAGCGTCACTAGCCGCGCGTGGCGCAAGCGCGTGGCGACTTCGGCGACGTCCCGTTCGCGGCCGACGAAGCTGCTGAGCGCGACGGGCAGCGGTTGGCCTTTGCCCGTTTCGAGATCAGTCAGCATCGAGTCGTCGTCGCGACCAAGCGCATGCGACAGGCGGCGCAAGGTTTCGGGATGCGGAGCACGCCGGGCGCCGCGCTCGAGGTCCTGGATGCCGCGCGTACTGAGCCCGGCCTTTTCGGCGAGCTCCTCCTGCGTCAGTCCGGCCGCGATGCGGTGCCGACGCAGCGCCGCCCCGATCGCAGCCACTTCAGCCGCCATACCGTTCCCCGATCCGGTGGTGTGGCCGCCATACTAACCCAATCGCATGCACTCAGCGTCCGTGCCCGAACGACACGCCGCGAATCGCGCCAGCTGGAACGAGGCGGCCGCGTTCTACACCGCCCGCGCCGACGACACCATCGCGTTCATCCGCGCGGGCAAATCGAACCTGCACCCGATCGAGCGCGCCAACATGGGCCCGCTCCGACCCTGGTGCGAACTGGCCATTCATCTGCAGTGCGCATCCGGCCGCGACACACTCTCGTTGTGGGTCGAGGGTGCGCAGCGCGTGGTCGGCGTCGATATCTCGGACATCATGATCGACACCGCCCGACGGATCAGCGCGGCGGTCGGGGCACCGGCCGAGTGGTACCTGTGCGACGTGCTCGACACACCGACGTCGCTGGACGGCACGGCCGACCTGGTCTATACGGGTCGCGGTGCGATCTGCTGGGTGCACGACCTGCACGCCTGGGCTGGGGTCGTCGCCCGGCTGCTCAAACCAGGCGGCCGCTTTCACCTTTTCGAAGTGCATCCCGTCGCCTACCTGTTCGAAATGGAGACGACGACGCTGGTGCCGACCGGCTGGGACTACTTCAGCCACGTCGACATCTCACGCGGCTGGCCGAGCGGTTATATCGGCGACAGCCTGCCCATCCCCGTCGAAGAGCAGTCGCTCAAATACGATCGCGCCTGGCCCATCGCCGACGTGTTCAACGCCCTCCACGACGTCGGCCTGGTCATTGACTACGTCGGCGAGCACCGCGCGGACTTCTGGCCCAGCTTTCCCAATCTGCCGCCCGAGCTGAACGCCACACTACCCCACACGTTTTCGCTGCTGGCACGCAAGCCGAGCTAACGAAACGCGGTCACCAGAATCCTGGGCATGTTTCCTCTTATCATGGCCGGCCATCGACACCGTTCAGATTTCCCATCCCGAGAAGGTGCTGTTTCCCGAGGACGGCATCACCAAGGGCGAGCTGGCCGCCTATTACGAGGCCATCGCGCCATTCATGGTGCCGCAGATCAGCGGCCGCCCGGTGACCATGGAGCGCTTCCCGTCGGGCATCGGCCATCAGGGCTTCCTGCAAAAAGACGTGTCCAAGGGTTTCCCGGCCTGGCTGGAACGCGTCGAGGCACCCAAGAAGGGCGGCTCGGTGCACTACCCGCTCGTGCGCGACACGCGCTCACTGCAGTGGATGGCCAACCAGAACTGCATCACGCCGCACGTGTGGACCTCACGTGTACCGAACCTGTACCAGCCGGACGTGTGTGTGTTCGACCTCGACCCCGCGGAAGATGATCCGGACGTCTTGCGCCGCGCCGCCCTCGATGTGCGTGACGTCCTGTCGGAATTGGATTTACCAGCGTGGGTGAAAACCTCGGGCTCCAAAGGTTTCCACATCGTGCTCCCGCTCGACGGCAAGTCCAACTTCGACGAGGTCGCAGCGTTCGGCCTGGCCGTCGCCCAACAGCTGGTGGAGCGCGACCCCGACCATCTGACCCTGGAATTCGCCAAGGTCGACCGCGCCGGCCGCATCTATGTCGACGTTGGTCGCAACGGCTACAGCGCCACATTCGCCGCTGCCTACGCGGTGCGCTCCAAGCCTGGCGCTCCGGTATCGGCGCCGTGCACCTGGGATGAGGTCGAACGCGGCACCGTGGAGCCGCGCAGTTTCGACCTGCGCAGCATGCCCAAACGGATTGACGCGGTCGGCGACTTGTGGGCCGATCTCGACCGGCACGGCCAATCACTGGCCCGGCCGATGCACCGCCTGCAGTCCACAAGCTAGCCGCTAGCCCGCCAGGTGGGCAGGTGCCAAACCAGCCACCGCTCCAGTGGCTGAATGGCGTTGCGGCACTAGATTGAGAGCATGTTGCGACTGCTTTTGAGTCTGGGTTCGGGGCTCGTCCTGGTGCTGTCTTACTTCTGGCTGGCCGGGGTGCCAATCAGCCTGGCCGCCCACTAGCAACGAGCGCTCCGTGTACACCGCCCCCTGACGCTGCCCGCGCGCTTGGCGTGAACGCCTGCCGGCCTGCCCGGCAGGCGTTTGGCAGTTAAGGCCTTGACACGCGTCGGGCCGACGCGTATGTTGTTGTCAACCAGATAGTTGATCAAGCAGGAGGTTGAATAATCGATACCCAGGCCGATGACGACCTCGACCGCGCCTTCATGGCTCTCGCCGATCCGGTGCGCCGCGCCATGGTCGCCCGCCTGTCGCGCAGTGACGCCACGGTCAATGAGCTCGCCGAACCTTTTGCCATCACCAAGCAGGGCGTCTCCAAGCACATCCAGGTGCTCGAGCAGGCCGGCCTGGTCACGCGCTCGCGCGACGCCCAACGCCGCCCGGTGCACCTCGATCCCGCGGCCCTCGAGCGCCTGACCGCGTGGATCGACCGCTATCGGCTCATCGCCGAAGACCGTTTCCGCCGCCTCGATGCTCTGCTCGACAACTTGCCCAACAAGGAGAACGACCACCAATGACCCACGCGACCAACATCACCGCCGAGCCCGGCCTGCCCTTCGTCGATATCGTGCGTGAGTTCGACGCACCCACCTCAGCGGTCTATCGCGCCCACGTCGAGCCCGAGTTGTTCGCGCAGTGGATGGGCCCGCGCACGATGAAGATGGAGGACGTCGTGCTGAATCCAACGCCCGGCGGGCGCTGGATGTACGCGTTCCGCGGCGAAGAAGGCGGCGACCAGTACAGCTTCTTCGGCGTGTTCCACACGGTCGAGCCCAGCAAGCTGATCATCCAGACGTTCGAGTTCAACCTGGCACCGGGCCAGGTCGGCGTCGCCACGCTGAGCTTCGACGAGGTCGACGGGCGCACCCGACTGTCCTCGCACGAGGTCTATCCGTCCGTCGAAGCGCGCGACGCCGCCGTCTCCAGCGGCATGGAGCACGGCGTAAGAGAGGGCTACGACCGCCTCGACGAAATGCTGGCCGCCGCATGAGGCGCACACTACCCGCCCGGCTAGCCATTGCCTGCGCGGCTGCCGTCCTCGCGCTGCTCGGCGGCCTGCACATCCTGAGCCCAGAGTTCGACCCGTCGTGGCGTGTCATCAGCGAGTACGCCACCGGTCAGTACGGCTGGGTCCTGTCGCTGCTGTTTGGCTGTTGGGCGCTCAGCTCGTGGGCCCTCGTTGTCGCGCTGCGCGCGCAGGTCGGCCACGTCGGGCTGGTGTTTCTGACGGCCGCGGGTGTCGGCGAGGCCATGGCCGCATTCTTCGACATCACTCATCCGCTGCACGGTCTGGCTGGCATCATCGGCCTCTTCAGTCTGCCCATCGCCGCCGTGCTATTCGCCAGGTCTTTGCCAACACCGAGCAAGGTGCTTGTCTGGACCGCTCACTCGACCTGGCTGAGCCTCGTTGCACTCATTGCCACATTGGTCGCCATGATCGTTGGTTACACGCAGGCCGGTAATCAGATGACGCCAGATGTGCTCGCCGTCGTTGGCTACGCCGACCGAGTGCTGGTCGTCGCCTATTGCGCGTGGGTCATCATTGCTGCACGCCAGGCGCTCCGGTTCGCCAGCGAACGACCATCAGCCACGCCGGCGCGCAACTCTGCCCCATGTCATCCTGAGCTTGCGAAGGATCCGCTTGCTGAAACGTGTGTGCTTGCGGATGCCTTCGCTGAGCTTGCGAAGACACGAAGGGGCCACAGCCATCAGCCCCTCGAGCAGAGATGGCATTTTCACGACATTGCCGCGGTAGCACGCCGCGGGTACGCAAATCCTTCGTACCAACGACAGTCATATGGGTGAAAACCCGAAACAACTAGATATCAGGCGGCGAGTGGCGTCCTCGCCCACAGCTTCTGTGAGGCGCGCCGCGCGCCCTCGACGAGCGTCTGGAGCTTGGCCCAGGCGACCGTTGGGTGGACGCGCGGTCGCGCGCGGACCGCTGTACCGAAGCCGCAATCGGTGCTCGCAATGACGTTCTCTTTGCCGACCACGTTGGCGAAGCGCACGATGCGCTCGGCGACGAGATCCGGATGCTCGACGAAGTTCGTGACGGTATCGATGACACCCGGAATCAGGATCTTGCCCTCGGGCAGCGGGTGCTCTTCGAAGACGCTCCACTCATGTGCGTGGCGTGGATTGGAGCCCTCGACGGACAGGCCCTGGGCGTTTACGCGATACAGGATATCGATGATCTCGACCAGCGGAATGTCGCGCACATGCGGCCACTCGCCGTTGCCCCAGCACGTGTGCAATCGAATACGTTCGGCGGGCAGTCCCTCGATCGCATAGTTGATCGCCTCGACGTGCTGCTCCAGGACCGTGCGATAGTCGTCGAATCCGCGGTCCTTGAACTCCAACCGATTCCAACCCATCGCCAGGCCCGGATCGTCCAATTGCAGCACGAAACCGGCCTCGACAATGGCGCGGTACTCGTTGCGTAGCGCCTCCGCGGCGGCCATGACGAACGCCTGGTCGGACGGATAATAGTCGTTGGGAAAGTTGATCCATAGCTGGCCCGGCGAGACGCACGGCATGAACGCTTCGACCGGCGCAACCTGGCCAAGCGCAGCGCGCAGGTTGGCGATGTCCTGCTGGATGTACGTCGGCCCAACCCACGTGATAGGCGCGTTGCACGCGGGCAGCTCGAGCGATGGTGTACCGAGTGACTCGTAGTACTCCGGGAAGAGCAGTGCTTCGACGCGCTGCATGACTGAGCGACGCCGGCCGTCGAAGCCATTCAAACGCTCGGTCGCGTACCACGAGAACGCGACCCGGCCCATTTCACCATCGGTCAGCACGTCGATGCCTGTTTGCGCCTGGCGGTTGACGGCGTCCTGAACCGCCTCGGCCACAAGCGTCTGGTATTCAGGCTGCGCGCGTGCTTCGCGCTGGTCACGTGCTTCGAGTAATTCGACCAGCTGCTTCGGCCGCGGCAAGCTGCCGGTATGCGTGGTCAGGATGCGCTCGGTGCTGCGCTGCATTGGTGTCGTCCCTCTGCTGCCCGAGAATACCGCGGCGCGCTGCGGAGATTGCGTCGGTAATGCGTGTCGACGCGCGAAAGACCGTCGCTAGTCTGGGCGCACGCTCATGGCCGGCCCAGAAGATCGGAGTTGGTCCTGGCTAGCCCGCGCCGACGCAGCTCGACCAGCTCGAGATCGTTCATGGCTCGTGCCGCCGCGATGGCGCGAACACACCCGATGCCCTGCCATGGGTCGACGACCTGATCCGTGACACGCGCGACGACGCCAATAAGCGCCCGCATCAGCTGGTCCTGAGCGGCGATCAGATTTATGCCGACGACGTGCCCGACGCGTTACTCGCCATCACCACCGATGTTGCCAACGACTTGCTGGGCAACACCGAATTCGTGCCGAGGCTACCGCCGTGCCGCGGTGCGCCACGTCAAGCAGCTCGCCGACCGCAATCATGCGCGTCAGCTGTGTTCTCGAGCAATCTGGGCATCGTCACCTTCCGGCGCCCCACGCCAACTACGCTCGACGCAATTCAGGAGCTGATGGCGGTCCATCCGGAGTCCGCGGTCCAGACGCGCGGCGAAGTCTTCACCTAGCACGCCATTCCGTTGATCGTCGGGGCGCAAGACCGACCGCACGTCGGAGTCCCATTGTGAGCGACGACAAAAGCACGCTGAACAGCGTCATTGGCTTCTTCGGCGACATGTTCACGTGGACCAAGGAGGCGCTGATCGACGACGAGGTGCGCGCGGGCATCATCGCCGATCTCGGACTCGATCCGGAGCAGCACAAGTCCGTTCCGCCGCCCAACTTCGACGGCTATCTCGATGGTATCGAGCGCTATCGCCAGACTGCCAATCCGGACCAAGAGGCGTTGGCCGCTCGCCGTCACCCTGGGTTTCTGGAGCAAAACCCTCTACAAGCTGCTCAACAAGATCCATCTGGGCTTCAAGCTGCCCGAAATGAATGTGCTGTACGGCTGGGAGGCGCCGGATGGCTCGCCCACGCCGATCGGCGACCGGCTCAACCATCGCGCACTGTCGTTCGCGGTCGATGGGCCGAAGGTTCTGCCGCCCAAGCCGCCGAAGCCGGCCGATCAGTGCGGACCATTCGACCCGCACGCCCAGTGCCGCTGACGAGTAACGTTACCGGCGACCATGCTCGTGCGCTGGGTCCACCGCCGCCTCGTCGAATACTACGGCCAGCCGGTTTGGGCGCCGGCGTACGCGCCCGTCGACGAGCTGATCGGCACGATCCTCTCCCAGCACACCTCAGACTTGAACTCGCAGCGCGCATATGAATCGCTCACGAACACGTTCAACAGCTGGGAGGCGGTGCGCGAGGCGCCGGTCGATGATGTCGTCGAAGCCATCCGGAGTGGCGGCCTGGCCGTCGTCAAGGCTCAGCGCATCCAGGCCGTCCTGCGTGCACTGACCGACGACGACGGCCATGTGGGACTGCCAGATCTGCGCAACATGCGCCGCAAGCGAGCCGTAGACCTCTTGACTAGCCTGCCCGGTGTCGGCCGCAAGACAGCGGCCTGCGTTCTGCTGTTTGGGTCGCACGTGCCCGCGCTGCCCGTCGACACGCACGTCCATCGCGTAGCGCTGCGCGTAGGCCTGGTCCCACCCCGCACCAGCCCCGAAGCAACCACAGACCGCCTCGAAGCCGCCGTGCGTCCGCGCGACTATTACGCGTTCCACGTCAATGTCATCCGCCTGGGCCGCGAGATCTGCAAAGCGCCCCGCCCACGCTGCGAAGCATGTCCGCTCCGCGCGCGCTGTTACTTCGCCGGCCGGGTCACGAACACGTACTCCGCGGAGTCGTCGGTGAACGGCTCGCGGGCGAAGCCGCCGTAGAGCGCCTCCATTTCGAGACCGGCGACGTCGATGAGGCCGAGCCATTCGTTCTTGCTCGCGCACCACAGCGAGCTCGTCGCACCGTCGGCCCGGACGATGTCGATGCGATTGTCGCCGATTGCGTAGCGCATCGTGTGCGGGTATGGCTTTTCCTGGAGCTGGCCTTCCAGGCGGTACGCGATGCGATGGTCAAGCGCGAAGGCATTCCAGGCGAACCGTCCATCCGCTTGGAGCGAGGCCGCGACGCGCTCGAAGGTGCGCCGCCGGTCAGCCCAGGTCGCCAGGTGTAAGAGCGCGCGGAATGGGCAATAGATCAACGCCGCCGGCTCGTTCAGCACGAGATCGCGCATGTCGCCCTCACGCAGGTCGAGCTCCACGCCCACCCTGGCCGCATTGGCTCGGGCTTGCTCGAGCATCGCCGGCGACGAATCAATGCCGATCACCCGCTGCCCGGTGGCCTGGGCCACGGGAATCGCCACCCGCCCATTGCCGATAGCCAGCTCCACGATCGGCCCATTCGCGGCGGCAGCCAGCTCGACATAAAACGGAACATCGGCCGCCATATGCGCCGACCATTCCTCATACTTGTCAGCAAAAACCTCGGGCCAGCTCATCGTGGCCCATGATCCTATGAGACGATGACCGACAGCAACCGCGACACGTCTGCTGCATTGGTATTCCACGCGGCCACGAAGTACGTCTCGTTGCGTGACCCAAACGGTCAGCCCAAGTATGGAATGGGGACGCCGCCTAACCTGGAGCCGGTGATCTGGGAGGAGGACTGGTCGCTCGATCCGCGCACGTACAAGCTCTACACCGACCTGCCTCCGATCGAGCTGCCAACCACATTCGCGCCAAGCCAGCTACGCGCCCTGGAGGCAATCTCCCGTACGGGCGCCGAGCACGACCAGAACACGAGCAGCCCCGACCGAACTGCGCTCGCCCGCCTGGCGCGTCTGTCGAACGGGCTGATCAAGCACCAGCGCGTGACGCGCACCCGAGGCGTCGTCCAGTTCCGTGCCGCGGCTGCCACCGGTGCGCGCTACCACCTCGAGCTCTACGTGGTGTGCGCGCAGCTGCCTGACCTCGACGCTGGTGTGTACCACTATGCCGCGCACGACCACAGCTTGCGACAGTTACGCACAGGCGACGTGCGCGGCGTGCTTGTCGAAGCGAGCGGGCGCGAGCCGAGTCTGGCTGAGGCACCGGTCATCGTGGTGCTAACCAGCACGTTCTGGCGCAACGCCTTTCGGTACAAGGCCCGCGCGTACCGTCACACGTTCTGGGATGCTGGCACCTTGCTCGCCAATGCGCTGGCCGTAGCGGCCTCACTCGAGCTGCCTACCAACCTCGTGCTGGGCTTCGCGGACCGCGCGGTGAATCACCTGCTCGGAGTGGACGGTGAACGCGAGGCCAGCGTCGTCCTGTGTGCGGTCGGTCGCGGCGCGCGTGCCCCGGCGGCAGTGACAGATTTGCCAGATATCGCTCATCCGACCGAGCCGCTTTCACCCGCCGAGGTGACCTTCGCGGACATTCCGCGCATGCACGCTGCATCGTCGCTCGCCTCCGGCGAGGCGGCGGCAGCGTGGCGCGGCAATCCCGTGCGGCGCGCGATGGCGCCGCCAAACCAGTCGCCCATTCCGCTCACGCCGCGCTCGGACGAGTGGATCCCCACGGCGCCCATTGAAGACGTCATCCTGGCGCGCCGATCGACGCGCTTCTACGACAGCCAGCAACCTCTGAGCTTCGAGCTATTTTCGACCATACTCGATCGCTCCGTGCGCGGCGTCGCGACCGATTGCCTGGCAGATGGGGCCCTGCCCCTGCATGATGGCTATCTCATCGTCAACGCCGTCGAAGGACTGGCGCCTGGAACGTACCTGCACCGCGCTCACGAAGGCTCGATCGAGCTGCTACGTGCCGGAGACTTCCGAACGCAGGCAGGGCATCTAGCATTCGACCAGGAGTACGCCGGCGATGCGCACGTCGACAGCTACTACCTGGCCGACCTCGACCCCGTGCTCGAGCACTACGGCAACCGCGGCTATCGACTCGCGCAGCTTCAAGCGGCGCTCTACGCTGGCCGCGTGCACCTTGCTTCGCACGCACTCGGCCTTGGGGCCGTCGGCCTGACGTCGTTCGACGACGAAGTTATCGACTTCTTCTCCCCCCATGCCGCCGGAGCCAGTTATCTGTTCGTCACCGCCTTCGGCAAACGACGCCGGCGACCAGACTGACCAACCATGCAGTGCGAGGTCAACAATGTTGATCGGCAGGAACAATGTAATTCCGTTCGTGCATCCGAGTGCACGCGTCGCTGCATCGGCGATGCTTGTCGGCAATGTGCATGTTGGCGCGCGCGCATTCGTCGATCACAGCGTTGTCCTTGAAAGCAGCGGCCCGCCTGTGGAAGTGGGCGACGAGGCGATCGTCTTCGCCGGAGCCATCGTCCGCTCGGTAGGCGGTTCGAGCCGCCCTGCGTTCCCCGTCAGAATCGGCAATCGAACCTTGGTTTCGCCGCTGTGCGTGCTGACGGGCTGTCAAGTTGGAACCCAGTGTTACGTAGCCACCGGCGCGATCGTGCTGCAGGGCGCAGTTGTTGGCGATCAGGCGAGGATTGGAGCTGGCGCCATTGTTCACGCGACTACCACGATTCCAGATCTCGGGCGCGTCGGGATGCGGCACGTTGCTGTACCAACAGCCGATGGATTCCTGAGTACGGCCGATGTCGAGGCGGCCCGACGTGTGATTGCTGGGCTCGATTTCTTCGATACCGCGTTTGGTGCGACCGATGCCGATCAAGCGCATCTCCATGACGAGGTGATGACGAGCCTGCTGGACGAAGTTCACGGCTGGCATGACGCGCCCGCCGTCGACTCACGCTGAGATACGGTCTCGCGCGAACCTGCCGCGCGCTAACGTACGCTGGATCGGTCATGTGCCAACCGGCGATCACCGCCCCTGCAATTGATCGACCCGTGGTGCAGTGCACAGGAGCCGACCAGCGATGGGCGAACGCGTCCTGATCACAGGCGGAGCCGGCTTTGTCGGCTCCCACCTCGCGGATGCGCTGGCCCTGGGCGGCCATGAAGTCGTGCTGTTCGACAACCTCGAGCCGCAAGTCCACGGCGACCGCGGCGACCGGCCCGCCTATCTCGATCCGGGGCATCGGCTGGTGCGCGGAGACATCCGCGACGCAGACGCGCTGGCCCCGCTGGTGCGTGAGGTCGACGTGGTGTTCCACCTCGCGGCAATGGTCGGCGTCGGCCAGAGCATGTACCAGGTGCGGCGATACACGGACGTTAACGCGATGGGCATGGCCAGTCTGCTCGAAGCGCTGGCGGAACACCGCGGGTCCGTCCGAAAGCTGCTCGTGGCCTCGTCGATGTCCATCTACGGCGAAGGCGCGTACGACTGTCCAGCGTGTGGGCGCGTTGCGCCACGTCTGCGACCGGCGGCGCAGCTGGCGGCTGGGGATTGGGAAGTGCACTGCCCACGCTGCCAGGCCGTGCTTCGGCCGGCTCCGACCGACGAGGACAAGCCGCTCTATCCGACCTCGATCTACGCCATCAACAAGCGCGATCACGAGGAAATGGCGCTCGCGTTCGGTTACGCCTATGACCTGCCCGCGGTGGCTCTGCGATTCTTCAATATCTACGGCTCACGCCAGGCGCTGACGAATCCGTACACCGGTGTCGCCGCCATCTTTTGTGGGCGCATGCTCGAAGGTCAGACACCGCGCATTTACGAGGATGGCCAGCAACAGCGCGACTTCGTGCATGTCAGCGACATCATCCAGGCCTGCTCGCTCGCGATGTCCAATTCGGCCGCGGACTACCAGGTGCTGAACGTCGGCACCGGCCGACCAATCAGCGTCGTGCAGGTGTACGAGCTGCTTGCGCATGAGCTGGCCTTCGACCGTCAACCAGAGATCGTGCACCAGTTCCGCGCCGGCGACATCCGCCACTGCTATGCCGACCTCTCGCGCATCCAGGAATTACTCGGCTACACGCCCGCGCGGACCTTCGAAGACGGCGTGCATGAGCTGGTCGCGTGGGTCGCCGAGCAACGTGGCTTGCTCTCGCAGGTGCCCGATGCGCATGCACAACTCGCCGCGTACCGACTCGTTCGCTGATCCGCCACGCTGGTTCGGCAATTACAACGTCCTCGAGCTGCCCCGGTCGCCGAGGTGGTTCGTCGTCATGGGCGACGCCGTCCTGGGCGGCGTCTTCGCCACGCGCACCGGTGCGACGAGCTGACGTCAGTGATGATCTATCCCTGATTGATAAAGCGCTGCAGTGACGGGCGTGGAAAGTCGTGGCCGGCCATGAACTCGATCAGCACCGGGCCGTCCTCAGCCAGTGCCTCATCCCAGGCGGAACCGATACGGGAAGGGTCGTCGACTCGAATGCCCTTGAGTCCAGCAGCCTCGGCCATCGCCGCATAGTCGACGTCGCCGATCTCAGTCGCGTACGGCTCGCGGCCGACCATCGTCTGCATGTAGTTGATCATCCCGATCCGCCCGTCGTGGTGCACGCCGATCACGACCGGCAAGCGGTGCTGGGCGAGCGTGACCAGGTCGGACGAGGACATCAGGAACGAGGCGTCGCCGGCCAGTCCGATGACCTTGCGCCCAGGGTGGGCGAAAGCGGCGCCGAGCGCGGCGGGTAGTGCATAGCCCATGGTGCCCCACGAGCCGGCCTGCACGTGCGAGTGCGGTCCGAAGGTGCGCAACTGGAAGGGTACCCAGAGCTTGACATTGGACACGTCCGAGGTGACGACCATGTCGGGCGTCAGCCGATCGGAGAGCGCCGCGATCGCCCGACCGATGTGCCAGGGGCGGGTGCCGGCGTAGCGTTCCAGCTCGACCTCGAGCCCGCGCGCAAGCCCGCGCTGCGCTTCGGCGCAGATCGCCCGGGTGGTCGAGGCGGACGGCGACGGGCCGACGGCCGCCGCGAGTGCGCGCAGCGACGCGGCCAGCGACGGGACCGAGCCGATCGCCGGGCCGTACCGGCCGGTCGGTGCGTCGGTTGCGTCGAGGATGAGCAACCGATCTCCGTAGTCGGCAAGGAGGGCTTGGAACGGCTCAGTCCCGACGCGCACGCCAACGCCGACGATCAGGTCGGCTGCGCTCAACTCGGTCAGGACGGACGGGTGGGTCTCCATGATGCGGTAGGGCCCAAGCGACAGCGGGTGGACGGTCGGCATGGCGCCGTGCCCTTCCCAGGTGTGGCAGACCGGCGCCTCGAGCGCTTCGGCCAGGGCGATCAGTGCGGCGGAGGCGAGCGGGTACCAGGCGCCCTTGCCGGCCACGATGACCGGGCGCTGGGCGGCCCGAATGCGCTCGAGCGCACGGTCGAGATCAGGCGCGACCGCGGCCGGCACCGCCGGCGCGGGCGTGGGCAGACCGGCCTCGAACAGGTCGCCCTCGAGGACGTCGCGCGTCACCTCGACATGGGTCGGGCCCGGGCGGCCGTTGACCGCCAGGGCGAAGGCCTCGCCGATCGCGCGCTGGATATCCACGGCACGGGTGACGCGACGGGACGACTTGGCGAGCGGCGCGAACGCGCGCTCGGTGAAGTCGACCTCGTCAACGCCATGGAAGGTCTCGAGCGCGGCGTTGCTGGGTACCGCGCCGGTCAGCGACACGAGTGGCGCGCCCGACGCCATGGCGCTGGCGACGCCCGAGATCGAGTTGAGGGCGCCCGGCCCGGCCGTGGTCAGTGCAACCCCCGGCCGGCCGGTCAGTCGGCCGTATGCCTCCGCCGCCAGGGCGGCGTTGTTCTCGTGTTTGACGGTCACGTGGACAATCCCGCCCAGGTCGGCCAGCCCGTCGTACAGCCGCAGCACGTGGTCACCGTTCAGCCCGAACACCACGCCGACCCCATTTGCCAGGAGCACCTCAATCGCCGCATGGCCCGGCAAAACCATTCGCCCCGTCGCGCTAATCACCTGGCATCGCCTCTCCACCCGCAGGATAGGCGCCCGCCGTAGCTGGGCATATTCCGAACACGCCCAGACGAGTACGATCGCAGCCCATTGGCATCGCCAGCGATACGTGTCCGCGATCTCGCCAAGGACTTCTGCACGCCCAAGCGTCATCCGGGGCTGCTCGGCAGCCTCCGCACCCTGCGCCAGGCGGAACCTTCGGCTGGCAGTCGCATCCTGGCCCGAGCATCGTCGTCGTCCACGTCGTCCGTAACGAAGGCAGCAGAGATGCGGTCGTGTGCGTGACCTCGATTATCCCGAAGGTCGCGCGCAGACGGATCGACGAGCTGGATCCGGGTACTGTGGCTTCTAGTGCAGAACTACCTTGTGGAGGTCTACCTGCCGCGACGGGACGCCGCGCCCGCGCCGTGGCCGTGGCGCTGGCGCACGAGGGCGTGCCGATCCGCTACATCCGGACAACCTACTTGCCTGATGACGAGACGTGCTTCCACGTCTTCGAAGCGGCGTCGACCGAGGCCGTCGAGGAGGCCGGCCGTCGCGCGGAGCTCGGCCGCATGCGCGTCATCCCCGTGGTCGAGACGTCCCGACCTGCGCCTCGGCGGGCAAAGTGACTGGCGCGGCTGTCGACTATGTTCGAATGGGGTAAATTCGTCGCGAGGGGAACCAGGGCCATGTCGATCGTGACGCGGATTGTCACACTCGGGGTCGTGGCCACGTTCGCGGGCGCGACCGGGCCGGGCATGGTGCACGCGCAGACGGGCGGCAAGATCCTCGTCGTGGGGTCGGT
>DASXRR010000156.1:0-12163 GCA_036506475.1 Chloroflexota bacterium
GTTCGGGCGCGTGAGGCCGAGACGCTGTTGGTCGGCGGCACGGTCGACGAGCGCGCGCCGGCCGCCGCCGACGCCGTGCGCTCGGCCATCGATCCTGACGCGGACATTCATGCCTCCAAGGAGTACCGCACCCACCTCGCGGGGGTGCTTACCGAACGCGCCATCCTGGTCGCTTACGAGCGCGCCGTGGCGCGCGAGCCGGCGGCGCTGGACGTGCGTCGCTCGCTCGAGCACATGGGCCGCTATGCCTGACCGGCGGCTCGTCACGGTCACGGTCAACGGGCGTGCGTACAAGCGGGCAGTCGAGCCACGGCTGCTGCTCAGCGACTTCCTGCGGCACGATCTCGGATTGACTGGGACACACGTCGGTTGCGAGCACGGCGTCTGTGGTGCGTGCACGGTGCTCGTGGACGACCAGCTGGCGCGGTCATGCTTGATGTTTGCCGTCCAGGCTGATGGCTGCCAGGTCACGACGGTCGAGGGCCTTGCGGCGTCGAAGGACGATCTGCATCCTGTGCAACAGGCATTCTGGGATGCGCACGGCCTGCAGTGTGGCTTTTGCACGTCGGGCATGCTGATCACAACGGTCGCCCTGTTGCGTGAGCATCCGGCGCCGAGCGATGGTGAGATCCGCGCCGCGCTGAGCGGCAATCTGTGCCGCTGCACGGGGTATCAAAACATCGTCAAGGCGGTCCGCCTGGCCGCGGCGCGGACCAATGGCCGGGTTTAGCCCAACTCGACGCAACGAGGATCCGCGCCTGCTGGCCGGGCTGGGTTCGTACGTCGACGACATCGATCCGCCGGGCGTGCTGCACGCGGCGATCCTGCGCAGCCCATACGGGCACGCGCGCATCCGCTCGATCGACGTCTCAGCCGCACGAGCTCAGCCGGGCGTTCACGCGATCTATACCGCCCACGATCTCGGTGCGTTCAACCAACCTGCGCCCCTGGTGGTGCCGCACCCCGATCTCACCCACGGCCGCACACAACGCCCGCTCGCGGTCGATACGGTGCGCTACATCGGCGAGGCGGTCGCCATGATCGTGGCCGACGACCGCTACCTTGCTGAAGACGCCGCCGGCCTGATCGACGTCGACTGGGAGCCACTTCCAGCCGTCGTCGACTTTCGTGTCGCCCAACACGCGGAGCTGGTGCATGACGATGTGCCCAACAACGTCGCAGCCAGGCTCACGCAGGTTGTCGGCGATCCGGAGCGGGCTTTCCAGGCCGCGGCCCATGTGTTCGAGGAACAGCTATTCATCGAACGCTCGTGCGGCAGTCCAATCGAGGCGCGCGGTGTGGTGGCGGTGTTCGATCCGCGTTTGCGCACGCTCAAGGTGTGGGATGCGACGCAGGCCCCGCTGACGATCAAGAACGGGCTGGCCAACATGCTCGGCCTGCCGGAGTTCAACGTCGAGGTGATCGCGCCCGACGTCGGGGGCGGCTTCGGCACCAAGATCATGATGTTCTTCACCGAGGAGGTCCTGGTGCCCTGGGCGGCCGTGCAGCTAGGTCGGGCTGTGAAGTGGACCGAGGACCGCCGCGAGCACTTCATCTCGGCCAACCAGGAGCGCGGCCAACAGCACACCGTGCGCGTCGCCGTCGACGCCGACGGGCACATCATGGCCATCGACGACACGTTCGTGCACGACACCGGCGCGTACACGCCGTACGGCATGGTCGTGCCGATCATCACCGTCACCCAGCTGCCCGGGCCGTACAAAGTGCCGAACTATCGGTCGCAGTTCACCGTCGTCTACACCAACACGCCGTGCGTCAGCCCGTACCGCGGCGCTGGTCGCCCGCATGGCTGTTTCGTCATGGAGCGGCTCATCGATCGCATCGCGCGTGAGCTGCGCCTCGCGCCCAACGACATCCGCCGGCGCAACTTCGTCCGCGTGGACGAGTTCCCGTGGGACGTCGGCCTGCCCTTCCAGGATGGTGCCCCTACCCGCTACGACAGCGGCAACTACCACGCTGGACTCGATCTGGCCGAGCAGATGATCGATCCGGCCTCGTTCCGGGCGACGCAAGCCGCCGCGCGGCGCGCCGGGCGTTATCTTGGCCTTGGCTTCGCCGCCTACGTGGAAGGCACTGGCATCGGCCCGTACGAAGGTGGCCACGTGCGCATCGAGCCCAGCGGCAAAGTCTTCGCAGCCACGGCGGTGACCAGCCAGGGCCAGGGTCACTACACCAGTTTCGCCCAGATCGTGGCCAACGAGCTAGGCTGTGACCCGGCCGACGTGACCGTCGTGACGGGCGATACGAGCCGCTTCAACTGGGGCGCTGGCACGTACGCCAGCCGCGCGCTTGTGACTGCTGGGAATGCGCTCGGCCTGGCCGCGCGCGCGGTCCGCGAGAAGGCGCTGGCGCTCGGGGCTGAGCTGCTGGAAGTGGGCGTCGAGGACCTCGAGCTGGGCGACGGTCGGGTCTCCGTCAAGGGTGCGCCCGGGCGAGAGCTGACGCTCGGCGCGCTGGCGACGGCGTCAAACCCGATTCGCTATGCGTACGGCAAGGAAGCCAATCAGGCGGCATTGCAGCTGGTCAAGCCGCGTGAGGGTGCCGTGCTGAGCGCCGGTGAGGCCCCCGGGCTAGAGGCGCATCGGTTCTTCGCACCCGAGCGGGCAACCTGGGCCAGCGGCCAGCACGCGGCCATCGTCGAGGTCGACCTTGGCACTGGGAATGTCGAGTTCCGACGCTACGTCGTGGTCCACGATTGCGGCACGCTGATCAACCCGACGATCGTCGAGGGACAGATTCACGGCGGCGTGGCGCAGGGCATCGGCGGCGCGCTGTACGAGCGCCTGCACTTCGACGATAGCGGCCAGCTCGTCAACGCCAGTTTCATGGACTTTTTGATGCCCACGGCCATGGAGGTGCCCGAGATCGAAGTGGCGCACCTCGAGACCCCGAGCCCGCTCAACCCGCTCGGCGTCAAGGGTGTTGGCGAGGCGGGCACGATCCCGGTGGCCGCGCTGGTGGCCGAAGCCGTCGAAGACGCCCTCGCGCCCTTCGGCGTGCGCATCGCCGAGATGCCACTGTCGCCGCCGCGGATCCGCGAGCTCATCGAAGAAGCACGCCGTGGATGACAGACCCTGCCACCTATTTTCAAGAGGAACGCTACTGGGAATAAATGGCGTCGGCGGCGGCGAGGGCCGAGGCGTGCGGCGTATAGCCCTGGCGTTGCAACGCGGCTTCCAGGGCGCCAAGTACTGAGTAGACGTTTGCGCGTTGTGCGGAGTGGCCCATGATGCCGATACGCCACATGCGGTCGACGTACTCGCCTAGGCCGCCGGCGATCTCTATGTTGAACTCGCACAAGAGCACGTCGCGCACTTCGGCGGCGGAGACGTCGGGCGGCGCAAGGACCGTGGTGACAGGCGTAAGGCGGTGGGCGGGGTTGGCAAAGAGGCGCAGCCCAAGAGCTTCGAGGCCAGCGCGTAAGGCTCTCGCGTGCAGCCGATGGCGCGCCAGCCGTGCGTAGAGGCCTTCTTCAGCAACAAGTAGGAGTGCTTCACGCAGCGCGAAGACGTTCAGCACCGGCGCCGTGTGGTGATAGATGTGCTCGGTGTCCCAGAAGCGAGCATGCAGGGTCAGATCGAGGTACCAGGACGGAACAGGGCTGGAACGCTGCTCGATGGCCTGCAGCGCCCTGTCTGACAACGTGATGGGTGCCAGTCCAGGGGGCGCCGAGAGACATTTCTGCGAGCCGCTGTAGCACACATCCAGGCCGAGGTCGTCAACCGGCAAGGACGTCCCGCCCAGGGAAGCCACGGCGTCGACAACCAGAAATGCGTCGAGCTCGCGACACAGCAGCGCCAGATCACGTAGCGGCTGCTCGACGCCCGTGGACGTCTCGCCATGGACTATGGCCAGCACTCTCGGACGGTGCTCACGTACGGCGTGCGCCAGTGCCTCATGGTCGAGCGCCTCGCCCCACGCGGAGTCAACCGCGACGACGCGCACGTCGCGCAAGCGGCGGGCGATGCCGACCATGCGGTCGGCGAAGAACCCGCTGCGCCCGATGACCACCGTGTCGCCCGGCTGCAGCAGGTTGATCAGGGCCGCTTCCATGGCACTGCCGCCAGTGGCCGGCAAAGCAAAGGTGGCGCGATTTTCGGTTTGGAAGACCCGCCGCAGGAGCGCAGCGGTCTCGTCCATTATGTTCAGGAAGACTGGGTCCTTGTGACCCAGCAGCGGCGACGCTAGCGCCTGCAGAACGCGCGGGTGCATGTTGCTCGGCCCGGGCGCCATCAGCACGCGCTGCGGCGGATAAGTCAGCCTATCCACGGCGTCCGTGACCGGGGCCTTGATCCTGATCGCCACAGATGTTCCAATCTAGGTGCTTGCAAGTTCCGCGCCCATCCGGACGCGGTTGATTAGACTGAGCTATGGCGATCCAGGAGGAGGGCCTTACTCCGCCCCGCGCGGCGGTCAGCCGACCGTGGCTGCCGGCGGCTTTGGCCGCCGCTTCTGGTTTTGTCGTGATCAGCTTGCTGGCGTTGCTGTGGTGGGGGCTGCAGCAGAAAGAACTAGCCGGCAGCAAGGTCGTCAGCGTCCCATTCACCACTGCGCCCGACTTCTCGCTGGGCATGTTCGATGGGTCCACGTTCCGGCTGTTCAACACGCTCGCGAGCGGCCAGCCCGTCGTCGTGAACTTCTGGGCCTCGTGGTGCGGGCCGTGTGCGGACGAGGCCGCGGTCCTCGAGGACGCGGCGCGGCGCACGGCCGGGCGTGTCACCTTCGTCGGCGTGAACGTCCAGGACATCGACAGCGACGCACTCGCGTTCATCAAGAAGTACGGCATCACGTACCCCAACGGCTCGGGCAATGCGGGTCCAATTTCGATTCAGTATGGGATGCGCGGCGTACCTGAAACCTACTTCATCGCGGCTGACGGTCGTCTGGTGCGCAAATGGAACACCTTGACGGCCGCCGACATGGAACAGTTCCTGGCCGAGCTACAGCGTGCCAGCGTCGCTCGACCTGGCTGAGGCGATACTGGTCGTTCTGCGATGGCTGCATGCACTGGCGGCGGTAGTGTTTCTGGGCTGGGTAGCCGTCCTGTTGCTCGACGGAGCACCACTCGGCGACTCTGCCCGGGCCAGCCAGCGCTTCAAAGAGATCGTCGAGCTGACCCTGTTGGTGTTCCTGGCTACCGGCGCGGTGTTGAGCGTGGATCGTCTTTCACGCGGCGCGGGTGGTGTGTATGCTGCGGTGCTCGTACTCAAGATTCTGTGCGCAGTTGTCGCGTACCAGTACGCCTTCCGGTGGCGGCGGGTGGGACTGCCGGTAGGCGGGCTGGATGGCCGCATCGTTCTCATCTTTGGCGCTGGCACCGTACTGCTGGCAGCTGTCTTGAAGGGGGTTTTCGACAGTGGCGTCCGTAACGCACTCTAGTTCGTCACGGCCACTGGTCGGGGGAGCGAACATCAAGTTCTTCGTGGCCGGTGGGGTCATTGCCCTGGCGGTCGCCTACCTGGTGCTGATGGGACTGCAAGGCACCACGGTGTATTTCCTGACGGTCGGTGAGCTGCAGGCCAAGGGACCCGCCGCGCAGAACCAGCTCTATCGCGTCTCGGGCCTGCTCGTGCCGGGCACGCTGAATCGCGAGAGCAGTGGCCTCGGCATCCACTTCGAGATCGCCGACGCTGGCTCGTCGCCGCTGCCCGTCGTCTATCGCGGCGGCCAGGTGCCCGACATCATGGGCGACAACATCGAGATCGTCGCCGAAGGCAAGCTGGACGCACAGGGCGTCTTCACGGCCAATACAGTCCTGGCCAAGTGCCCCTCGAAGCTCGAGAACGCACCGCCCGAAGAACATGACTACGCTGGTGGATAGCCGTCAGCGATCAACGGCCAGGCCTCAGCAGCTGAATGCTGACAGCTGATAGCTGATGGCTTCGTTGGGCCAGATTTGCATCGTTGGCGCGTTCGTGTTGGCGATCTATGCCATTGCGGCGTCGTTGTTAGGCACCCGTCTGAAGCACTGGGAATTGGTGGCCAGCGGCCAGAACGCGGCGTGGGCGGTCACCGCGCTCGTCGTCACGGCAGCACTGACGCTGTTGGCCGCGTTTGCCATACACGATTTCTCTCTGCGATACGTATGGGAGCACTCGAACCGAGCTATGCCGCTCGACCTCGTGCTGGCGGCCTTCTATAGCGGCCAACAAGGCTCGCTGCTGTACTGGGCGACGACGCTCTCGATCTTTTCCGCGATTGTCCTCTACCAGCAGCGAAAGCAAGGCCCGCAGCGCGTTTTCATGCCGTACGTCACCAGCGTGCTGATGCTGACCATCGGCTTTATGACGCTGCTGCTCGGCTTCGTCGCCTCACCATTCGAGGCGCTGCCCAGGCCGCCCCAAGACGGCGTGGGGCTGAATCCGTTGCTGTACGACGAGGGCATGCGCATCCACCCGCCGATGCTGTTGGCGGGCTTGATGTCCTGGACGGTGCCGTTCGCGTTTGCAATCGGCGCGCTTGCGACCGGCAAGCTCGGCAACGAGTGGGTCCAACTGTCGCGACGCTACGCTATGGTCGCCTGGCTGATCCTGGGCCTGGGCAACGTGCTGGGCGCGTGGTGGGCCTATCACGTCCTTGGCTGGGGCGGCTACTGGGGCTGGGACCCGGTCGAAAACGTCGCCCTGATGCCGTGGCTCGTCGGCACCGCGTTCATCCACAGCATCCAGATGCAGGAGCGCCGCGGCATGCTCAAGGCGTGGAACATCGCCCTGATCATGGTCGCGTTCTTCCTGAGCATTTTCGGCACGTTCGTCGTCCGCAGCGGCATTCTCGCCTCGGTCCATGCGTTTGCACTGTCCGCGATTGGGCCGTATTTCCTGGGCTTCTTGACCCTCGTCGTCGTCGGCTCGCTTGGTCTGCTGTTCTGGCGCTTGCCCAAGCTTCGCTCTGAGAACCAGTTGGACGCGCTGCTGTCGCGCGAAGCCAGCTTCCTGATGAACAACCTGCTGTTCCTGGGTATCACGTTCGCCATCTTCTGGGGCACGATTTACCCACTGGTTGCTGAGGCATTGGCCGATCAGAAGGTCAGCGTCGGGCCGCCGTTCTTCAAGCAGGTTGTCGGACCGCTCCTGGGAGCGCTGTTGCTGCTGATGGGCATCGGCCCACTCATGCCCTGGCGGCGCGCCTCGCGCGAACACTTGCAGAACAACTTCCTGGTGCCAGCGTCAGGCGTGCTCATCGGCCTCGCCCTGCTGTTTGTACTCGGCGTTCGCGATCGCTTCGCGCTGATCGGTTTTGGTTTGTGTCTGTTCGTGTTGGGCACGGTGATCCAGGAATTCACGCGCGGCGCAGTGGCCCGCCATTCAGCCACGAGTGAGAACTATGTCGCCGCGCTGGGCAACCTGGTCCGACGCAATAACCGGCGTTACGGCGGGTATGTCGTACATCTGGCCATTGTGTTGATCGGCGCGGGCGCGGTTGGCTCGAGCGTCTACCAGCAAGAGGCGCAGGCGAGCCTGGCGCCTGGCGAGAGTCTCAGAGTAGGTAGCTATACCGTCGTCGCGCACGGCATCCAGACCACCACGCCGCCCGGCGTACGGGTCGTGGAAGGCATGCTGACCGTCAACGGCGACGATCTGCGCCCGCAGAAACAGTTCTTCGACAACTTCCAGAACCAGCCCAGCACCAAGGTCGGGCTGCGCTCGACGCCGGTCGAGGACGTGTACCTCGTGCTGGCCGGGTGGGATGGCGAAGAGGGGGCGGCCCGAGTCAGCGTGGCTGTATTCGTCAACCCGCTCGTAAGCTGGATCTGGACCGGTGGCGTGCTGCTGCTGATCGGTGCGCTGATCTCACTGTGGCCAGCCGTCCAACCAGCGGCGCGGACGGCGCCAGCGCGCGCGCCGCGTGGAGCGGTCGGCGTTGCGTCTTAGAACCGTTGTCCTGGCGGCGCTGTTCGCGTGCGCGTTGCTGCCAGCAGTGGCCAGTGCCGACGCGATGGACGACGCGGTGCGACGCATCGGCCTGCAGCTGCAGTGTCCCGTGTGCGAAGGGCAGAACGTCGCCGACTCTCCGTCCGGGCTGGCCAAAGACATGCGCCAGGTCATCCGCACACGACTGGCCGCGGGTGCCTCGGACCAGCAGATTCTGGATGAGTTCGTGGCCAGCTATGGCGACGGCATCCTGACCGAGCCGCCGAAACGAGGGATTTCGCTGGGTGTCTGGCTCGGGCCTGGCATTGGGCTGCTGTTTGGCGTCGCGCTGCTGACGTTGGTCCTGATGTCCTGGCGGCGTGCGCCGCGTGCCGCGTCAACCAGTGCGGCGGCGGCGCCCGATCCGGATGTCGCCGACGAGTTCCAGCGCTTTCGCGGCGAGCTCAGCCGGTGACAGATGGCCTGCCAACGATCGTTGGCATCGTGCTGGTCGCCTGTGCCGCGGCTTTCGCGCTGCTCCCGTTGGCGCGTGGGACGCGCGCCGCTGAGCCGACGGTCGAACCACCGGCGACTGACCGAACGGCGCTCTATCGCCAGGTGCTCGAGCTCGAGTTCGATTATCAAGTCGGCAAGTTGTCGGCCCAAGACTTCCACCAGTTGTCGACTGAGCTGCTCGGGCAGGCCGGCGAGCTGATGCGCGCGGAGCGTGGCAGCCTGCTCGGCGAGCTCGACGATGAGATCGAGCGTGAAATCGCCGCCGCGCGGGCCGCCCTTTCAGCCGCGCGCCGCACTGGGCGTTCGAGGCGCACGGCGGGCTCGGCCCGATGAAAGTGTTCGTGGTCCTGCTGGCGGCGCTCGTCGTCATGCCCGGCGTGGCGGCCGCGGAGCCCACCGACGGCGTCGTCACCGGCCAGGTGCTCAACAACACGAGCGGCGGCAGCTCGACGGCGGGCGCCAATGTCATCCTGGTGGCGTTCGGACGCAAAGAGCAGGCACCTCTGGGCCAGCAAACCGCGACCACCACCAGCGACGGCCGCTTCCAGTTCAACGGACTGGATCGCGATCCAAACGTGGTCTACCTGGTGGTGTGTCGCTTCGGCGGCGTCAACTACCCGACCGACGCGCCGTTCCAGCTCCAGGCCGAACAGAGCCATCAGGCTGACGTGACCGTCTTCGATAGTACGAACGCCGACGATGGCATCCAGATCGAGCGGTTGAACCTGCTGGTACTCGGCGTCGATCAGGGCAGCCTGCAGTTGATGCAGATGGGTGCCCTGCTCAATAACGGCGACCGCACGTTCGTCACCGCCAATCCGCAAGATCAAGCGCTCGCCCGCGCAATCAAGTTCCCACTCCCACCTGGTGCCCTGGGCGTCCAGATGCAGTCCGGCTTCAGCCAACAGGACGTCATTCCAGGCGTCGGCGGCATCCAGGTGATCACGCCGATCCTGCCGGGGCGGCACGAGTTCGCCATGTCCTTTCAGCTGCCCTATAACGGTTCCTCCGCCGATCTGTCCGTGCAGGTGCCATATCCGACGGCCGCCTTCAGCGTGTACCTGCCAAACACCGGTCTGCGCCTGGATGCGTCGAGCCTGGCCGCGGGTGGTCCGGCCACGCTCGGTGGTCAGTCGTACGCCCTGTACTCGGCCGCCAACCTACCCAAGGCGATGAATGTGCCAAGTCGCGTGAACGGTCTTGGTTCAGGGGCGGGGGGGCTGGGCCCGACGCAGCTGGCGCTGATCAGCCTGGGCGTTGTCCTGTTTGTGCTGGGCGGCGGTGTGTTGTTGTTTGGCGCCAGGTCGCGTGCGACCGTGGCCGAAGCGCCGCCGGCGCGTGACCTGGAACAGGAGCGGCTCGAGCTTGTGGTGCGTATGGCCGCGCTCGACGAACGTTACGCGGCAGGGAACGTCAACCAGGTCGAGTACGACCTCGAGCGCACTCGGGGCAAGCAGCGCTTACGTGAGCTGCTGCTGCTCCAGCGTCAGGAGAGCCTGTCCCCCTGACGGGCCCCGCCCTCGCTGCCGAGAGCCTGAGCGCCCGCTACCCCGGTCAGCCGGCGGCTGCTGCCGCGCTCGCCGATGTGTCCCTATCGGTGTCGGCCGGCGAGCGCCTGTTGCTGCTCGGCCCCAATGGCGCTGGCAAAACCACGTTCATTCGAGTCTTCTCGGGCCTGATGCGTCCCTCCCAGGGCGATGCATCCATCCTGGGCCACGCACCCCGCGAGGCCCGCGGCCACGTCGGCGTGGTCAGCCATTTCACGTATCTCTACGACGAGCTCACGGCACTCGAAAACCTGCGCCTGTATAGCGAGCTGTATGGCGTGCCTGACCCGGCCGGGCGCTCGACGCGGCTGTTGGAGGAGGTCGGGCTGCCACAGGTTGCACATGAGCGGGTGGGTCGCCTGTCGCGCGGACAGCAGCAGCGCGTTGCGATCGCCCGGGCGCTGGTGCACGACCCGCCCGTGCTGCTGCTGGACGAACCCGACACTGGACTTGACCTCGCCGCGTTTGCACTCCTGGAGTTGCTGGCAACACGGGGCGACCGCGCCGTCGTGCTCACGACCCACAACCTCGCGGCGGGCATTCGCCTTGGCACACGGGTCGCCGTGCTGTCGCGCGGTCGGCTCGTCCACGATCAGGCGTCGGTTGCGCCGGCTGATGGGCCGGCGCTCACCGACATGCTGCAGCGGCTCGCGACGGCATGAACCAGCTCGGCACGCAGCTGCGCGTCTTGATCTGGAAAGAGGCCCTGGTCGAAGCACGCGGACGCGAGACCGTGCTCGCCGGCGCCGTGTTCGCGCTGCTGGTGCTGGTGATCTTCAACTTCGCGTTCGACTTGCGCGTCGAGAGCGTCGCGGCGGTTGCCCCGGGCGTGCTGTGGGTCACAGTCACCTTCGCCGGCGTGTTGAGCCTCGGGCGGTCGTTTGCGCGCGAGCGCGATCGGCGCACCCTCGATGGTTTGCTGCTGGCGCCCGTTGACCGTTCGGCGCTGTACCTGGCCAAAGTCGTGGCCAACGTTGCCGCCATGCTGGTGGTTCAGGTTGTGGCCGTGCCTGCTTTCGTGGCGATCTTCAATCTGCGCGTCGACCTGGGCTTGCTGGCGCTGGCCCTCGTGCTCGGCACAATTGGCCTGGCTGGCGTCGGCACCTTGTTCGCCGCGATGGCCGCGCACACCCGCGCGCGCGAAGTCCTGTTGCCGCTGTTGCTGTTCCCCATTCAGGTGCCCGTCATCATGGCCACCGTTAAGTCCACCGGCGCCGCCATTCGCGTGCCTGGCCTCGACCCGCCCGATATCGGCAACTGGCTCGGCCTGCTGGTCGCCTTTGACGCCCTCTATCTGGGCCTCAGCGTGGTGCTCTTCGACTTCGCCATTGACGAAGACTAGATGGACGTTAGGCCGGAGATCGAGCATACACTGCACAAAACTGTGCGACTGACGAAGCTGACCGGCCTGCCTGTGGTGGACACCCATGTCGCTCGCCAGGCCGGCGTCGTCTCGGACGTGTTGCTGGATTTACAAGCAGGCCGCGTGGCCGTGCTGAATGTCCAGCACGCCGATGGTTGGCTCGTCCAGCGCATTCCGGCCGAGTACATCTACCGCATCGGGCCGCACATGGTGCTCGTCTCTGACAGCGTCGCGGTCGACCTTGGGCCGCCGCACGCCGATCAACGCTTCTTCCCGCTCGACGTGCTTGTCGGCATGGAAGTCCTCACCGAGACCGGCGAGCGCGTCGGTCACATCGCCGATGCCGACCTGGACACGCAAACGCTCGCAGTCAAAGCCTACCTGCTAAAGGAAACAAAAGGTGTGTGGCGTCGCCGCGGCCGCGTCCACCCGGACGAAGTGGTCAACTTCAGCGCCGAGCTGATGATCGTCAGAGTCCGAAAGGCGTAAGCGCGCCGACCACCGCGTTCGCGCTCGCCCGATCGAACGCGATCACGGCCTGGACTTCGCGGCCCTGGATGCGCAGGTCGGTCGCTGCAATCGGCGCGGTGAGCGCCTGACGAACCTCTGAATCTTCCTCTGTGGCAGCGGCGTTGAAACGTGTTCGCAGCCCACGCTTATAGGCGCTGAAGAAGGCCGCCGCGGCCGTCTCGGACTCCCACGCAGTCTTGAGCACGATCGTCGATCGACCATCTTTTTCGACCAGCTGCCAGTGATCGCCGGCCCAGCCGGCCGCGACGCGTGTCGCCTCGGCACGTTCGCCATACTGCTCGAGCAGGACGCGCAGGTCGAGCTCGCCCAATACCCCGCCGCCCACACGTCGCCAG
>DASXRR010000157.1:0-6263 GCA_036506475.1 Chloroflexota bacterium
GCCAGCGGCTCCGCCGACCCTCCCCTGCGCCGGAAGGCGCGCGCAGCGCGAGGACTTCGGCACGCCAGCGGCTCCGCCGACCTCCCATCCGCCGGAAGGCGCCCGCAGCGCGAGGACTTCGCCACGCCAGCGGCTCCGCCGACCCTCCCATCCGCCGGAGGGGCCCGCGCCAGCGCGAGGACTTCGGCACGCCAGCGGCTCCGCCGACCCTCCCCATCCGTCGGAGGGGCACGCGCCAGCGCGAGGACTTCGGCACGCCAGCGGCTCCGCCGACCCTCCCATCCGCCGGAAGGTGCGCGCAGCGCGAGGATGCTGTAGCGCCAGCCGCCGACGTCGGTACCCTTGAGGGCACACGTGGACCTCGGCAGCTTGATTGCCTTCCTGGCGGTGCTGGTGCGCTCGGGCGCGGGGCTCCTGCCCGCGACGTTGGGCGCGATCGTCACCGAGAAGGCTGGCGTGACCAACCTCGGCGTCGAGGGCGTGATGCTGTTTGGGGCCATGAGCGGCTACGCGGTCGCATACTCGACGGGCAATCCAGGGCTTGGCATCGCCGCCGCCAGCCTGGCGGGCGGCCTGTTGTGCGTCACCCACGCCATCCCCGTGGTCTATGCCCGAGTGAGCCAGGAACGGCAGTTCGTCCTTGGCCTGATCCTGGTGTTTCTGGGCGATGCGCTGTCCAGGCTGCTCGGTGCCCCGTATGCCAATCGTCAGAGCACCGGCCTCGACCCGCGAATACGCATTCCGATCCTCGCCGATCTGCCCCTCGTCGGCGAAACGCTATTCCAGCAGCGCGCGCTCATCTACGTGGCGTTCGCGCTCGCACTGATCGTCTTCCTAGCCCTGTTCAAGACCCGCGCGGGCCTGCACCTCAGAGCAGTCGGCGAGGACCCAGCCACGGCTGACTCGATGGGCATCAAGGTCGACGTCTACCGCTTCGGCGCCGTCGTCATCGGCGGCATGCTGATGGGCTTCGCCGGTGGCCTGTTCTCGCTGTCGATCGTCCAGACGTGGACCGAGGGCCTGATTGGCGGCCGTGGCTGGATTGCGCTCGGCCTGGTCACGTTCGCTAATTGGCATCCGCTGTGGGCGATCGCCGGCACGCTGCTGTTCGGCGGTTTCGAAGCCGCCCAGTTCCGCCTGGCGGCGATCTTCCCTGGCGCTCAGTACCTGTTCGGAACGTTGCCCTATCTGGCGCCCATCGCCACGCTGCCCCTCATCAGCAGGCGCCTCAATTTCAGGGTCAGCGGCGCGCCAGCGGCGCTCGGCAGGCCGTACTTCCGCGAAGACCGTGGTTAAGACGCGGCTAGAGCTCCAGAAGCGACTCCGCATACGCCACTCGTCCGTGCATCTCGGGATTGCGGTCCTCGAAATCCCAGCTGGCATCAAGCACGGCGTGCACGACGCACCACTTGTTTACACGTTGCCGATCGAGGCCCAGCTCGGCGCACAAGATGTCGAGCCGCCGCCGAATGATCGCCAGTGGCATCACCGTTGGATTGCGCAGGAACTGGCACACGTCGAATGCGCGGTCGCCCGCCAGCCCCTTCGGGTCGACCGCCAGCCACCCCGCGCGATCGCTACGCAGAATATTGAAGTGGTGCAGGTCACCATGTAGCACTGTTGGCTCAGTCGGCGTGGCCAGCAGTTCAGCACGCAGCGCATCGCCGCGCTCAAAGAGCTGGCGCGGAAATCCGTCTGCACCAGCCGTCAGCGCAGCGCGATTGCGCTCGTACGCCGCGCACCAGCTGGCCAGTGAGCGCAGCTCGTGTCGCTCCGGCAGCGGACGCCACAGCTGGCGCAGCATCTCGGCAGCCACGAGCGTCGCAGTATCGTCATCGTGGTCGAGGGAGACCAGCATCGTGCCAGGGACGGCCCGCTCCATGAGCAACGCGCCACGCTCGGGGTCCGCCTCCAGAAGGCGTGGCACGCCAACGCCGTCCCACAGTCGCAGCGCGGCGATCTCGGTCCGCGTCTCGCCGATATAGCGGCTGACCTTGAGCACGCAGGGCGTGCCATCGGCCGTAACGCCCGGCGCGACGTAGTTCATCTTGATCTCGGCAAAGGGCGCCTCGAGCCTGACCTGCCACTGGTCGGCAAGTGCCGCGACCAGGCCAGGCAAGGCCGCCAGCCAGGCAGCATCAGGCTGGTTCGAGCGCAGAAACGCGGCGGGGAGCGCTAGCCCCAGGGGCGCGATTCGGACTCGGGCGACGATGGCGGTGGCGGGGCCGTCGGTGGCTCGGCGGACGGCGGCGTGTAGCTGCTCGGTGGCGCAGCGGCCGCGGCGGGCGAGCGGCGCTCGGATTGATCGGGCTCGGGCTCAGTCGGCTCGACGCCATGAAGGACCGAGTCCAGGTAGTCATACGCCAACCGGAAGCGCTTCAGGCTGGCGACCAGCGTATCGCCGCGCTCGGGCGCAAAACTCTCCGCCCAGCGCGCGGCGAGTTGGATGCGTGTAACAGCATCGTCGCCACCGCCGATCCCGATGCGCTCGGGGCGGCCCCCAGCGTCCTGCCCGTTCTTGCGGCCCTCGCCGTCGTCCACCTGCATATTCAGCACAACTGTAGCCGATCGTGGCCCAGCCGGCCCTAGAATGCCAGCGCCATGACTGGACCCGGCGCGTTCAGCTGGAACTCGGAGCTGCCGAGCGGACATAACCCGTTCTGGATCCGCGACGATGGGCTGAGCGGCCTCGGCTTGCACAATGGTGACGCGGTGGCCGTCGATACGCGCGTCGAGCCTCGAGATGGCGACCTCGTCGTCGCCGAGGCCGAGATCGACGGCGACTCGCAGCGCCTGGCCCGTCGCTACTTCGCCACTGCCCAGGGGGTCCGCCTGGAGTCCGTCGGCGGATCAGGCGAAACGCTCGTACTGCCCGCCGAAAGCGTGATGGTGATGGGCGTGATTACCGCCCGCGTGCGCTTCGCCCCCGACACCAAGCAGCCGTCGGAAGAACCGCTGTAACTCCCAGTCGTCATCAACGGCCCTATTGTCATCCTGAGCCCTTCGGCTTCGCTCAGGACAGGCTCTGCGAAGGATCCGCTGGCCGATATGTCTAAGCTCGCGGATCCTTCGGCGGAGCCTCAGGATGACAGTTAGGCCGCGGCCGTCTCCGCCAGCTCTAGCTCGGGCGCCTCCGCGCCCTTCGCCTCGCGATAGGCGCTCCAGCCGCCATGGTAGATGCGCAGCTGCCCATCCTCGAGCTCGGCGATCTTGGTCGCCACGCGATCCAGCAAGAACCGATCGTGAGACGAGAAGATCAGCCCGCCGCTGTAGCCGTTGAGCGCCTGCTCGAGCTCGTCCTTGGACGGCAGGTCGAGGTGGTTTGTCGGCTCGTCGAGCAGCAGCAGTTGGCGCGGCTGCAGGAGCAGCTTGGCCAGGCTCAGGCGGCTCTTCTCGCCACCCGAGAGCGTCCCGATCAGCTTGTAGACGTCATCCTGGGTAAACAGGAACCGCGCCAACAGACCGCGCACGGACTCGATGCCCCAGCCCGAAGGCGCGTGCGCCAGTACCTCGTCGACCACGCTGCGCGTTTCCTCGAGCGTCTGTGACTGATCCTGCGCGTAATAGCCGACGGTCACGTCTTCGCCGAGCGTCACCTTGCCTCGGTCTGCCGCATCCACGCCAGCTAGCAACCGCAGCAGCGTTGACTTGCCTGCGCCATTCGGCCCGACCAACGCAACACGGTCGCCGCGATCGAGCTCGAGCGACAGCCCGCGCAGCACTGCCTGCCCGTCGAACGAGCGCGACAGTCCCTCGGCCGTGAGGACACGCTCCGGCGCGCGTCGACCAGTCGCCAGGCGCACGGTGATGCGATCGGCCTCAGGCTTCGGCGCCGCGATGCGCTCGAGTTTGGCCAGCGCACGCTCGCGACTCTTGGCCATCGCCGCGCGAGCAGCATTGGCCTTGGTGGCATTGATGAACGCAACCTGGCGCGCGATGTACTTCTGCTGGCGGTCGTACGCCGCCTTGTGCTCAGCCTTACGGCGCGCGCTCTCGTCGAGAAAGTGGCTGTAATTGCCGCGGTAGTCGGTCACCACGCCATCGGCGAGCTCGAGCGTGCGGCTCGTCGCCTTGTCCAGGAAGTAGCGGTCATGCGAGACGACCAGGATCGCGCCTGGGTACTCGCCCAGATAGCTTTCGAGCCACTCGCAGGCCGCGAGATCGAGGTGGTTGGTCGGCTCGTCGAGCAGCAGCAGGCCGGGCTTGCGGACGAGCATCTTGGCCAGCGCGATGCGCATCTGCCAGCCACCCGAGAAGGCCGCAGTCGGCTTGTCCCGATCGGTGCTCTGGAAGCCGAGGCCTGCCAGCACCTTGGCCACGTCGGCCTCGACGGCATAGCCGCCTAGCTGCTCGAAGCGTTCGAGCAGCGCGCCCTGGCGATCGATCGACTCTTGCAGCTTGTCGTCGTCGCCGGCCATGGCTGCGTCGCCGATGGCTTGCTCGAGCGAGGTGAGCTCGGTCTGTGCTTGCTGCAGCTCGGGAAAGCTCGACAGCATCTCGTCCCACAAGGTCCGGCCACTGCGCACGCCTGCGTCCTGGGGCAAGTAGGCGATTTCGCGACTTGCCTCACCCTGGACTTTGATCTGGCCATCGTCCGCGGTCAGCTCGCCGGCCACGATCTTGAGCAGCGTCGACTTGCCGGCCCCGTTCGGGCCAACCAGCGCCACCTTCTCGCGATCGGCGATTTCAAACGAGATGCCCTGCAAGACGTCGTGGCCGCCATAGGACTTTTTGAGATTCAGAATGCGCAGCATTGCTCGATCCTTTGTGACAGTGCCCGCCGACGGCCGGCATAGAAATGGCCCACCTCAACGGTGGGCCCCCGAAGCACAGGCAGTATAGCCGGCCCTTGTTCAGAACCGAACTATTCTCAGACCCAGGTCGACTTTTGGAAATGCGCCAGTCCCGGAGCATCGCGCGAGCGCGTTTGCCTATCGATGCCCACGCTGACCCGCACTCGACCTGCCCGCGCGCGCCGCGCCCAACCCACCCGTTGTGATGCACCCCGTGCACACCCCGCCTCGGACTCGTTAGTCTTGGAGCAGGGGACGACGGCCTGCATGCAGGCGCATGGCAACACTTCTTCTGCTCTAGATGTCGGGCACGCGACCGACGTCGGTCGCGTGCGCGAGGCCAATGAAGATGCCCTGCTGAGCATGGCCCGCACGGGCGGCGACGGCGAGCTGCTGGTGGCCGTCGCCGACGGCATGGGCGGTCACAAGGCCGGCGAGGTCGCCGCTGCCCTGGCAGTCGAGTCGCTCAAAGACACGCTGGGCAGCACCGATGACAACCGCGACAACCTGGACGGCCAACTGGAGCAAGCGGTCGAGCTGGCCAACCGCATTATCTGGCAGGCCGCCGCCGAGGACATCGACAAAGAAGGTATGGGCACCACGCTGGTGTGTGCCGTTGTCAGCCCGAGCGGATCGTTGACGATCGCCAATGTCGGCGACAGCCGTGCCTACCTGGTCCACGGCCGGTCGGCTGAGCTGGTGACCAGCGACCATACCTGGGTCAACCAACAGGTCATCGATCGCCAGATCAGCGAGCGTGAGGCGCGCACGAGCCCGTACCGCAACCTGCTGACGCGTTCGCTGGGCAACTCGCCGCGGGTCAAAGTCGACCTGTTCACTGGGCGTCGTCTCGAGCCTGGCGAGGCGCTGGTGCTGGTTTCGGACGGCGTGAGCGGCTACCTCGATGCCAAGGACGTAGCGGCCATCCTGCGCGCCAGCGCCAGCGCCCAGGAAGCCGCCGAAGAGCTGGTCAACGAAGCCGTCAACAGAGGCGGCGCCGACAATGCCACCGCCGTAGTCGTCCGCCGCACATAGTCTTCGCCTGGCGGCGATGGCCGCGGAACCCAACCCACGGCCAAGCCACTCCATCCTGACATCTGCTTCTCTGTAGAGAAGGAGCTACTCCCGCGCGGCGCGCTAATGTATGCCTATGGCCGTCGCCTGGCAGAAGGTCCGCGACTTCACCGACATCAAGTACGAGCACTTCGAAGGCATCGCCAAAATCACTATCAACCGGCCCGAGGTCAGGAACGCGTTTCGGCCTGAGACCATTTTTGAGCTCCAGGCGGCCTTCGCCGACGTGCGCGACGACCCGTCGATCGGCGTCGCCCTATTGACAGGTGAGGGTAAAGACGCGTTTTGCTCAGGCGGCGATCAGCGCATCAGGGGCGAGGGCGGCTATGTCGATCCACGCGGCGTACCACGGCTGAACGTGCTCGACTTGCAGCGACAGATCAGGACGCTGCCCAA
>DASXRR010000158.1:0-15079 GCA_036506475.1 Chloroflexota bacterium
TGTAGGTATGGCTGCGCTCGTGGCGCTGGATGAGGCCTTTGCGTCGAAGGCGGCGCAGGTCGTAGGTCATCTGCGAAGGGCGGTACGTCCCGCCGAGCAACCCAGGCCACCTGGGCACGCAGGCGCCGATTGGTGAAGCCCGTCACCGCGTTCAGCGTGATGCACAAGGCGCCGACCAGAGCCATGACGCGTGGATCCCCGAAGCGCAATGCTCCGGTTCGTTGGCCCTCCTCAACCGAGGGCAATGCGATCCGCTCAAAGAGTGCGGTCGCGACGGTACAGCTCTGGCCGGCACGATGAATAGTAAGCAAGCGGCGATTGGCTGCGCGAGCCTTGGCATGCAGCTCAGGCAGATTGCTGAGGCGGCGCTTGCAGCCGAGGCATCTGGCGAGTTACAGACGGTCTCGATGCGCAGAGCGCGACCCTCCTTCAGGTACTCCTTGATGCGCGAGTGGGGTAGAAGATTTTGACGGTCACGTCGACGCCGCGGGTCACGACCCTGGTGGCGAAAGTGCAATGGTGTTCGACCGAATCTGGGGCCCGAAGACCAGTTTGACCTCGTCAGGACGTCCGAGGTCGAGGTTGTCGGCAACCAGCGCCTCGAAGAAGGCTCGGGCTCGGCGGGGCGCGTCGAAGACCAACGTGCGGGAGGTCTCGACCTGGCGCAGCGAGAGCTCCCACCAATAGCCAGCGTCACGATCGGCGGTGGCCAGGGGCGTCGGGATGATGCTCATCCAGCGGTCGAAGAAGCGCTGCAGGTCGGCTGGTCCCAAACGATCGCAGATGCGTTGGAGTTGCTTCGGCTTCGCGACGTGCGCGAAGCCATTGGCCAACTCTGTGAAAACCAGGCCTTTGGCGGTGGCCTGGCGCTTGGCCCACTGGTGGCCGTTGACCCACACCTTGGCGGGATAGGGGAAGTACGCACAGATCTTGATGAACCCCAGCCCGAAGTGCGCATCAGCAATGGGTAGAAGTAGTAGACGGTTACCCGCCGGTCCTCTTTGACGAAAGCGTAGTGGGCAGTCGGACGCGGTCGACCGCGCTTGATCGACCGGTCATACGCACTGAATACGGACTGGAACTCCTGAGCGACGCCAACGGCAATCACACCTGGTCGGGTGGCGCGTTCGAAGTATGGTCGAATGATCTCGATTTGAGGATCGTCTTTGGCGAAGTGAAGCACGGGGACGCCATGCTCCTCAGCGAACACAGCCACTGCGGCACGGAAGGCATTGCCCATGTGCGCGAACAGGACCGGCGAAGGGATCGGCTGACCGCGGTGCTGGGTGAAAAACGTCACCACCTGGCCGGCTACCTGCAGATTCGGAACGTACGCATTCAGGTAGGTCCGGTCGAGGCACTCAAGGTCGAGCACAATGTGGCCATCAAGGAGCTCGTTGACGTTGCCGACAGCTGCCACCATCCTTGCCGTCCCCAGCTACATTCCTTCAAGGGCATCATGACAGCAAAGCCGCTTCACCGGAAGAGGCTCGGCGGTCCGAGTCTGGCCTCACTGGTGGTGTGTCAGGCAATTCTTGACCTGGATTCGAGCAATCGGATGCGACTGGTGTGATGGTCGGTGTTGCGCCGGCGGAGATTGCGTTGGAACGCGACCGCCACCTCAGCATGGCTGGCGTAGTCCGAGGCGTTCAGCGCAAATTCGCGCAAGGGTCGGAAGTGACACTCGATGCGATTGACGTGACTGGCGGATTTCGGTGTCGGCACCAGTTCCACGTGGTGCAACGCGGCCCAAGCGCGGATCTCGGGTGTCCAGTGCAGCGACAGGTTGTCGTTGACCAGGTGGATGCGCAGTTGATCCGGATAGCGGCGACGGATGGACTTGTAGAAGGCCAGCACCTCAGACGTGCTTCTTGCCAGGCGATAGCCACCGGACAATACGTCAGCATGGACGCCGTAGGCGCCGAAGAAGTTGCCGACGCCAGCGCGGCGCACGTAGGTGGCGCGTTGGCGCCAGGGCCGCTTGCGCTGGGCGAGCAGTGGCCGGGATAGGGCTGCAGCGAGATCGGTCCGAACTCGTCAAAGGACACCACCACGCCGTCCGCCGGGCAGGCTGAATGCTCGTTCCTGAGCAAAGCCGAACGGCATTCCGGGACGATCCCGAACACGATCCGATCGTCGCGACGCTGGCAGCTCGACTGTCCGGTAAGTGTTTCCCTTCGTCAAGAGAAATCGACTGCATCCGGAGCCAAGCGGAGGTGGCGGCTACACGTGTTGACGACTCGGCCTCCCATCAGCCCGCCGTGTGATAACGAAGATAGACCATTCCATTAGCAAAACGGCGCTTGCACGGGAGATCCACCTTTAGGCGTACGTTGCTGGGCAGGATCCGCTTACCGCCGCCAAGCATCATAGGCGCGATGAACAGCTGATACTCGTCCACGAGCCCGGTCCGGATCGCATGTGCGGCGAGGGCGGACCACCCACCGAAAAATCGTGAGGCAACTGAGCCTTTAGGTCGCGAACCGCCTGCGGGTCGAATTCCCGCTCGAGGCGCGTCTTCGGTGGAGAGACGGTCTCCAGCGATTTGGAATAGACGATCTTGTCGGCCGCTTGCCAGATCCGCGCGAAGTCCAGCATGGCCGGCGTCCGACCTGAAATGTCGTCCGGTACAATCTGCGTCCATAGAGATACATGCCGATGGGCGCAGAAGATCGCTGATGAAAGCAAATCCCTCCTCGTCCGGCGCCGACCAATCGAGGTTGCCGCCATCGGCGATATAGCCATCCAGCGACGTAGGCGTAAAGTAGATTAGTTTGGCCATCGTGCGGCCTCGGGATCGTATCACTAGCAGGCGCCAGTACTGACTCCCCACGAGCTCTCGATGTGTGGGCGTATCGGAAACTGCTGTATGGCGCGTTGGACCGGCGATATGGGCCAGCCCCTCCGTGCGCATCACGCCATAACGTCCTCCCTGTTCCGCGCTTGGATTGACTGACGCCTTCCTGATAAATCGCTGGCATTGCACAATGAGACGCAGTCGTCTTGGCTCAGGTCGCGGCTGGAACGCCGCCAGTTCCTGGCTCCACCGCGCGTCAACCGCTGGATGGTCGGGGCGCTGAGGCCCCGCTCCGCCGCCGAAGACTCGGCTAGGGCCGGCTCGACGTCTCTGGTCGAGATGCCACGCAAGTACAGCATCGGCAGCACTTCGGTGACCGTGGGCGAGCGTCGCGCGCACGGCGGCAGGATGACGCTGCCGAATCGACGGCCTTCACGCCGATCGTGAACACACGGTGCCTGAATCTCCAGCTCGCCACCGCCGTCGTGACCGTCCGCGGCTCGGCCACACCGTTGCGTACCACCAAGGCGTGCCCAGCCGCGCTTCTCACCTCCGCCCATTTTGTCCGGCCGAACGCTTTCAGCGGCGTATGCGTCAGTCAGCTGCGACCTGAGGCTCGTCCATCACCGGCAAGGTTGCAGCAAGCACGGTAGCGTTTGTTCCGACTTGCCGCGCCTGCAGCACATTCGCTGGGCTAGGCGGAGCGCCCCAGCGCGTCGGTCCACTCGCGGATCGAGTAGTGGGTGACCATGCCGTTGAGCATGAACGGGTCGCCGGCGGCATAGTCTTCGGCGGCTTCACGACTGGTGAGGATGGCCATCGTGCTGAGCGGGCGATCCGCGTCGCGAAAGGCACCGGCTTCGAGGAGGAGCCCGCGGGCATGAAAGTCACGCGTGCGAGCAAGATGCGCCTGAATCTCGATGGGAGCGCGCTGGAGCGCGTCTTCTAACGAGGCATAGGCAGTGTCGAACATGAGCACGTAGCGCATAGGTGAACATGGTGCTCTATTCGGAGGGCACGTCTGGCTAGCCGGCAAGAGCGGCAACGGAGTTACGCAGGATTGCGTACGCCGACGTCGCGACGTTCGCAGCAGGCAGCGGGTGAGGAATACGCGGCGATCTACGCAGAGGTGCGCATGAGACGGGCTATCGGTTGCGCCTAGATTGGGTTATCTCCATCGACCAAGAAGGACAGGACTGATGCAGCACCCATCGACGATTGAATTCAACGGCAACTACCACCGACAGCAGCTTCTTGCCGAGGCGGCGCACGAGCGGCTGGTTGCGGAAGCCAGACGAGCGGAAGCGCCCCGTCGTGCGAAGGGGCCCTGGATGGCCCGGGCGCTCGTGGTACCCATGCAGGCGGCCCTGGCGTTGTTCGCCGCGTTGACCCCAAACACCGTCGCTTCCGACGCGATCGGGCTCGACCAGTAATACGGCCACGTTGGCTACTTCCATACCCGGGTGGGTCTTTGCCAGTTGCCCAGCCGAGTACATCGTGGGCAATAGCTCGGCGAACGAATCGATCACACGCAACTGGTGGCGGCAACGGCGCTCAACGTATCAACGTGACCGCGACCAACCGGAACTCCTGGGGCTATCAGACGTCGGCTCGGGAAGGCGGTGCTATCCTCTAGGGCCGGCTGGAGGCACGGTCTGGCACCGCCTGGCGAGTCGACGAACCAAACAGCAGTCGCCGAATCGCAGACCGGGCTGCCACTGCCGCTCACCACCTTCGTCGGCCGGCAGCTCGAGATCCAGGCGCTCAGTCAGCGACTTCGCCAGCCCTCGACGCGGCTGCTCACCCTGACCGGGCCAGGCGGCTCGGGGAAGACCCGCCTGGCGATCGAACTGGCCAGGGAACTCACCGCTGAGTTTGCTGATGGCATCTACCTGATCGATCTGTCGCTACTCAGCGATCCGCAACTGGTTCCCTCGGCCATCGCCGCCGCGCTCGGCGTCAGGGAATGGTCAAGCCAACCGGTTCTCCAGCGGGTCCAGGAACGCCTGCGCGACAGAGTCGCGCTCCTGGTCGTGGACAACTTTGAGCATCTGCTGGCATCAGCTCCAGTGCTCAACGAGGTGTTGGCCACCTGTCCAAGCGTAAAGGTGCTGGCGACGAGTCGGATGCCGCTAGGTCTGTACGGCGAGCATGAATTCCCGGTCCAGCCGCTCGCCGTACCCGACGTGCACCTCGCGCAGACATGCTCGGAGGTTGCCCCGGTCGAGGCGGTCCAGCTATTCATCGAGCGCGCGCAAGCCACGCGGCCCGACTTCGAGCTGACCGACGCAAACGCGGCGACCGTCGCCGAGATCTGCATTCGACTCGACGGTTTGCCACTGGCGCTCGAGCTGGCAGCCGCGCGCGTCCGTCTTCTAACGCCCGCGGCCCTCTTGAGCCGACTCGAACGCAGCCTCAGTCTGCTGACGGGTGGCGCGCGCGACCGACCCGCGCGACAGCAAACGCTGCGCGCGGCGATCGATTGGAGCTACGAGTTGCTCGAGCCCGGTGAACAGCGTCTCTTTCGACAGCTCGGGGTCTTTACAGGCGGCTTCACGCTCGAAGCGGCGGAGGCCGTGTGCGAGCTCAGCGGTCCGCCCGCACTCGACGTGCTGGATTCGATGGAGGCGCTTGGTCGCGCCAGCCTGGTTCGACAGGTCGACCACGCTGGTGAAACGCGCTTCGAGATGCTGGAGACCGTTCGCGAATTCGCCGCGGAGCAGCTCGAACAAAGTGGCGAGCTCGAGCCAGTCCGCTCGCGACACGCCGACTACTTCCTGGCACTGGCTGAGAAAACAGAACCGCTGCTGCATGGTCCGCAGCAGCGGCAGTGGTTTGATCGGTTGGAGCGCGAGGAGGCGAACATGCGAGCCGTTCTCGAGTGGAGCCTCCGCAATGAGGACTCGGAGCAGGGTGTGCGACTGGCCGGCGCTCTGTGGTGGTTCTGGCTCATTCGCAGCTACCTGACCGAGGGCCGTCGTTGGGCAGAGGCCGCCGTGGCCGCGTCGCCAGCACTTTCGCCATTGGTTCGAGCCAAGGCTCTGTACTGCGCCGCATTCGTAGCGACATTTCAGAACGATCGCGCGCAAGGCAAAGCCTGGGCAGAAGCTGCGTTGGCCATCTGTCGCGAGTTCGGCGACGATCGAGGCGCCGCCTACGCTCTTGCCTGTCTCGGATTGACGGCGATGATGGACGGCGACGCGCCACCCGCGCGAGCCGCATTCGAGGAGTCGGCTCGGCTCTTTCGAGCGACTGCCGACGCCTGGGGTTTGCGCACTGTCCTCAACGGCTTCGGCGAACTCGAGCGCCTCGGGAAAAACTTCGAGCGCGCCGAAACCCTGTACACCGAGAGCCTTTCAGTCGCCAGGCAGGAGCAGGACGCACACGGCGTGGGACTCCTCTTGCTCAACCTGGCCATACTCGCACTTCAGCAGAGCGTGGCGGACCGCGCAGCCGACCTTATCGCCGAGGCTAGCCAGATCTGGAGCGAGCTTGGCTACCGGCAGGGCCTGGTCGCGTGCGTCGGGGTGCTCGCGTCGATCGCGGCGCTCAGGGAGCGGTGGGAGCTGGCCATTCGGTTGTTCGGTACGCGGCAGGAAGTCGGCGACCAGGTCGGTCGACCGGAGCTGGAATACGACCGGCTGGTCTTCGAGCACTATCGTGGCGTGGCACGTGCCCGCGTGGACGCGTCGACGTGGGACGCAGCGTGGGCAGCCGGCAAAAAGCTGTCAGTCGAACAGGCGGTCGCCGAGGGGCTCTCAGCGGAGCGCACGCCGACGACGGTTCCTGCCCAGTCGATACCCACCACGTCGGCGAGGGGGAACCATGAGCCGCTGACGGTCCGCGAATGGGAGGTCGCCCAACTGGTGGCACGCGGGCTGACCAACCGGCAGATCGCCTCCGAGTTGATCGTGAGCGAGGCAACGGCTGCCAAACACGTCGAAAACATCCGCGAGAAGCTCGAACTGAATTCCCGCACGCAAGTCGCGGCGTGGGTGTTCGAACGCGTGCCGCGCGGCGGCTGATGGTCGCCGCGGTGCTCGCAGCGGCAAACCAACAGTGGTGTAGTGAATGTGTTCGATCGCCCGGCTTTGCCTGGCGCACGCGCTCGTCCACGATTCCCATGAGACTGAATGGAGCAAGTACGCACCTACCTCAATCGGATTGTGCGATCCACCGGGAGCCCAACGACCCTACTACTTTGAGGTGTATCCCGGGGCATGTAGCCCGCTGAGTTACCATCGAAGATGGCCTAACCTGTATTGCTTAGTGTGCAACTTGTTATCGTCACGTAGGAGCCTCTAAACCCGATACTTCTACGCGCGATGGGCCCCAGAAACAGCCGTTAACATCCGGCGGCGAAGTGGCCGGTTTGCCGGCGCAGGATCAGCGGCTCAATTGCTCCTGGGCATCGGGCACTCGCGCGAGTCGCATCGGAGTGAATGGTAGCGATCGGGCGCTTCCATCCTGTAGGTCACCCGCAGGGCTTCCTCGCGGCCTGGCGTTCCGGGACGTTCGGTTGCGCCAGCACCAAGTCAGGTGATGAGCGTCACGCCACTCCCGTGGTGCTCAGCGCGTCAAGCGCTACGCCGAAGGTCAAGTCAGCTCCGTAGTCGGGTATGTCTGATTGCCAGCGACGGAGTGGCGTGCTGAGGGCGCGGCGCTCGGCCTGGCCGAGGTCGGCGGCCAGGATCGGCTTGGCCCTTAGTTGGCCGAGCTCGTCGAAGTGAGCCGCGGCTTCGCGATCCGAGTCATCGCGGTCGAACCAAGTGTCCACGTACTCCTGAGTGACCGTGTCCGTGTCGAGCTCACACGCGAATTCGCCGAACGCGCGTCCCTGCTGCACCAACGACGACCACGGCGCCCTCGCGGTGTGGGCGAGAACGTCTACCCTGGCCACGCAAACGCGCTCAGGCGCTGAAATGCCGAGGACCATGCGCAAGCACACAGACGCCGCACACGAGCTCGAACGGGCTCTGCAACAGACAGAAGCCGATGCCGACGCCAGTCTCAAGACCGCCGCGGCTGCATCCAGGTCGCTGAAGCGGCTGCGGGCGGTCGTGCACGATGGCAACCTCCGCGAGGTGCGGTCTGCTCTGATGGCCGTGGAATAGAGCGTGGAGGCCCTGCAGCAGCAAGTCGCACGGACCGTGAGCGGCTGGGACTTCGATGAGGCCAGCTATTTCAGCAGCGGCGCGTATACGGACGAGTTGCTGGCGACTGCCGAGCGCAGCCATCTGACCATCTACGAGCAGGACGATCGACTGTACTGCTACCCGTCCCTGCTGCGGGTCCTGGCGGCTGAGCGAACCATTCTGATCGATCGTGCCCGCGAGCGCCGGCTCCGGCCATCGATCGTCGTAGAGCATCTGCGCACTCTGCAAACTCGACCGCCTCGCTTCAGGCCTGAAGCATTCCTGGAGGCGCTTTTCAAGGCGTATCGCGCGCTCGTCCAGCGCCATGGCTCGAGCAAAGTGGAGGCGGGTCCTGTAGAACGGCTGGCGCGCGTCTATGAGTTGTTCACGCCGCTGCCCGGCCAATCTCGCGAGTATTCCAGCCATGAATTTGCGCGAGACATCTACCTACTCGATCGCAGTGGCATTACCGAGACTCGCGATGGTTTCGTCGCGAGCTTCCCGGCGAGCACCGCAACAAAGACATCTCATTTTGTGAGCGAGCACTCGGCGACGGGAGTAAGTGCGCCGTGCTCGTGGTCCGCGGCACGGGCGGATCGGCGGCGGAGTTAGACCCGGCGCGGCTCGCGACAGACCAACACTAGCGGACGCAAGGGACGCTCCGTTACTTGGTCTTTATTCTTTCGCACTCGAATAGTTACCTAACCTTGCATCTGTTGGCATGCGACGTGCGAGCTCATACCTCGGCGTCACACAAAATAAGGAGCAGGTCGTTGGAGTGCCGCGAATCCGCCGAGGGTCTGTTGCCATGATGAATGATCAGGCCCGCGTATCGCTTGTCGGGCAGGGGACCGGGGCACTTGCTTGCGAGCTGTGCACGGCAGAGGCAAACGTCCCGAGTGCGACCGTGGTCGTCCAACACCCGCGCGGCGGCGCGGTGCAGCTCGCCGCCTGTGACTGGTGTGTCCAGGCGTTGCGCCGGCTCGCGGCTGCCACGGGCGGGCATGCAGCGTTTGCTCTGGCGGAAGGCGGCATCCCGGTGCCGGCCAGCCGACACCCGGCTTCTCGACGGGCGCGGCCAGCGGGTCCGCCTGTCCTCATTATCGAGTTCTTGCAGCATCTGCGTGACCCGGTGGACGGCACGACGTATGTGGCGCGGGCCTACGGGCGCCCGCGCGCCGACGGTACGTGGGAGGCCTGGCTCGAGTTCGTGGCTGTCGGGGCGGCTGTTGTGCTGCGAACAGAGCAAGAAACGACGCAGAGCAATCAGCAGGGCGTAGCTTACTGGGCCTCGGGCCTGGAGTCCTCATACCTCGAGGGTGCGTTCGGGCGCGCCCGCAGAGAGGGCGTCGCCGCCATTTCAGTCTAACTAAGGCTCTGTTCGGGTGCCTCCCTGTGGGGCGTCGAACGCACGGGACCGAGCTTCATATTGCTTTCGACTGGCGGGCGTGGGTCGACGTCATGTCAGCAGGGTCGGTGCCGATGACGCACCAGGGCATCGCGCGGTTCGACGGTCCGCGAATGATCGACGAGCGAGCGTGCCGACTTGCCGCCGGGCAGACCGCGGACACTTCGGCTTCCCGGTCGTGGTACGTGCCTGCGGTACACCTCCTCCCAGACATCACATAGACCACCTCCCACACCCTGTGGTCGAGCATCGTCGCGGGCGAGAGGTAGAGTGCGTGACAGCGTGATGCCAGTGCGCATACCACTGTGGGGCACGCATCCCTATGCATGCCGAGCTGCGCTGTTGGCATTCAGCCCAACTCCACCCGTGGTCGCATCAAGACAGGTACGCCGGTCCAAACTAAGTTCGCTGAGCAGGTGTTCTGTCGCCGCGCCGATGGGCTTGGACGCGGGGCCGTGGGGGTGCGCAATTCTATGCCAGCCAGCAGTATGCGACGGCGCGCTGACGTCATTCTTGCCTTCGCGTGTACCGCGCTCGCTCGGCACCCCTTTGCTGAGCGCCAGCAGAACGCTACCGAACCCGCCGTTGCAGATGACGACATCCGCATGCTCCAGAACGGGTCCGAAATCGACAACGCCCTCGACGACGATGTTGTCACACAGAAAAGCCCGCCTCAGTGCGGCGGTGTTTCGATGACCGGTGCCGACGATCAGCAGCGCGCCGCTGTCGTTTAGCGCCTCCAGAACCGGCACGATCAACTTCGAAGAGTCCCGGTTGTCGATAGTGCCGTCTGAAATGAGGATCACGCGTGCTAAAGCGCGGGGATACGAGAATTCATTTAGAGGCGGCCGTGCTCGGACGCATGACCGGCCACACCATTGCCGCGCGCTTAGGCGCAGTGGAGGCGCTATACGGAGCAGCAGGGGCTGACGTGACCAGCGTGTCATGAGCGGAATTGCCGCCATCGCTACCCATATGCACGGGCGGACGCGTGCTACCTGAACGAAAGTCGGGTGCCTTCATTGAGGCACCCGACCGGCTACAGGAGTCCGCGGCTGTACAGCCTATCAATTTCTAGTGGATAGCGGTGAACTCGGCGATGAACCCGTCAAGGGTCTCGCCTGCGCGACCGTGGTGAGCGGGCGAAGTGGTGTCGATCGGGTGCAATTGGTCGGTGTTGTCGATCGACAAGCGACCTTGCGGTCCGCCGACCATGAAGAACGTGCCATCGCTGGCGCGCTTGAGAAAAAGCACGTGCCGCTCGCCCGCATTCATCAATGTGTCGCCTTCGAAGACGACCGTGCGCTGCAGCTTGGGTCCACCAGGGAATGTATCCAGCGCTACCTTGCCGCCCAATTGGCCCACAACGATCTGACTTGAAGCACTACTACCTTTCAGAACGCGCTCGATCTGAACGTCGTACGTCGTGACGGGGGTGCCGAGATTGGCATTGGCAATGTTGGCGTCGGTGCTGGAGGGCGGCGCGGCTGGCGCAGGCTGCTGCTTGACCGCATTGGCCTTCTTGTCGGACAGATCCAGTGGAGGCGGGGTGGGCGCGGTGGCCCTAGAGTTGCCCGAATCCGTAATGCGATTGGTAGTTCCATTTCTGGCGATGCGGCCGACGACCACCAGGTCCGCCTGGCTCTTGAGTGTAGCCAGGTCAGGAATGGCCTTGAAGCTCGCGTGCAACTCCACCAGACGGTCCGACGCGGCGGCCTGGATCTCCAGATATGCGCGGCCGATGGTCGCCGCAAACAGAGTGATCGTCCCGACGGCGATCAACATTGCAAGGTGACGGGGCGTCAGCAGTGGCCTGACGACAAGAAGAGTAGTGAGCATGATCAGTCAACTCCAGAAGAGGTGTTTACCAGTACCAGCTGGGATAGAGCTGGTTGATGTCGTGGGCGGTGACGTGCGTCCAGGTGCCGCTGGTGAAGACCCAGCCATCGTCGGCGTCGTGCACTGACGGCATCTTCGGCAGGTAAGCGGGCCAGCCCGTGTAATCGGATGGACAGCAGTAGTCCATGATTGAGTAGACGCCGTAGGGGTAGCCGCGTGCATCCGGATATTCGCCGACGTAGTAGCCGGCATGCCGCAGGCCTACGGCGTGGCCAAGCTCGTGCATGAGCACGTCGCGCTGCTCGTTCGGGTACAGCACGTCGTATTGGCCCGCGTAGTGGTTCTCGAAGATGAGTACGGCGTCAATCTGGCTGGATTCGCCCCAGTTGAAGTCCCAGTAGCAGCTGATGCCGTACAGGCACCAGCGGTGGTAAGTCTCAGTCCAGCCTAATCCGCCGGCGGAGTAGGAGCCATTCAGCAGCCGGATGCGATTGCGGCCGATACTGCCGTTGCAGCCGCTGACGTAATGGTAGTACAGCGGCGTGTCAGTCATGGTCCAGCCGGTAGCCGCGCCATCCGCGTTTGTGTAGTCGGCGAGACAGTCGCGTTCGTAGTAGAGGTGCAACGCCTGCTGCGAGCCATCGGTGAAGGCCCACCGAAAGTTGAGACTAATCGCGTGCGCCGACGCGCTGAGCGGAACGGCGGCCGCGGCGACCAGCATGAGGCTCGCGAGAACAACAGCGTGGCCCCGTGTGAAGAATGCTGCGAAGTTCATGAATGAGCTATCTCCATCGAATCGAAAATCGAGACGTCGAATGGTGGCGCCACCTGTCGATGGCGCCGGGAAGGATGAGTGCCGGGCGCGTCACCTCCTCTCCGGTGACTGCGCAATACGGCTATGCGCGGCGTATGGCCCGATACGCGGCGCGCGCGGCTGGCGCGTCAGCACGTCGGTGTAGAAGCCTGCTCGGACAGCGGCTCTATAGGCGATGAGACGCTGCAGCTCCGGAGGAGTGAACGCGTGAACGGATAGTTCCATGCTCGTGCTCCTGTCTGTGAGTGGATGACGGCAGAATCCCGCCTTCTACTCGTGGGGACCACGAGCGATGGACACGCAGCGTCCTCGCGTGACTCACGCAGGGATAGATGCGTGGGTAAAGCGTGTCCCTCGCGAGTGCCACATTCCGCATGGATGGGCGGAGCTGCGGACACGTCGCACGGCAGCCCAGCTGGCCTGACGGTGCGCATGAGCACCACCGAGAGAGAACGGATTAACGTCTGGATGGGTGGTCGGGTTGATCACGGCTACGGGCAAGGCACGCATTGCGCCCCGGAGGCGCTACTATGCCCAGCGGGCAGAGGGCCGAGGGATGGGCAGTGCCGAGCCCGGTGGGTTCGGGGAGCTTCTGAAGCGCAAACGGACCGCGGCGGGGCTGACCCAGGAAGAACTGGCCAACCGAGCCGGGCTGAGCGCGCGCGCTATCCAGGACCTGGAGCGCGGCCGGCGGCGCTCGCCGCATCCGGGCACGGCCCGCCGCCTGGTCGAAGCCCTGGGACTCCAGCCGTGCGATGTAGCCAGTTTTCAGACTGCCGCGGGCCCGCATACAAGACACTCCGGCGATGGGCCTGTCCAACCCGCGCGTCTGTCGAACTTGCCGGCCGAGCTCAGCAGTTTCGTTGGCAGAGCGAACGAGTTATCGGAGCTCCGGCGCCTGCTGCCCACCACTCGCCTGCTCACACTCACCGGCACCGGAGGGGTAGGCAAGACGCGTCTCGCGCTGCAGGTGGCGGCGGGTCTGCTCGAGGAAGCTACCGACGCAGTGTGGCTGGTCGATCTGGCGCCACTCGCTGATGCGACGCTGGTGCCGCAAGCCGTCGCGCAGGCCACGGGTATCCGCGAGGAATCCGGTCGCCCGCTGCCTGCGACGCTCACGAGTGCGCTCGGCCTCGGCCGGGTGCTGCTGATCATGGACAACTGCGAACACATGGTGGAGGCCTGTGCGCAGTTGGCCGCGCACCTGCTCCAAACCTGCCCCTCGCTGCGGATCCTGGCCACCAGCCGCGAAGCGCTCGGCGTGCTGGGCGAAGTCGCCTGGCCTGTGCCGTCACTCCAGGTACCGTCGGACGAACCTGGGGTATCAGCTGCCGACTCGAGCGGGGTGGAAGCGGTACGACTGTTCGTGGAGCGCGCCACGGCCGCCCGACCGGGGTTCGCCGTCACCGAATACAACGCACCCGCAGTGGCAGAAGTCTGTCGACGGCTGGACGGCATCCCGCTCGCCATTGAGCTCGCAGCCGCCCGGGTACGGGTCCTGACGCCGGAGGAGATCGCGGCGCGCCTGGACGATCGCTTCCGCCTGCTGACCCACGGGCACCGGACAGTGTCCCCGCGGCACCAGGCGCTACGCGCGACGATTGACTGGAGCTACGACCTGCTCACGGACTCCGAGCGGCGCCTGTTCCAACAACTGGCGGTCTTTGCCGGTGGCTTCACCCTGAGCGCCGCCGAGACAGTGTGCCGCGGGGCCGGCCTCGCGGCTGTCGAGATCCTGGCCCACGTGTCGCGGCTGGTGGACCGCTCGCTGGTAATCAGCGATCCTGGGGACGGGACCGAGCCGACCCGCTATCGCCTGCTGGAGACACTGCGAGCGTATGGGCTCGAGCGTCTGGCCGAGCGCGGGGAACTGGATCAGGTACGCGCGCGCCACGCGGCCTGGATCACTGAGCGAGCGGAGCACGCCGAGCGGGCGTTCCGCGGTCCGGAGCAAGGCCGCTGGCTGCGCTGGGCGGAGGCCGAACACGACAACGCGCGGGCAGCGCTCGCCTGGGCACTGGAGCACGAGGACGCCGAAGTGGCCGTGCGCCTGGCGGCGGCACTCTCATGGTCCTGGTTCGTTCACCAGCGTTGGAGCGAGGGACTCGACTGGGCGCAGCGCGCGCTGGGCGTGCCCGTCGCTGGGCTCACGAGGGAGCGAGGCGTGCTGCTCGTGCAGGCGATTCAACTGGCCGTCTTTCGGGGTGACCTGGCCTCGGGCCGCCCCTCGGGCGACCTCCGCGCTGTTGGGCACTGGATCGAGGAGTGCCTGGCCCTCGGCGAGATGCTCGATGACGACGAGCTGGTCCAATCGGCATACGGCTTCGCCGTGATGGCTCGCGAATTCGGTATGCAGCCGGAAGGGATGCCGGATGTGCCTCTGGAGGAGGTTATTGCGTTATCCCGCCGGGGCGGGTACACCTGGGGCGAGTGCCGTGGCCTCGAAGCGCTGGCGCGGCGCGCACTGCGTGCAGGGGACCTCGACACCGCTATCGCGCGGCTGAACGAGGCGGTCCAGTTGGCCAGACAAACCGGCGACCTCTTCAGCCTGGCCATGGACCTCGTCGCGCTCGGCGACGTCGAGCGCGCACGCGGGGCGCACAAGCGCGCAGGAACGCGCTATGAGGAGAGCCTGGCGCATTTGGCTGCATTGGGCCTGGGCGCCCAACCCACCCTCGTCCACAACCTCGGCTACGTCGCCCTGGCCTCGGGCGACTCCGCGCTGGCCGGCGCAAATTTCGCGGAGGCGCTCGGCCACTTCCGTCGGCTCGGCGTAGAACGCGGCATGGCTGAGTGCCTGATCGGCTTTGGGGCGGTCGCCGCCGGCGAAGGCCGTGCCGCCGATGCGGCGCGGCTGTTCGGGGCGGGCGAGACCGCTCTCGAGGCGCTGGGCACGCAAATCTGGCCAGCCAATCGTCCCGACTACGAGCGCTCCGTCGCGCAGGCAAGGAGGCGGCTCGGCGCCAGGGCGTTCGACCGCGTGAAATCGGAAGGTGCCTTGCTGGGCATCGAGGAAGCGACGGCGCTGGCGCTGGCGCGCAGCACCCCGGTTGGCAGCGGACCACGGCCCACCCAGGTCCACGCTC